>JBFEUX010000254.1:0-3811 GCA_041547255.1 Bacteriovoracaceae bacterium
ACTGCGGCTGTATCTTTAAAAGCATATAACTTTATCTCTGCATTAGACTGATCTTGAACGGCATGAATTGGTGCCGATGGCGAACTAGTTCCAACACCGATTCTACCACTGGCATCAATAGAAAGCCCCTTACTACCACCATTACCAACCAACTTAAAGGTGGCAAGGTCTATATTTTGTGTTGCTATATGGTTACCTAAATTATCTCCACTCGCTGCAACTTGCGTGTCAACATAAGTTTTAACGGCATTTTGGGATGGCACAACTGCATCACTCGTCCCAAGTGTAGTGGTCGTATCAATATCTGCAACAGCAGCAGTTCCTAACCCTAAATTAGTTCGAGCAGCAGCAGCAGTCGTTGCACCAGTACCACCACTGGCAAGGGGAAGAGTTCCTGTCACAATATTCACATTATCTGATAAATCAATTTGACCATAAACAGGATCAAGTGCCACTCCTTGCGAAATCAAAGGCTGCCCAAAAGTAACACCTCTAGCTAGATTAGATAAAGGAAGTGATCCAGTAACCATTGTAGAAAGGTCTAATTGCGCGTAGCTTGGATCTCCACCAGCTCCTCCAGATATAAGTACATAGTTTGCATTAACATCGTCATCAGTTAATTTAGCTAGTGGCAATACTCCACCGATGTTTGCATGATCTAAAGCTGCTTCATCCACGGCCAAAGTGATGTCGTTTGCATTTTGAGTTGCTGTGATCCCAGTACCACCAACAATTGATCTAAAAGGTAAATCAACACCTGACTTAGCGGTAAAGATTTGTGCCCCTGCACCTAAATTAGAAGCTGTGTTTGCCTCACCACTGGCCGCACCAATGGTGCTTAAACAATATGTTCCATTGCTAGAACAGATGTCACCTGAAGACTTGATATTTCCTGTAACTTCAAGAACTTCAGTTGGGGTGATAGTTCCAATCCCGACTTTACCATCATTTTTAACGATCATTTTAGTTACGGCCGCTGTAGCAAATTCAATATCATTAGAGTTAGCATTAAAGCCTAGCGTATTGGTTGAACTGATATTGGCATAATTTCCATTGGAATTGATGGCCAAAAATTGAGTTGCCGTATCCGAGTATAAAATTAAACTTTGATCTGCAACCCCATCTGTACCAATTGTTAGAGAGCTAATTGGATTAGAATTATTAATCCCAATTTTTCCAGTAGCATCAATCACCATACGCTCGCTGCCCGCAGTATCAAAGCGAATGATATCTTCATTGGCAGTTTCTTCTACTTGAATTTTAGTATTATTATCTGCATCAGAAATTGAATCAGTGGAAACTGTCGCTACTTGTGTATCCACATAAGTTTTAACCGCATTTTGGGAAGGCACCACCGTATCACTTGTTCCAAGTGTTGTGGTTGTATCAATATTTGCAACGGCTGCACTTCCTAATCCTAGATTCGTTCTCGCTGTTGGTGCATCTGCCAAATCCGATAAGTTATTGGCCACCGTTAAAAAGTCAGCTGCTGCCTGTGTGGCCATGGTGCCCAGACCTAAATTAGTTCTTGCCGTAGCGGCATCTACATAATTAGGATCTCCTGCCACTCCACCTGATACCATAAAGTAACCAGCATTGATATCATCATCAGTTAATTTTGCCAGTGGCAGTACTCCACCAATATTTGCCAGACTTAAACTGGCCTCATCAATATCGATATCAATTTCTTTATTAACAGCATCGTCTGTTACTGTTATTTTAGCTGAACCGGCATTAATATTTTTAAATTGTAGATCATTAACTACTTTAGCATCGTAAACACCAACTCCAGCAGTACCTTGATTGGAAGCAGTATTGGCTTCACCACTAGCGGCACCAATAGTATCTAAACAGTATGAACCACTACATACATCACCGGTAGCTTGGATCTTACCAGCTACATCTAATGGATTGACTGGACTGGCCACCCCAACACCTACATTACCAGCGGCATCAATAACCATTCTTTCAAAACCTGCAGTATCAAAACGAATAATATCATCATTAGCAGTTTCTTCTACTTGAATCATAGTATTTGCATCTGCGTCTTTAATTGAATCTGTTGATACACCTGCAACTTGCGTGTCCACATAAGTTTTTACTGCATTTTGAGATGGCACCACCGTATCACTAGTTCCCAGGGTGGTGGTTGTATCAATATTTGCAACGGCAGCACTTCCTAATCCTAGATTAGTTCTTGCTGTCGGCGCATCTGCTAAATCAGATAAGTTATTGGCTACAGCTAAAAAGTCTGCTGCCGCTTGTGTGGCCATGGTTCCCAGACCTAAATTTGTTCTTGCCGTAGCGGCATCTACATAATTAGGATCTCCAGCAATACCGCCTGATACCATAAAGTAACCAGCGTTTACATCGTCATCAGTTAATTTTGCCAGTGGTAATGTTCCACCGATATTTGCATGATTTAAAGCAGCTTCATCTACTACAAGAGTTACATCGTCTACATTATTAGTAACAGTGACCCCTGTTCCACCCGCAATAGTTTTAAATTCTAAATCAAGTAAATTCTTTTGTTTAAAGACTTGCCCAGCGCCCGCTCCCACATTAGAAGCAGTGTTTGCCTCACCACTGGCCGCACCAATGGTGTTTAAACAATAAGTTCCATCACTAGAACAAATATCACCAGAAGCATTGATGTTCCCACCTTGCACATCAAGTTTTTGACCTGGAGTTACCGTACCAACCCCTACGTTTCCACTTGCAAGTGCAGTTATAACATCTGTCGCTCCATTTTTAATATTTAAATTATTCGTAGCATCTTCAGCTAGTGACCATTTATTTGTATCCGCTCCAGTATCAGCTAAAACATAGCTAGGAGACTCAAGATTTCCGCTCATCGTTCCACCAGCAAGTGGCACATAATTAGCGAGTGAAGTCGCATCTGCTTTTAAAGCTAAAGCATCAAACACTGCATTTTGTGAAGGTGCTACATCCACCACTGCATCAGTTATACTATCTGCTACAGTTGCTGCCTTGGCATCAGCATCGCTATAAGCTGCTACACAACTCCAAGCTCCTAATACTTTTTGGGCAACCTCTCCATCAGCACAAGCAAGTGCCGCAATGGCATCCAAGTCCGCATCGTAAGCTTGTACATCTGTTCCAATAGCTAAGCCTAAATTAGTTCTAGCTGTTGCGGCATCAGTTGCTCCGGTACCACCGTTAGCAACTGGTAATGCTCCTGTTACCTGGGTTGTTAAATCAACACTGCCACCGATATTAGAAAGACTTAAATTGGCCTCATTAACATCAATATCAATTTCTTTATTAACAGCATCATCTGTTACTGTTATCTTAGTTGAACCTGCATTAATATTTTTAAATTGTAAATCAGCTGCTACTTTAGCATCATAAACACCAACACCGGCAACTCCTTGGTTGGAAGCAGTATTGGCCTCACCACTAGCAGCACCAATGGTATCTAAACAGTATGAACCACTACACACATCTCCGGTAGCTTGAATCTTACCAGCTACATCTAATGGATTTACCGGACTGGCCACCCCAACACCTACATTACCAGCGGCATCAATCACCATTCTTTCAAAACCTGCGGTATCAAAACGAATGATATCATCATTGGCAGTTTCTTCTACTTGAATCATAGTATTGGCATCTGCATCTTTAATTGAATCAGTTGATACACCAGCAACTTGGGTATCTACATAAGTTTTAACTGCATTTTGAGACGGAACCACCGTATCACTGGTTCCCAGAGTGGTAGTAGTATCAATATTTACAACAGCAGCACTTCCTAATCCTAGATTAGTTCTCGCTGTCGGCGCATCTGCTA
>JBFEUX010000147.1:0-7444 GCA_041547255.1 Bacteriovoracaceae bacterium
CCCTATCTGTCACTGGCCAAGGCATATCTGAAATATCATATAGTATGGCCTCAGTATCGGAAATATATTGCAACTCGGTACGTTGAATAAGATTGGGTACCCATCTACTAGCATTAGATACGTCTCTTAGAATCGCTGTTACCTGCTCAATACTGGCATCTATCTCCCCCTCTGCCCGCAACGATTTAATGGGAGAATTTTTAGAGCGCTTAGAATAGATATCGAACTGATCCTTACGAGAAATATGATGCCATCCGTCTTCAGCATGGCCCCACAAAGAAAGAATAAACAAACAACAAACCAATAAAATCTTCATGAACCAAAATATTTTAACTGTTTTTTATATTAATGACAGCAATTAATACTTGAGAGATACGCTTTTAGCATTTTTCTAACATAATCTGTTTTTTAAATGCTTCTTTTGTATCGGGATAGGTTAATTTTGAATGCTAATTTCCTCAAATTTTATGCCAATAGTATCCTGGAACTCTCCTTTATCCTTGAGTAGGATCATACTATAGGGAGTAATAATCTCATCATTTGATTGAAGGACTGAATCAATAACAGTGAAAGTTGCATGTTGAGGATTGTACAATCCATTAATATAAATTTTTAAATTCTTAATATGAAGACCGCTTCCATTAATCATACGCAGATTTGATGCTTCATAGCTAAAATCATCAATAATCGCAAAGTCCATAACTAACTTATTGCCTGTGATTCCCGTTACACCTGATAAATCAAAAGTTAACTCTTTTTTATTTTTACCAGCACCGCCTCCTCTGGGCTGAATAATGATTTTTTTGAGTTGAGTTCCATCTTCTCTTTGCCAAAAATGAACAGTATGCCTTCCTGCTCCAAGTGCAAAAGTAGTATAAACAGTACCGTCTACACCAACCCCACCATCTGCATTTTGTTCACTTACTTTCAAGATCTCAAAGCCGTTGGTGGGTTTAAATCTAAAAGGATTAATATTGCCATTATCCATTTGGACATGAAAAGAATTGTCACTACCTGAAGGCCCATTTACCTCCGCCAATATTTCATATTCTCCAGCATCATCAATATTAAAATTAAAGCTTGCCTTACCTGCATTAGGATCACTCAGAGGATCTAGAAAATTAACATTATTATTAGGTGCCATAATGTAATCACCCATTAATTGAAAATTTCCCGAAAGCATAGCAGCTGAAGCCTGAAATTCTCCCCCATTATTACTTGGAGCAGGTTCACCTGCTTCTGTAAGAGGCTCATTGCTATTTACAATTCCCCCGCCAGTATATGAACAGGTTGTCACTTTCCTACTGGTCGTTGTCGTTGCATTTTGCCACTGAACGATGGCCGCTTCCATTTGGGTTGCTAAGTTTGCACAAGCCTCCGCTCCTCCACAATTATGCCCCCCTTTAACTTTTCGTACGATTCCTGAGTCTGCAGGAGTGGTAAAATCAATCAAAATACCACTTCCATCGCCAACTAGTCCGTCATGGGCAATTTGTGGATCAGCACTAGCATGAGCAGTCGGCCCAGGCCCATTTCCAGCATGGCAGTTAACACAGTTATTACGAGTTAAGGGATAAAAAGTAGTGGAAAAAGCATCGACAGAATTTGCACCTGGTTCAGTGATTATCTTATCAACACATACTTCAGTAATAGGTGTATCTTCATTGAACTCACCTCCAGGAGTACGGTTAACTTTTATCACCTGATACCACTCTTCGACCATTTTCTCCATTTCTGCAGCATCATTATTGCAATTGGACCAACAAGCGTGGTTTTCATCACGAATTTTGGCCACTATCCGCGAGGATGGAATATTATCGAAATTAACCTTAAAGTTATCTAGCAATTCTGACATTGCATGGTCCGGATCAGAACTAGCATGCTGCGGAGCTTGTGCCGTGTGGCAACTGGCACAGTATTGACGTGTTAATTTATAGACAGTGTTTTGAAAAGCAAGTTTAGTTGCATCTAAGTTCGATTGACTTGATTTAAACTCAAACTCTGTCACTTCCGCATGCTCTGGATTACAATGGATAAATATGAAACCTATCGTTAGTAACATCCCAAGCAATTTTAGTCTTAACCAGATCATCTTCTTTATCCCCAATTAGGCTTTTTTAAAAATTAAATAATCTTCTAAACTAGTACCAAACGGATTATTACCAACTATCTCCTCTAAGCGACTCTCCTCTCCGTGCAGGGCCAAATAATTGGCGACAACTGCTTTAGCTAAATTCTCCACGTTATTACTGACTAAGTTTGCAGATTTATCAAGTGCTATATTGGTATTATAATAACCAATCTGTCGTTTAGCTGTATCTAAATTACCAGTACCCACCCGCAAAATATCAGCTCTACTGCTTGCATTGTGCTTATATGAAAGCATCACAGTCGCTGATCTATTCTCATCATCATTAGTGAATCTATATTTACCATTGGCATCAGTTATCTTCGTATTGGCTGAAGCAGAACCATCAGAAAAGATATAAATAAAGACATCTTTTTGCTTTCTTTCAGCGAGAGAAAGAATCCGTCCGATCGCTTGACCAACTCTCTCATCTCTTCTGTCTGTATCAACACGATCTTTTCCATGATAGTCATAGCCACCCATTTCAATAGTACCAACACCGACATACCCATCTAAAACCATCTTCGCAATTGAAGCTTGCTTACGTTGGTTACCATCTCCCAGATTATTCCATAAAGCTGTCACATCTGTATCACGTCTAGGATCAACTCCTGCTGTTGAAAACTTACCACTGGTAAAAGCAGAAGTATCAAACCCACAGGCCACAACTTCTTTTACCTGCTCTGGTAAAGATTTTTGAGAGAACTGCTGTAAACGTCGCTCACTCATATTTTCCATAGTCTTAAGAATTTTTTGTGCCTTACTTTCATTAAAGACATTTCCAATTTTTCCAAGAGAAACTAAACCGGCACAATCCTCAGGACGAGTGATAATAACAGGTGCGATAGTAGGGTCAAAACTAGAAGCTGGAATTCGAGAACGACCTCCACTTCTACTATCTCTTGTCCCTGCAGTTGCAACTAAGTCCCCCTGCGCTCCTGCTTTATTTAACCAATATATTGGGTTATGAGGATTATTTTGTGTATCGTTATCTGAACTAGCACAAAAAATTCCTCCATCGACTTTCGCCCGTAGAGCTGTCGTTGTATTATCTAAAATTCCTTTTAACATTCCTGAGCGGGAATGAAATTTGATACCAAATTCATTATTAACCATACCTGCATTGGTAGGACGCATATTATCAGGAAGACCTAATCTTCGATAGTTTGCCAAATAACTATGCTGACCTTGCTGATCACCGACTAAAACGTTAGAGCCAGCAATATTGGACCCGCCACTCAAGTCGATTAAAATCACAGGAGTCTTTTTGTTTACAGCTTGCGCCAAAGCATCATTGCAACCTTCGGCCCCTAAAGCTTGGCCCATTTTTAACATGCCAAATAAGCTGGGTGCTAATGAATATGTAATCCCTGAAATAAGACCCTGTGATAAAAAATCTCTTCGCGTCTTAAGTCTATGCTCTTTGAGATGTTTTAAGGTATTTTCAATTTTTTCTTTATCTATCTTTTTATCCTTCATAAATATCCTCATATCTCTTTTTATAACATTGTTATTTGTGGTGTCGAGATAACTGAAGCACACACGCCTTTAGCTATTTTTCTAGTCGTGGCCGAACTGGTCATATTTTCACCGGCCAATAAATCATTAATAAGTAAAACTAACTCTGCTTTAGTCTGCTCAATAAAGTTAGCATCTTGAACATTCTCTCCCCAAAAGTGATTAAGAAGGTCTTGTGCCAAGGCGTTTTTTCCTGTGTTATTATTAAGAACTTGATTAGGTGTTTGTCCCATATTAATTGTCGTAAAAATGGGGTTATAATAATCAGCATTATTCATCATTACATCACAAAATTCTGAACCCAGCTTGAAAATCGCAAATTGAATTGAACTATTAAACTGCTTAACACTATTTTCATTAGGAAGTTGAGTGCTTAAATCACCATAAGTATTTCTAATCGAAGAATGATTTGCTGGATTGATTCCAGTCACCACCTGCATAGAACGATAGATTTGTTCAAAATCTTTAATACCGACATCAGCAACTGCAACTGCGACATCAGTTGCCCCTCTTTCTGCAAACTCACCGATAATAGAATCGCCTTCATTATCATTGCCCGGATTAATATTTCCACCGTCTACAGGAACAGGACTATCTGGGACGGAAACTTCTCTTACATCTAAACTATTCACACACTGGGTGAAAGTGAAAAATATCATCACTAAGGTAAATACACTTGTTAGCTGATACATTCTCTTACTCTGAAACTTAGTTTGCATATTTATCCTCCACACAGTAAGAAATAGTTGATGCAAATAGCTGTTTCATATTGTACTGGCCATTTTCTTCCAACTTATTTGCCATTTGCTCAATAAATGTATCATCACGACTTTGAGGAGGTCTGATACACAGTAGTTTAAATGTTTTTTTGGCCATACATATAGAGAATGCGCGAGAGGAAGCCACTGCTCTTCCCAATGCTGCAGCTCCATTTCCAGAAAAAGGAGCTTTAAATCCTAGCTTATCATTATGAGAACTTAATTCTCCCCAAAAATTAATCCAACTATCATCAACCGTTTCATATCCATTCATATAAGCTGGTAAACGATTCAGTTTATCTTGAACTGTTCCTGGTTGATATCTAAGTGCCCCATCTATATAATCATAATAAGCAAAAGCACCACCAAGCCCATCCATACCGGCGTGGCAGCCAACACATTTATTTTTAAAAGCTCTAGAGTCTCCACCTGGAGTTCTTGAAACATCTCTTCTTACCCGAATATCAGGTAAAGTCGTATCGTGAATATCTTCTAAATCCTTACACATAAAATTTACTAATGTGTAACGTACAACCCTTCTATTGGTCCCCATATTAAAGTAGGCATCACCAAAGGCACGAGTGGTAATGACTCCAGCCGCTCCATTTTCACCATCAACCAGAATATTAGTACTATCTGATGTGACTCCCGCTTCAGTATTAATGGCCTGAGTTTGTCTTCTTTCAACAAGCGTCTCAACTAAGCTGATATCTCTCGTCTCAATTGCGGCATAGTGATTATTATTATTTCTTGCAAAATTATTATCAGCATTTCCTGTGGCCGGCCCCACATAAATCAGGTCTTCATAAAGAATTCGACTAAATGGCTTACCTGGTTGATCACTATCGCGAATGGCCCCAATAATAGTAGAAACAAAATCATTTAAAGGTACCCTTTTCGATGTTTCGACATTCCCCCATGGTTTAATCCAGTTTTTAAGTACCAGATCATAGAAGAAGCGATTTTGCATTGCGATCTCTGCTGCACTCTCTAGTCCAGCTCGTCCAGGAGTTTTGCGAATTTCATTGGCCATCTGTTCCAACACACCCGACTTAGGAGCAGGAGGAACACCAGCAATACGATTATGAATAGTCCATGCTTGTTGAGCGGCAGTATCAGCAAAAGCGAAATTACAGACCAAAAGCAGAATGAGGATTCTTAAACTCTTCATCAAATAAATTCTCCAACTGCTTATTTTCTTCTCTGTTAAACTGTAAGCTAAGATAAAATATCTCGTGGCTACAAAAGAAAAAACATTCAATATTTCAGTAACTTAACTAGGTATTAAGAATAATTAAGATTCACGATATGCCTCGTATTAATGGCAATTTTTGATGATTAAGTAATTCATCAAGATAAAAGATTTCAATAGTATAATAAAGTAAACTTAAATATTTTTAACATAGATAAAAATAGCTCGAAGCATTTGTAATTCACACCTTTTCCCTTACAATAATAACTATGAATAAAAAGAAAATTTATCCCATCATTTTTGCAGTCGTTTTTATCCTAGATATTATTTCAAAAAGGCTAGCACTGGAATTTCTAAACACTAAATTTAATTACGGTCTTTTTTTAGGCATTGGTAGCAATCATATAGAAAATGCCGTTATTGTTGCTTTAGGAACCTTAGGGCTATTTATGGTTAGCTGCTATGTTTGCTTTTTAATGAGGTTCGGAAGTAGTTTTCATCAAGTCAAACTCAGCTTAAGTATTCTGTGTGGTGGAATTGCTGGTAATGTTCTTGACCGTATCCTCTATGGTAAAACGATAGATTTTATTCCTGGAATTTCCTCATATTTTAATCTGGCGGATACCGCTATTTCTTTGTCTATCATCTACCTTATTTATCTTATCTTCAGTAAAAAGCATGCTATTTTTCGTGACAGCGACCTACGCTATGAAATTATAGTTAATAAAAAAGAGCAATTTCGAATTGCTACCTACTTTGCTATTTGTTCATTTTTAACTTCTAGTATTAATGGTGTTTTTTTATTTACCTATTTTAAATATTATAAAAAAGTGGCCCCTTATATATTAGAGAGTTTTCCTTATATTTATATTGGATTGATTTTTATCACCACTGCTTTTTTCTTTAACTTTGGTTTATTTATTTCTCACAAAAGTGTAGGACCCATCCATGCCTTTGAAAAATATATACGAGAACTTATCAATAACAAAGAGTCATCGACTAGCGAATTTAAACTAAGAGAGTCAGATGACTACAAACATCTTGAAACCTTGGCCAAGGAAATAAAAGAAGAACTCTTGTCATGAACCCTAACCTCATACAATTATTGTGCTGTCCTCGCTCAGGTAAAAAGTTAAAGTTCGAGACAGATAAACTCAATACTAAGGAACACTCCTACCCACTTCTTAATGACATTCCCTGGCTTTTTAAAAACCCAGAGTATTATTTTTTAGAATGGTCCACCAAAATAGAAAATTATTTAAAAGAAGAAAATAGCTACCTCAAATACTTGCAAAGCCTGATGCAAAAAGAAGATAATAAACTAAGCAGAAAAAGGCTTAACAAATTACATGAGGCCAGAACTAAGAATCTAAGCACAATTAGTAAAAGCTTAGACATTTTTCAAGGGCATAGGCCAATTGCTCTTACTGCTTCAACCCAACAAATTCATTCCTACTTCCAAGTTATCTTTAGAGACTGGTGTTGGAATGAAGAAGAAAATCAAAAAGAAAGAGATGAGTATCTAAACTTTGTGCAAGCAAATATACAAGAAGAGCATAAAAATATCCTTATTTTAGGTGCGGGAGCTGCACGAATTAGTTATGACTTGGCCAACATCTTTCCAGATAAAACGATAGTAAGCTATGATCATAATCCATTTTTATTTTTTACCGCAAAGAAAATTTTCAAAGGAGAAGAAGTAAAACTAAGTGACTACAGCCTCTATCCCAAGGATATTGAGCATACTGCGCAACAATACAAAATAAAATCGCCTAAACACACAGGGGATAATCATCATTTTATATTAGGTCGTTTCCCAGATCTTCCCTTTTTAGAGAAAAGTTTTGA
>JBFEUX010000070.1:0-12378 GCA_041547255.1 Bacteriovoracaceae bacterium
AAGCGAAAAAATAGTGGCAGCTTACACAAAGCAACAACCGGTACCGTTGCTCTGTTCCCAGCCTGGCGGATTCCCAGCATTACAATCGTAAACTGCCACGTGCATAATAGACATAAACTAACTCAAAGGCAAGTTTAACTTATGAAGACGCGTTGCGGGATACGCTTAATGCGGCTTTACTATAATTTCTTTATCAATCAAGTATTGCTCATCTACCATTGGCACAAAGCGCACTGCAATCAAATCTTGTTCGCGTATTTTTCCGTCTTCTTTTTTATAAATAATAAGCGACTGATTTTTTTTACCAATAGGTGCAATCATGCGTCCGCCTTCAGCTAGTTGATCAAACAATACTTGCGGTATTTTTTGAGGTGCAGCTGTTAAAACGATAGCATCAAATGGTGCACATTCTTCCCAGCCCTCATAACCATCACCAGCTTTTACAAAAATATTGTCGTAGCCAATCTCTCTATATTTTTGTTCAGCATCTTCGGCCAGCGCATCGATTAGTTCTACCGTATACACTTCATCTACAATTTCGCTTAGAACTGCTGCATTGTAACCAGAACCCGTTCCAATTTCTAAAACATGATCTGTGGGTTTTAACTCAAGCTTCTCGGCCATGTAGGCCACAATAAAAGGCTGTGATATTGTTTGCGCACAATCAATAGGAAGTGGGGTGTCGGCATAAGCATACTTTATTAACTCTTCTGAAACGAATTTTTCACGAGGAACAAGGGACATCGCACTTAAAACATCATCGTCCTTAATACCTCTGGCAATCAATTGCCGATAAACCATTTGTCTTCTAAGGCTTGGAAAATCCATAATTCCTCCTTGGTTATTAAACTTAATATGGGGATGATTTCTTTTGTGGCAAGGGTAAGGTGTTTAGATAAAATTTTTAAGAAGGAAAACTGCTATGAGATTAATACTAAACTGATAATGTTTTTTATTAGAAAAAAATGGCGGAGGACAAGGGATTCGAACCCTCGAAGGAGTTGCCCCCTTACACGCTTTCCAAGCGTGCGCCTTCGACCACTCGGCCAATCCTCCGCGAAAGAGATATTTTATTATCATTTAGTGTCAAATTCGTCTACGTTAAATGTCTTGGATACGATTATATTGTTTACGCTTTTGGCGAAAGAAATTAGAAACTAGCCTTGAGCATTCTAAGTGCTTAAAGCCTCCGTAAACATTAATTCTATGGTTAAGTTTGGGATCATTATGTAGGTTATGGCCAATGCTGATTGCTCCGCCCTTAGGATCGTAAGCCCCGAAATAAATATTTTTAATCCTGGCCTGTGATAACGCAGCTAGGCACATAGGGCAGGGCTCAAGTGTCACATACAAATCGCAATCCACCAGTCGCCAAGAGCCTAATTGCTTAGAAGCTTCTTCAATGGCCAAAATTTCAGCGTGGTGACAGGGGTTTTGCGTTTGCTCTTTGGTATTATAGGTTTTGGCCAGCACATCGCCGTGCTTATTTGTAATAATGGCACCAACAGGCACCTCATCTTTTTTGTAAGCTTGATGGGCCAAATCGATGGCCATGCTAAATAAATAGTTAATCTGATCAATTTTCATTTTTTTAATTCAGCAAATTTACGACGAATCATCGCTCGTTTTTGCATGTTCCACACCTTCTGCAATTCAAGCAAACTTTTGCGATCTTCGTCAGTTTTGAGGATTAGTTTTAGACCGTATCGAATGGGTCGTCCAGGAATATCTTCTCGTGCAGTCTTGAGTTCACCTTTTATGGTAAAGCTTCGACTATCAAATGGGATATCTATTTCAATTTCTTCTCCCAATCGAAGTTGATCAAATGCCATAACATTGGCACAGTCCCTTCTTAGATCTGTTAAACGCGACTCTTTGACTTCCCCATTTATATGCACAAAGGCTTTAAGTTCCCCACGATATCGAAAGTCATACTCCCACCACTGAACTCGCGGAAAATATAGAGGCGAGCTCATCACATAACAATTAATCACCAGAAACAATGTGGCGAGAAAAGATATATAAAGGATGAAGATATTGTGTTGTAAAAATGTATAATGCAAAATATTTAAAAAGAGATAAAAGGAAAGCACCAGCGAGAGGCCCCAAAAGGCATAATTTTTATTTATATAGGCTCGGGCAAAAAATCTCAAAACCGCGACAATAAAGATTAGTTCTGGATAAAAAGAAAATTCAAAAAAGCTCTTTTCCGTTATAGAAACCAAAACAAAAAGAGCAGTCGTTAATAGCATAAAAGTATAAAGAAGCAGTTGAGAGCGTCTTGTTTCTTCAGCACTTTTAATTTCTAATAATTTCCTCATAAGTTGTATTAAATCTTTTCGCAATAGCGTCTAGGGTAATACTTGGCACTACATGTACAGGATCCTTAAAGTTAGTTTCTATTATAACTGATTCCCCTACTTTCTTACTAGTTAGATAACAAATTTCCTCATCTTTTGGGATATTTCTCTGTAAATTTAAGATACCATACTGACTATCTCTACTACCAACATGAATGGCAGGGATATAGGAATTATTGGTGTAGAAGGCCAGTTTTGAAGTAACTTGATAATTATCCCCCACAATTCTTTTGCCTGTGCAGAGTTCTCTTATCTTAGGAATGCGCCTATCAACCCAGCCTGTCACTTCGTTTAGTCGATTATCTTTAATGTCTAATTTGGCCAATTGTTTTGCATTAAGCAGAGCTCCCCTTAAGCCTAAGCTGATGACTATGCTTATCGCAGAAAATATAAAAAATGGTTTAGCGTATTGCTTAACATATTTTTGCATAAGTAGCACAAGTGCTAGAGAGCAACTAATGGTCCAATTGGCTTCAATTTGATTTCTAAGTGATACCACCAATAAAAAGATCAAAAAGCCAAAACTGTTGAACATTAAAATTCGCTCAAAGGGATCTTTAAATTTATTTTTATAAAATATATAGGTAAAGAGAAAAAAGTTTAAAAATCCCATTAAAAAGACCTGACCACCAACGTAATCAAGTATATTAGAAATATTAAAATGTTTCTCTCCTCTTTTAAAAAGATGAAATTTAAAAGTGATAAAGTCGTGGGTATATTGCCAATACATATGTGGCATAAATAAAACCACCACAGTAAACACTATTAACCAGAAGCTTTTTCTTTGGAGAAATTTGGGATGGGCAGCTACTGTCAATAGAACTATCAGTAGCCCATGATATTTACTATAAAACATGGCCGCTATGACGAAGGCCAAACCCAGTGCATTTTTTAAGCTATCTTTTTTCAAGTAAATTCCAACTTGTCTAAAAAATAGTGCAGTAAATAGCATAAGGGGGGCGTCCGGTAGCGCAAACATCCCCGTTAGATTAACCAGTGGAACTGAAAACAACAAAGCCATAAAGATGAGCGCATTCTTTTTTTCATCTCCGGTATTCCACAAGATATACATGGTTCCTATAAGTGAAAATAAAGAAAACACCCTTACTCCCAACTCATTATGCCCAAACAAAAACTCACCTAAAGCAATAAAGACTCCCACCATTGGTGGGTGGTCATAATATCCAAAGTCCAAAAACTGAGAATATATCCAATAATAAGTTTCATCAAAGGCGAGTTCTAAACGAAATGCCAATAAAATATTGGGTAATAAAAAAAGGACTAATAGAGTCCAAATTATAATTTTAGAGTTATAGAGCTTACTTAATTCCAAAGGTCATCCTTAATTTAATTTATAATATTATAGCAAATAGCTTTTTAATGAAAAGCTATTCTACTTTTGGCCACATAATGCTAAAATGACTGGATGAATTATCTAGAGCTAGACAAATTTAAAGCTTGTGAATGTGGAACAACTGTTGAGAGCTCAAGCGACTTGGATATAAAATACAAATATACTTGGATTGGTTGGTTTTTTTGGTCTATGGGAACGACTGCAATTCCAACTAATATTATCTTTAATTGTACTAAGTGCAATAAGACATTCGAGCATCTCAAAGATAAAGAATTAATCAAATACTATATTTTCTACAAGAAAAACTAAAATCCCGACTGCTATTTGTCCCCCCATAAAGTACTCTAGTTTTTGTCTTAAAATTAAACAACTTACAAATTTATATCACGCCAAAGGCAGCTAACTAGCTGAAATCTCAAATTCTATTTGGCATAGTTTTGGCTACTAATATATATGGATGCGTTTATTCAATAATGAAGGTTTTTATGAGTATTTTAAAAATACTGATTATATTTTTACTATCTTCTAACTTGCATGTTTATGGGCAAGTTCAAAAGAATAAACAATTAGTTAATGTCCTTCTTGATTATAATTCTAATAGCCTTGATGTTTCTTCTTTTTTCGCTTGTGATGGAGTTGAATTTGTACCATTTGAAAAAGCATCCAACAGTCAAATCTCATGCCCTAATATTGGAAAATATGCAAGGCTTAGTATCGATTCGATACAAGAAGCTATTAGTAATGATTTACAAGATAAGTACTCACACCGTGATTTAAAACAAAGTGCAAAAGAATTAAAATTACTGCTTAAAGAACCAGAAAAATTCAAAAAGATTTATAGAAATATAATAATGGATAAAGTACCTGAACAATACCAGGACATGGTCGTTGAGTTTGCCTATATTCAGATAGTGGGAGCAGGTATGATGTTATTAATTTATACACTTCCAGAAGAGATAAATAATTGGAATAAAGATGAATTAAGAAATACTCCATTAATCGACCGCTATAAAGATAATATAACGGAAGGTCCTGTTATGGATCATGATCATTGGGCCATCAACTATATAGGGCATCCTCTATCGGGATCTGCCTATTATGTTTGGGGGCGAGATAATGGTCTTGATTGGAAAGAGTCTGCTGCTCTTTCGACTTTTATGTCGACATTTTTTTGGGAATATGGATGGGAAGCCCTAGGTGAAACTCCTTCTCTTCAAGACTTGCTTTTAACACCTGTAATTGGCTCCATAATGGGAGAAGGTGCATATTATCTATTAAATAAGATTAGAGAAAATGATGGCAAAATTGGAAACTCAAAATTCCTTGGCAGTTTGGCAGCAGGTTTCTTAAATCCATTAGGAGCATTAAGCGCTGCTTTAAAGCGTCTATTTCACAAATATGGTCAAAAGGTTGAAGTTAAATCAAATTATGAATATCGGCCAAACAACCCTCTAATATATGATAGAGATAGTTCATATGGAGGAGTAAAGTTGGAGCTAAAATTTTAAATACCTTGGAATTAGTTCAGTGATGTCTTACGAAAAAATATGAAGAAAAATGGCGCACCCTAAGAGATTCGAACTCCTGATCTTCTGATCCGTAGTCAGACGCCTTATCCAGCTGGGCCAAGGGTGCGTGCAGATATACTTATTAAACTATTCACGAAAAAACAAGTAGTTTCTCCATTAAAAAAGGTTAAACCATTGATTTTTCATATTCAATTACTGACTCTAAGCTCTGATGATGAAGCTTGATACTAGCACCGCTGGCCAGAGGTATGCGTAACTCGGGGTTTATCTCTTTATGCGAACCTGATTCATCAAAATCGACTTGAGAGTATTGGGATTTTACTTCTTCGAAGCTTTCAGCAATAACAAACTCCGCGTGTTCAAAACCCGTGGCATATTTATTATTATTTTTTGGAGAAGGTAGCTCAATTACTGCGATTTCATGTTCATCAATTTGAATAGGCTCATGGAGTTTAAAGCTGCTAATCATTCTTCCACCAACCTCAGACTCTACCAATAGATCAGAAAACTCTTTAAACTGTTGGCAATACTGCCCGTATTCGTCAACAGTAGCAACTCGATAGCACAAATGATCCACTGCCGATAATTTAAAATCCAGACCTTTCTCTTGCATTTCCATTTCTATGTGAGAAACAAACTCCAGGGCTTCTCTAAAAATTCGGTCTTCAAAGTCCTCGAGCAAAAGATCGCTATAACTGAGGCTGATAAAGTCTTTTTCTTTTATTTCGAATAATTTTTGAAATTGTTCACATTGATCTTTTAGTTTTTCCACACTAAATTCACCATTTTCACTAATGGCCTCTACTTCAACAAAATTACCAAGACCGTAAACCATATCAAGATGAATTTTTACATTTTCAACAAAGTAAATTTCTCTTTTCTTTTTTACTTGAACTTTTATGCCATTACTTTTTTCGAGAATATCCCCTAGATTTGATTCTGGCACTACTTTATACAAAGATATAAATGAAGATTTAGCCGATTTGTCGTTTTCTCTTTCATAATAAATAAGATTATTTTCAACATTACCCTCGCGTAGCTTAAGTCGCCCTTGATTGGTATTGAAATATGTATCCGTTTGATTATCAACACCAACAAACCTGGCATCTAAGGACTTTAACTGTTCTCTAATCTTATCCAAAGAGAAACAACGGGCTTTAAACTCATGATTTAATATATTCGACATGCATAAGAAATATCACCAATGGTTGTTTTGGTAAAGATTATTGCTTATAGAAATTCATCGGCTGGCTAACATCTACTAAACCGCCACCTTTAGGTCTAGGAAATTTGATAAGCTTAACAACGCGAGTTAGACATGTTTGCCCAGTGCTGGAAAAACCTTTTCCCTGACTCTTTACTGAGACATTTACACCCTTTCCACTACGATTAATTTGAAAATCAACATCAAAGACCCCTTTTACACTTGGGTTTCGAATCAATTCTCTTTGATAGCAATGTCTAAACTGAGGAATGTATTCGCGCATAATTTTTCGAACCAATTCTGGGTCTAATGCCCCTAAAATTTTGGTATTGGCCTCTAAGTATGCAGTCGTTGACCTTGTTTTTCCCGATAATCCCTTGGTACCCACCACACTACTTCTGCCTGCTTTACTCCCAGCAGTAAACCTGGACACTTGTGTATTAGAAACTCCAAATTTTTGTGAGTCAAAGCTTTTTGTTACTGAAGAAGTAGAACCAATTGCATCTGATACATTTAGCCTGGTATCTTGCTGAGCCGTTTTTAACTTAGTATTATTTGTTGATGCTAGGGCTGATTTCAATTTACTACCAAATTTAAATTTAAATTTCTTCTTAGGTTGAACAGTTGGTGCTTTAGCTTTTACGACCTGTTTAACTGGAGCTTTTTTTCTAGTCGGTGTTTTCTTAACTATTTTCTCCACTGGCTTGTGAGTAGTCTTCTTGGTCTTAGTAACCTTTTTAACCACATCTTTTGGCTTAGATTTTTGTTTTTCTACCTTAGTTACTGTTTTGGTTTTTTTAGGTTCTGCCTTTTTAGGCTCAGTCTTAGGTTTCGGAACATCTTCTGTTACCTTGGCAACACTTGCTTCAGTTTGGGTAGGAACAGAGTTATCAAGCTTTTTTTCAATCTTTTTTACTTTCTTGCGTTTATAAATTACTACGGCTTCTTTCTTTAACTGATCCTTACGAACCGGTGGGAAAATGGTGACAAGTCCAATCATAAACAAAGCAAATATCCAACTTGTCGCAATGGACTTCAATAATTTTTCATCCACATTAAAATATCTATTTGCCTTAATATGGGGTGGAGTAGCCGTAACTTCAATCAAGATTTGAGAACTTCCCTTGGTTAAAACCAGTTTTTCCTCACTCCCTAAGTCTATAATTTTTTGACCAACGGGATAAACATTATTCCCTACTTTCTTAACTGCTTTATAACCATCAGGACATACAACAGATAATTGGCCACCTCTTAAATATGCAATTTCCGCTTTGTTCTGAGCTGAGTCTTCAACCTGAAAGTAGTTTCTTCCATTATAAGAAGATGAAAGGAAAATACACTTTGTATCCAGGGCAAAATACTTTTCTCTAAGCAAAGTACCATTATTTAAAAATGAGATATGAATACTGTTTGAATCTTCTGTTTGATGTATTTCTGGTGTAGGTAGTTTGTTTACACTATCGTCCTCTGTGTCAACATAGTCCGAAAAATCTAACCCTTCAAATCCAAAAAATTCATTTCCATCTGCAGGATCATCATCAAAAACAATATTAAATTTAAAAATATCGTCTTCAACTACAGAATGTAAACTCACTTGATTATTTGCTTTGTTGCTAGCGGAGTCAAACAAGCTTTCATCTATTTTTGGAAGCTTTTTCTTTGCAACCGGTTGCGCAGGCGCAGCTTGGGTTGTTGTCCCAGCCATCACCTCTTGAGAGCGATCTAGCGCTTGCTCTTCTGACTCATCACTATATTCAGGTAGGTCATCACTATCAAAGTCTTGGAAGTCGGGAAGAACTGCAGGTTCAGCAACTTCTTCAACATTAACAATAACGTCTACAGAGCCAATCTTGAAGAAGATTGATTTTTTAACTTTGGCAGTTTTATATTTTTTATTATTTATCTCAATTGGAAAGCGATTATCGTAAATTTGTACAAGAAGGTGGTCGCCCTCTTTTTTGATCGCAGCTTTGATCTTTGGTTCTGCATCTCCAACTTGCACATCGCAATTGCCGGCCCAACCAAGTATAATTGGTTTATCTTCTACGATGAATGTTTTTTGTTCGCCATTATAAGTAACAAACAATTCAAACTTCATTTCAGACATAAATTAACTTCCAAGTTTCTTTAGTAGGTAACCTTTAAAATTGGCATGTAAGCTAAACGGTGCTTCCAAATTCCTCAAGTCAGCCTCTAACTTTTTTACATTATTTCTCTCACGCACATCCAATGCCATTTTGAGAAGAATGCTTCCTACTGACTTTTCGTCCATTTGTTTCAAAACTTTATTAATCAATTGATCATTTTTATTAAGGTGAAAATAATTTACCCCTCTTAAAAAGTCGACTATTTCACTTCGACCAACAAGTCTTTTCAAGGTGTCTAAATTATGTAGACTATCGTTAAATTCATGAGCATGCAGGTCAAGTAATGATAGTTGCAATAAGCCTAATGGCTTCAATTCGCTATCCGTCATTGCCTTTCGATAGAATATTCTGGCCAAGTTAAGCTGATTATTTAATTCATATATCTGGGCCAAGTTAAAGTTCATAATAGACTTCATCTTATTCGTTACTTGTGGCTGAGCTAAGACCATTTCATAATAATATTGTGTCTTTTTATATTCCTTTGTATAGCAATAGCATGTACCTAACTCAAACCAACTCTGTAGCTTGTCCTTAGGCTTCTCTGTATTTTTTAAAATTGCTTTATGCTTTTTATAGGTATCTACCCAGTTTTTTACACAAGTATTTTTACTCAAGGGTAAAAACACTCGATCTCCTGTTTTAACTAAATTTTCATACATAGCTTGAGAGCCAAAAAGATTTTGCTGACTTTTTACATTTAGCATTTGGTCAGGTTGAGTCCTAAACCCGGAACAGCCATAAATAAAGAGAAATGTTATAATTAATAGAACTACTCTTTCCATACTTCAACCTTTCCTAATCCGATACCAAGAGGCTGTGTAATAATATCCCTATTGTATATTTTCGCCCCACTTCCTTTCGCAGTTTTTTCGATAGAGTTATAGTAAAGAGAGCGATAACTAATTAGCCGTTGATCAAAAATCTTTTGAAAATTTGTTACAGCCTCAGTCATTGCGGTCTCAAGTTCTTGATTGTTTGAAACCGGAATAAATTTTTTAAATTTATTAACTTCTGTTTCGAACTTAGTTATTATCTGTGAAAGAACGACTGGAAGATAGTTTGGGTCAGCGCCTTTTATAATCGTATCAATCTTTTGGAATATTGCAGCAGCCGTCGCATCTACAGCCTGACCAAACTTCATAAACGCATCTTCTGTAATAACATCGCCCTTAGGAGGTTTTGGTAATTGGATTTTAATTTGGTCCAAAAGTGAATCTAGCGCATCAAGCTTTCTGATTTGTTCACTTTTTACTCTGGCCACTGATACTTTTTTAAGTAAATTAATGGTTTTACCAATATCCAGAGTTGTGTAAAAATAGCGCAATCCTCTTTTATCAAGCTCCGCATCCACAATTTGCTTCTTTTCTTTTTCATTATAATATCTTCCATACAAATTAGACGAAAAAGAACTGTCTTCATTTAACAATATTTTAAATAAGTAATTTCTGTCTTCTACTGTAGGTAACTTGGCATAAATCTTGTCATAATCCTCTGAATAAATCGCTTTCATTCGCCAATATAGCGAAACCATTTGTTTAGGTATTCTAATTTGCTTATCTTTAGAGATATTTTCAAATAACGGCAAACATAAATCATGCATATCTGCCAAACAAACATTTTGCAGATAATAAAGTGTCTCCTCAGCGTACTTCTTCTTCAAGCTTGGATTATAAAAGGCCAATGATGTTATTACACTTTCTGTAAGCCCTGTATATTCCTTGGCCTTATTTTCATAAAACATCTTTTTTCGAAGCGCATCTGCGCGTAGCGAATAACGAGTTTTCTCATCCAAAAACAAGGCGTTAAAGCCTTCAATTGCTTCTTTAACTTTTCCCTTTTTTGCTAAGACATCAAATCTAGATAAATAAATTTGCGAAATTATTTTACCCAACGCTGCACTTTCACTCTTTTTAAAGCCCAAAAAACCTGAATCGACTATTTTCTGCATATTTACTAATCCATCTAAGTTTTTGGCGTCTATATTTTTATTGAGTAACTGCTTGTACAGATCCTTTTGAATCTGTAAATGCGATGGCATATTTTTATTATACGCAACCAATACATTCATCATTTTTTTATTTTCGTTTCTTCCCTTATAAAAGTTAGCCAATCTTTGATAAACAAGTGCTGACTTCTTACCTTTTGGAAAGTATTTCAAATAAGTTTTATAGGTATAAGTAAGGATTTGTGGTGAAACTTTTTTTTGTCTTTCCAGCGACTTAAACAATGAATCAAATGTTTTAACCAAATAAGGATTGCTCCGCTTACCCTTCTTTTGAAATTTTTTTAAACCCAATGCATACGTAAAGGATGCCCGACTATAGTTTTCTAGCGAAAAGTAAGTCTCACCTTCATAATAAGCATAGGCTAAAGCATTGGCAGGGTCCACAACCCTTAATACGCTAAAGTTATATGCAATATATCTTACGTAACTCTTTTTATATTTTTTAGAGATGAGTCTTTTAGACTTTACCAACTCCTGCAGATAACCACTATAACTCTTAATGGCGGTAACTAATTCTGCAACCGTCTCTTTCTTTACACGTCTCTTGTCCAATTTTTTTATTTTCGCCTTGAATTGCCCCAGCACTTTCTGCATATACCTAAACTGCTTATTGGTCCTATAAACCAAAACTCTTTTTGAGAGTAACTTAAACTCTTGCTCTGGAGTTAGTTTCTTTTGCAAGATGCGTTTTATGACCAACTCTGAGTGCTTCTTTTCTCCATTTTCAAAGACATAGTGCAAATATTTAAGTAGCTCATCAAAACTGTCCATGTCATACTTTTTAAAATAATTCAACCCTTCTTTAGTCCGCTTTGAAAAAGCATAAAAAAGTAAAAGTGCATCTTTTAACTGTTCACCTATTTTAAAGTTTTTAGATCTTCGCTCATACTTATGTGCCACCCTTAAGCTATTAATTGCCCTGTTGAATTTATCAAGCTTCAACTGACTCCACGCCAGGTTATAATAGTGTTTTGTTATCCAGGGATCTCTTTTGTTTTTTATTAGTCTTGAATAGTATTTTTCAGCTTGTCGATATTGCTTTTCATTAAAGTGATAGTCAGCTAACTTTGTATCAATCAATTGCCGATACTTCGGATCGGTATTGGTCCTTTCCGCTTTTTTGATGTAATAGTAGAATTTTTTATAGTTTTTCGTTAAGTAATAGTTTAATGCTCTAAAGTAATTTATTTTTGTTAGTACTTTTTTGTTTTTTGTTTGCCTTTCAATTCTTCTAGCAAGTTTATCTAGCTTAGCAAGCGTAGTCTTTTGCAGTCTTATGATATTATTTAATCGCTTACTACTTCCTTTTTCTAAGTATTCAATACGGTATTCGCTCTCCTTGTCCAGTAATAACGTCAATTTTTCACCGTAAAGCTCGAAAAGACGAACACGCAGCGCCAAATCTTTGGTTTTAAGAGCTTCTACCGACCTGATATCACTCATCACAATCGAATAGTGCTTTTTCCACTTACTACTCGCTGCTTGGACATTACTAGAAGCAAAAATTAATATAAGAAAAAGTATTATACCCTTCATTCCTCTCCCTGAATTATTAATTTGTATTTACCGAATCCACTCTGAGAGGCCAACTCCAAAACTCTGTTTATATCTGCGTACTGTAAGCCCTTATCAAACAATAAATTTATCAATAAAATCTTGTCCTTAGGGCTTCTTGCACTTCTGCTTTTATATTCCTTATCAAGCTTTCTTGATAACTTCTTTAGAACTCCCGCCTGATCCATATTTCCAATAACAACTGTATTTAAAAACACATTTTTC
>JBFEUX010000135.1:0-7922 GCA_041547255.1 Bacteriovoracaceae bacterium
AGCATATTCAGGCATCTCAACAACAGTTAAATACATTGGAACTGGTAATGATATTCTTAACACTGCACCAATCTCAAGTGGTTCTTCAGAATTAAAGAAAACGTCATTCTCTGAACAGGCTATAAGTGTAATATCAGACTCTATTTCTGCGTAAGATAAGTCAGTACCTTTATCTATATAGACATCAAATTTTTTGGGCTGTGGCAATGTGGGTGCAATTTTTGTTTTAAGCATCTCACCCATTTTAATGCTCAATTCGACGGTCATTTCTTCTTTCACGGCCAGTATAGAATTATAATTTAGAACTTTCTGCATATGAGCACTGTCGTGTTCTCCGGCGTTAAAAACAACGATAATTGGTGGACGCTCGGTGCATACTTCTTTTACTGTTTTGACTAAATGTTGCAGCATTCTAGTATCATTAAAAGTGTGAGCAATATCGGCGTTGGCTTCAAGAGTTTCCTTATCTACGGACTCAATACTGTAGATAATAAGATGCGGTTTAATATTAGTGATTTCTTTTTTGGCATTAGCAATAAATGGTTGAACTCTGAAAACAAAATCATAGCTATCAGTAAGTGGTTTGTTATCATAAAAACACAAAGTTTTATCTATAACATAAGCCTTCATGAACTTAGGCCTGGAATTGCCAGCATTATCGACCAACCACTTTTTTAATTTGTAGCGAGATTCTTCCACAATTTGTTGTCGGCGTGCCTGACGTTCATCAAAGTCAGCCTTGGTCATATTGTCAGTTTGCTCAACTGGGTCAGCATGGGCCATTTGTAAGACTTGGGTAAATTTATAATTGTAGTAAATATTTTCTTGAGATTGGTCTACACACATTACCAGATTAGACCTGGTGATTTTGTTACGTTCCCAATAATTATTTAAACGCAGAACCTGCTTAGCGTTCATCAATACATTTGATTCTATGCGAATAAAATTCTCGTTTATTAGACTTAGCATTGCCGGGCGATAAGAATGTATTTGATCATTAAGTTCTGCTGTAGCGAAGCCGTGATCTTGTACTTTTCCTGGGTAAGCTAAAAGGGCGATGGTATGCACAATGGATTCAAATTCCGTAGATTTAACATGTATACTTGGTAGCGTTGTCATTATGGCGCGGATAATGACTGATTTACTTTGTTTGTAATCACAAAGTCCAATCATAGGAGTTTTGATGTAATTATTTTGTCGTGACCAGATACGGGCCACATGTAGCATGGCCTTTTCGTTCTTGCTAAAGTCAATGAGTACTATTTTGGGTTTGTACTCAACAATTGTAAGGATAAATGATTGAAGAACTTTTGGATCATCAGAAACAAGTTTTTCAAAATCCACATCAATAGAACTATAAATATGTTTGAATTTATCCCGAATATTATGAAAAAAGGAGTCATCGGCTCCTATATATAAGATTTTGTTGAGGGCATTTTCTTTTTTTTCGTCTTCTGCCATAATTAAATTATACCTAATAAAATGATCACTCCTAATCTTTTAAAGCCGCATATTACGATTTAAGTTAATCTTTAGCGTGGTAATTAGTAAGAATCATTTTCTTTTTTTAAGTATGACATTAAATGCAAGTATTCATCAACTATATTATTCCAACAAGTATCATGCTTAGCTTTTGTTTGATAGTATTTGATCTTCTCCTTGAGATACTCATTGCATACTTCATCGTTTTTAAGCCACATAGGTCCACCAATATGAGATATGGCATTACCCTGTCTGAGCGAGAGTAACATAATTTCGTAAAACTGTTTGTTATCTTTAATAATAACTTCGGAATGAAGCTTTAGTGGTGTTTCTTTGAGGAAATTGCGAACTTCTAAGATATTTTTATGCACACTTAAAATGATTGTATCTTGCTCTTTTAGGTGAAGTAGTATTTGTTTTAAAATTTCAATGGAAAGAACACCCCCTATTCCGGCTATTATAAAGCAAGATCTTTTTGAGCTTTGGTAATCTTGTTTTTTTGCGTCTTGAGTGAACAACTTATATTTTTTATCGGATGGAATATCCGCATCTTGTTTTAAATTTAGGGCCAACTTCTTTATTATTGAAGGAATCTGGTCTACAAAATGCACAGAATATTTAGGTAAAAGGGCCTTGCCAATGTGTCCATGATCACAACAAATATCCCATACCAATTCGGCATCATCATTAACTAAATCTACAATGGTTCGAATGCGGGTTGAGAGCTTTGTCACTCATGCACTATAAGAAATTATCGTATGTCTGGCCATATTTGCGATCGTTTTCTTCAGTAAAATATTTACGAACAAAATATTGTCCAGAACGAATCGTTTCAATAAAATTAAACCCCTCTAACCTTCTTACGGTTTGGTGTAGAATCTCATTAGAGATGTCTAAGCTCTTGGCCAGTTCTGAATGGGATATGATAGGCGCAATGCCATATTTTCTATGTAAATTGGGTTTACACCAAGTAATGCGATAAAGATACATAAGTAAAAGAATTTCAGTTCGCGTTAATTTTACCTGAACTAAAATCTCATCAAAAAACAAATCTGGTATTTCCGAAGTAGTCGCTGTAATTTCACCGTTAGTAGTCTTAATAGCCCCAGGATTAGCTGCACCAGCTTTAGAATGATGAGAAGAAAGTATTGTTCTTAAGTCTTCCATGCTCACCTCCAGTAGCATTCTTGCTACTTGCATAACTATATTCTAAATGAAAATTGATTATAATCAAGGGAAATTTATTTAGTCGAGCTTTTTACCTGGCCAATACACGATTTATAAGTCCAATTCCATTGGGGCCCCATGCCTCATAGTATTTATCGCCAATGACCTAATCTTAGTAAAATAATCAACTGTCTCATACCAATGAGCATGCTGACCTAGGTAGTAGATTTTAACCAGATGTTGTGAGAACTCTCTTGCGAGTATGACCTCTTTAAATTTGTGATCGATTTGCGCATCTCCAAACACCACAAACTCGTAGTTATTTTCTTGAAAAATCTTAATTAGACCATCAGAAGATACTAATGATAAATTTAAATTAAAGTTAGAAAATCCACAGCGATAGGCAAGCTCTACAATCTCTTTCCACTGTTCATAACAAATATAATTCATGGTAATAATACTTATGCCATTACCAATAATTAAATTAATCAGCAGCTCCATCACAAAATCAGAATGTACCTTGGAACTGCTATCAACGAGGTAGCCCTGACCTAGCGCCAGCATTTTATTATTGTAGCTAATTTGCCCAGGTATAGAAGTGTTGGGAAACTGCTTAGATTCCAGATCAAATTCACCTTGTAGCAAGAATTCTCTAAATTCTAAAAGTTTATTGCGATCTGATTCAGTAATAGCATGGAAAAACTCACTAAACTGTTCAATCAAACCATCCACAAATTTAAGTGCAAATTTACTGCGTTTAGAGCAGGGTAAACCAGACATAATTGCTATTTGCTCTATCTGTTCATCAATATTTTGATCAGGATCTGAAGGTATTTGTTCTATCCCCTGAGGACGATTAAATACGCTTAGATATTCTTTACCACCGGCCTTAGGGCCAGTACCTGATTTTTTAAAGCCGCCAAAAGGCTCAATTCCCACTCGGGCACCAGTATTAGGACGATTTATATAAATATTTCCTGCCTCTAATCTAGGTAGAAGATAGTCGATATCATCCTGAGACTGACAAAAGATTCCGCCAGTCAGTGCGTATTCTGTAGCATTAAAAAGCTCGGCAGCTTCCTCTAAATTGCGATAACCAATAATATGCACTAAAGGGCCAAATACTTCTTCACTCGCCACTGTCTTTTCATTCAGTACTGTCTTAGCACTGAGCTCAAACACACTAGGCCCTACACAATGCCCATGAAAGCTTTCAGCTGTACGGTCAAGTAACACACGCCCCCCAAACTGTTCCACTTCATCCCGCGCCCGTATGGCCATGTTTTGTACCCGCTGTTTATCTTCAGCTCCTATTAATGGATTTATGGTGGTAGAAAACTCTAAAGCTGAGTCTACTTTGATATCATTAACCGCCTTTACAAAGCGATTAATAAAACTTTCTTTAATCTGCTCATCAATAATAATCCTAGAAGCAGCAGAACATTTTTGGCCGGCGTGGGCGAACGCTGAATAGATTACGCCAGAAACTGTTTCATCCAGTTCTGAATTATTTGTTACAATAATAGCGTTCTTTCCACCCATTTCTGTAATGGCAAATTTTGCTGTGACAGGATAGTCATACCGAGTACTAGTAAGCTGGGCACTAACTGTCTTAAAAATATGCTCTCCTACGGCCTTAGAGCCTGTAAACACAATTCCCACAATCAGCTCATGCTCGACAATGGCCTTACCAGTGGGTGCCTCACCAAGACTTACTTGAAATACCTCTTCAGGTATACCAGCTTGATGGGCCAAGCGTACCAGCTCTCTTCCCACAAGACTCGTTTGTTCGGCTGGCTTTAAGATAACTGAATTCCCAGCGGCCAAAGCAGCGATACTCATCCCACAGGAGATGGCCAAAGGAAAGTTCCAAGGTGCAATAACACCAACCACCCCCCTGGCGGCATAGTCAGACTCATCAATGAGACGCATCTGCTCACGGGTATAAAAGTTGATAAAATCGATTGCCTCATCTACATCTGCAGTGGCCTCATCTATAGACTTACCGGCTTCTAACATAATAAGCGAAGTCAAGCGCTCCCTTTGCATTAACAATAGTTCTGCCAGATTAAGCAGACAGGTAAAGCGATCAATTTTGGTATTATCTTTCCAGCTATTATTTTGAAAGCCCTGAAATAAAGCTTCTATCTTAGAGTTAACAGTGTCACGATCATCATAGGTGATTTTACCCAGCAGCAATTCCGGCTGACTACTACTGTGTACTTGAATATCCCCCTCATCAACAAACAATTTATCTTGGGATAACATTGCCAAATCCTGGTCTAAGGCAGACTGCACTCTTGCAAGATGTGGTTTTAAATAGCTGCGAATTGGATAAATATTTTTAAAGGCCCTGGCCATCTGCTTTAACTCTATATCGTATTCGATGGTATTTTCAGCCTTTTTCTGGGCCAGTACCTCGGTAGGTGTTTTGTTTGGCAAGTTTTTCTTATGACTACGCATGATTGTAAGAACACCTACCTGTGATGAGTTTTCCATAATTCGTCTCACCAGATAGGCCATTCCTACTAACAAGTCCCCCACTGGGATATAGTTTCTAGTGGCCCACCCCATTTTGGAAAGCCCGACACTAAGACCTTCATAAGTCATATGCAAGCATTGGTGCTCAATCGCTCGTGACTCAGGATAAAGTTTTTCCTGTAAGGCCTTAGCAAAACAATGGTCTTGAATATTATGGGAGGCTACGGCCAACTGAATCCATTGCGTATTTTCCAATGCTTTAAGTATGAGTTGACGAAAATGTATATCTGTTTCTTCTTTATTTAAGAATTGGGGTGCACAAAAGCTATGTGCCTCAGCTTCTATAGTCTCCGCATCCCAATAGGCACCCTTGACCAGACGAATAGGCATAGGGATTCCCCGCTTTTTTGCCAATGCGATTACGTCTTGTAAATGCTCATACCCATCACGTAAATAAGCCTGAACGACAATTCCCGTTTGGGTTAAGTCGTGCAATTCTGGAGTACTGGTAAGCACTTTCCCATAAATTTTAAGTACCATATCCCGGTAATGGTAGTGTTCAGCATCGATATTAATAAAAACTTGCTTCTCTTTTGCTTCTAATAAAATTCGTTGTAAGCGAGGAGCAATATGGCCATAAGTATAAGTATAATCTTGTGGCTTAAAATCGTGACAAAGAGCTGAAACTTTTATGGAAACATGGGCCTTATTAATACCGGCAATGTTCTGGGTACCAGGAGTTATATTCTGCTGTAGGCCATGAATAATTTGAATAACTTTTTCGGTATATTCATCTGCTTCCTTTTGGCTCACAACCAGCTCCCCTAGCTGATCAATTGTCGCATCTCTACCACTGCTTAACAGTTCATTCAGTGAGTTTTTGGCCTTATCAATAGTTTCACCGGCAATAAAGCGTGTGGCCATAAGACCAACTACTTTTTTTATAACACCAGCAAGAAACTTTGCAGGTACCACATTGGCAATCTTTAAAGCGACCGTACACATGATGATGTAGAAATCTGGTAATGCTCTTTTATCACCTTGATATTTTTTTAACTTTGCTGTTTTAGAGTCTTTTATTAAGCGTCTTAAAGCCTCTAAGAAGATACGCTTAACCTCGTGCCCATTTTTATCGTGATCTAAATTAGGTAGTATGGCCAAAAACTTGAGTAAATGGATACGGACCAGCATAAAATGCGCAGTCAGATCCAAACCAAAGTTACTGAGCTTTTCAAAGCTAGATTGGCGATAGGTTTTAATATGCTTAACTAACTGCTGGGAAAGTTCTTCTGTGCGCTCGTGCACGGCCAAGAACTTATCTTCGTCAAATAAGGGTAACTCAGCGTTGGCCGAAAGGTATTCAATCACACTAGGGCCATTGGCCAAGGGTAAACTTCCTACTAATTCTGCATGTTCTTTAAGTTTATTAGTTTCGTGATTATCTAATTTCTCAGCATAGTTTATCAAGGTTAGTTCCAGCGCCAGCTGCTTGGATGCAATTCGAATAATTCTTTCCTCGGGAAAGATAGCAACAAGGAACTGCATACTTCCTATTTCAACAGGCCATTTAAAGGCTTCAGATTGAGAGTTATTTTCTACGTATTTTATTAAACTAGACAAAGGGTTGTCGGTCGTAATGACATTGTCCTGAATATATTCCAGATAGTTCTGGTAAGAATATAATGACCAATCGTTATGAACAGCAAACGGTCTTTTTTCTATTTTATATAGGCCACTTTGATGCATGCAAAAATCTCCTGTAAACTAAACATTTTTAGCCGATTTAATACCGCAAGAAAAGCAATAAATTTGACTGCCCCTGAGCTAACAGATAAAATTTTACCATGCGTTACTATAAACAATTTTTACTCACACTTTCGCTCTGCTTCAATTTAAGCATCGCTCACGCTAGTACCAGAGACAGAATATATAACATGGCCGACCTGGAAGTACTGGCCGCAGAAAAAAACTTTTATGAGTTCTTTAATCATGCTTTGGATGTGGTTCCTTCTGAGCGCAAAGAAAGTTATAAAAACCTTATGGATGAAATGGGTGTCGCCTATCTCAGCTATCTGGCCGGGCGTTTTAGCATTGAGGAACAGGAACGAAAATTACTGCTTAAAATATCCAAATGGCCAATCTTTATGGGAAATGAGTTTTTCATAAAAAAAAGAGACTTTTTATTTATTAAAGAAATTAAACACTGTTTTGAGGCAAAAAATAAACAATGCGTGACTCTGGCCGAGCAATTATTTAATGATTATGAACACGATGCTATTTTTAGCTTTGATATCGTTAATACTTTGTACACATATAAAGTCCCACAACAACAACTATGGAGTTTTGCAATCCCATTGGTTAGTAAACCCATATCCGAGTTTTATTGCTCTAAAGAGCCTTTTAAAAATATTATCCTTAATCGGCTTTACCAAGAAATGGACAGTAAGCAAGAACTCTCTACGCAAGTTCACCCCGATTGTTTAAAGCAGTTCCAAAGTGACTTCAGAGTTGCATTGAAGGCCAGTGATAACCGCAATCGAATAGCGGCCTATTTATTATTGAAACAAGCAAAACTGGCGAAAGATCATGATATATCCACCTATCACTTTTTTAGTTTTACAAATAACCCCGATCTAAAAGGACAGCTACTTGACGATACGCTCAAACAATTAAAAGGACTTTCACTTAAATACGAACAAAGAGATGAACTCTTAAAAACACTCTCCAAGTTAGATTTTCTACCGGGAAGATTTTTTGAGTCCCCTGAATCTTCAAAATCTCAAAGTAGAGTG
>JBFEUX010000253.1:0-3812 GCA_041547255.1 Bacteriovoracaceae bacterium
ACAAATCTCTTATCAGCTTTATCATCCCCATCACTCGGGCATAGTGATAATTTCCAGAGGACCACTCTAAACTGATAATTTCAATATCCTCTCCTAGATACTCGCCTATTAACTGAATATGCTCCTGAGAAAAATTACCAAAATCTTTATTTATATAATCATGTCCTTTTTTAGTCATGCCCTTCATTTTGGATATAATAGAAAATTTATCATCGAAAAAAATATTTTCTAAAAGGGCCATTAAATGAAAGGGATCTTCTCCTACAAATGTCCCATGTAACAAATAGACTTTTTGTATTTTCGCTTTCTGGATATCTTGTTTGTAATTATGAAAAATCGCCGTTTCTTGTTTAAGGTAATACTGAAAACTCAACTTATCAATAAACTGGTAAGTACTGTCTTTGGGAATAGTCGCAGTGACTTCGGAATCTAGATATTTTTTCCTTTTACGAAAATAAAGCCAGCTCAGATAGCTTGCGACAAACAATACTAAAAATAACAAAGGTATAATCACAAAAACTGGCATAAAGCTTCACCCGTAAAACAGCATTTTAAGGTAGTTCACCACAACTGGCACTATAATTTTTTGCCCGAGCGAGTAATTCCCGGTAATTATACTTTTTGCTTTCGTCAAGATTGCCCTCATAAAAGCGCTTGATCCGCCACAGCCCTATAGAGAAAAAGCCTACCAACACGGCCACATCCAAGTATTCTTTTTCTATCACTAACATCTTACGTGATTGTTCATATCCGGACAAAAAAGCCTGCATAAGCTTCGGTTTTACATTTTCTTTGGACTCATCCAAGCAAGAGCCAGAAATCGCAATCCCGATATCGAGAATAAAACGGCCCGTTCCACTTTGTTCGAAATCAATTAGCGTGACTAATTTTCCATCCAAAAATAAAGAATTATCAAAATATAAATCACCATGAATAATACCGCTGGGAAACAGATCGTAAGGTATATTTTGTAAACGCTCAGGAAAAATGTCGACAAAGGCTTCTACAAAGTCCGGTGCTGCCTGTGGCTTAAGAGTATATTCATTAATACTTAATCCCCCATAACCTACTAAATCATGGGGACGAATACTATCCAAGTCTTCGCGATGAATCTCTAAAGAATGTAATCGGCCAAGGGCCTTACCAATCTGAAAGAGACTGTCTTCATTAATCACAGGAGGAAAACCACTTATAAATGGGAAAATTACCCCATAAAAATTGTGATGATGATAAATCGGCTTTCCGGAAATGGTCTCAAACGGATGTAAAGAGTACTCAAAATTATATTTTTTTAATTTTAAAAGAATTTTTTGTTCATTCTGTAGCTGCTCAATAGTTTTATCATTAGAAACTTTGAGTAAAACTCTTTTTCCCGACTCTAATTCAACTCGATAATTGGAATTGGAAATACCTTCTATCGTAGGCTTGAAACTTACCGCCTTTCCCATTTCATAGTATTTCAAAATCTCATTGATTTCGTTTAGATCAATTTCTGAATAGACACCCATATTAACTTTATTCGGTAATCATCTGATACTGATTACCACTTTTTTCAATGCGAACACATTCCATGATTGACTCATCAATCAAAATATCAAGCGCATCAGTATCACTAAATATATTAACCCAAGAACTTAGCGTCCCTTTAGGAAGTTGTATTTGATTTTTCCCTCGTTCTCGTTCATACCAAAACCAATCAAGTTTAGCCAGCCATTTCAGAAAATGAAAATCTTCCAGCTCACCTAAATTTCCCAAAAACTCAGCAAAAGTATGTCCGTACTTATCCAGACTGGCAGAATGACCAGGATTATAGAGAAAGTATTCATAACAAATAATATTAAAATTTTCTTCTCCAAATAGTTTATAAATAACATGGTATTTTTCTTTCAATAAATTAAATGCATCTTGAAACTTTTTATCGTTTAAGTGCTCTTGACTGGCTTGAGGATCAAAATTAAATAAATCATAATTTCTCGATTTAGCATTTCGAATTAATTGTTGACTAATTTGATAATAAGATTGATTCATAAAATTCCACCTTTTTTATTTATCCACTTTATATTGTGATGTACTTAACCCAGTTCGTCACTAGTTAAATACTAAAAATTACAAATAAAGATTCACTGAAACTAAAAATAGACTTAACATCTGTCTTTCAGTTGCTATGACCGACTAGAGCAATCAAGCAAACTATTTCTCAATGCTTCAAAATTGTACAAAACAAGTTTAGCTTTATAATCTATAGTGAAGAGGAAAAGTTTATGCCAAAAATTAAAGATTTAAATAACGAAGATCTTAAAGAGTATCTTGCGGCTTACAAATATGAACTTAATAAAGATCTTAACAATCCTGATTTAAAGTTCACCGTTCGTGCAATAGAAAAAGCACTTAATGATCGCGTCTTTCTCGGAAAGACTCGCTCTTCTAGAAAAAATAAGAAAAGTATTTTTGGATTTCTAAAAAGGAAAAAGAAATAACATGGGTGCCTTAGAAAGAAGACTTGGCCTATTTGCGGTCGTAATGATTTGTATTAGTTCCATGATTGGTTCTGGAATTTTTGTATTACCAGGAGTCGGATTTGCAATTACCGGTCCCTCACTTTTCCTGGCCTTTATACTTTCTGCAATATGTATCCTTCCCGCTTCAGTCAGTCAGGCTGAACTAGCAACGGCCATGCCGACCAGTGGAGGAACTTATATCTATATTGAAAGAACTTTTGGCCCTCTCGCTGGTACAGTGGCCGGTCTTGGTCTTTTTCTTTCCATTTTACTTAAGGCCAGTTTCTCCCTAGTTGGGATCGGTACTTATTTTTCAGTATTCTCAAACTTCGATTTGATGACTACAAAAATCACCTTCCTTTTTTGTATTGTCCTTTTAAATATTTTTGGGGTTGGAAAAGTATCTAAACTTCTCACCATTATCTTATTTATCACGGTATTTTTTCTCATTGGCTTAACGATTGTCGCTATTCCGCACTGGCAGCTAACAAACCTCACACCACTTATGCCTGGAGGCTTTGAAGGTCTGGCATCGGCAACGGGTCTAGTCTTTGTCTCCTTTGCTGGTGTAACCAAAATTGCAGCGATAGCTGAAGAAGTTAGGGCCCCTGAAAAAAATATCCCGCGAGGAATTCTATTATCCCTATTTTTTGTAACTATTATTTATGCCTCTTTAAGTTTGATTATGGCCGGTGTTTATAACTTTAAAGAAATCTCTGGAGAAATGCGACCTGTTTACAAGCTGGCCCTGGATATCGGAGGGTCATTTGCAGGTGCAGTTGCTGCAGTTATTGCAACCCTAACTTTGGTAAACACAGCAAATGCCGGAATTTTGGCCGGTTCGAGATTTCCTTTTGCCATGTCCAGAGACAAACTGATCCCTGCATTCTTTAGAAGATTAAACAGAAAGTTCATGACACCAATCATAAGTATTATCCTATCCGGTATCGTTATACTCGTTGTTCTCTTAACTATCGATGTGACCAAGATAGCAAAATTAGCATCGGCCTTTATGATTGTTGGTTATATAGGAGTTAATATTAGTGTTATTGTGCTAAGGGAATCACGTGCTCAATGGTACCAGCCAAAATACAAATCATTTCTGTATCCAAGTTTGCAAATTTTTGGAATTATTTCAGGGGCGCTGCTACTAGTGGCCATGGGAAAAATTGCATTTTTCGCTATTCTCTCTATCGCAATTCCAGGAGTCTTACTTTACTTATTTTATTCACGCAAAAAGACTACTCGCAAAGGTGTCATGGGTATTAGAGGTAGAAGAATTGATCTATTAAAAGATGCACCGGCCCCTCCTGA
>JBFEUX010000208.1:0-4958 GCA_041547255.1 Bacteriovoracaceae bacterium
ATTGGTTTAGCGGTTATCTTTTTGATTTTTGAGAACAATATCTTTATGCAAGAATACTCATTGATTGTTCTTCTTGTAACGAGTGTGATTCTTACTGCAAATAAGACTCTGAATATGTTGGTAGATGAAACACGTAGCTATTTTATTTTTAAAAGGGACTCAAAACGGATTGGCTGGAAAATGGCGTTTGTAATTCTTCCGCTTCTGCTCTTTGATCAAGCTTATAAAGGTTCTGATTTGATTAAAAAGCTTCCTAATCAAGAGAAAACAATTGCAAAGAATATACTTAAAAAAGTAAAGTCTATAAAGAATACGACTGATCAACGGGCCTTAATAGCAATCCTTAAACAAGATGAAGAGGGGTTGGAACAATATTTGGTAGAAGGTAATACTATTCCTTGGGGAAGTGAAATCATGGGAAGCTATCCCACTCATCTGGCAGCTGCTTCCGGTAATAAAAAAATATTGAATAAGTTATTGGAACTGAATCCAGAATCGATAAATAAACTTGGTAAGTTTAAAAAGAGTACACCTATTTTTTCGGCCCTACGGTATTGTAAAATGGAAACAGTTGAACTTTTGTTGCAAAAAGGGGCGAATCTAAATCATCAAGATATTGATGGGAATACTCCAATTACTTATGCTGCTGGCCGAGGCTGCTATGGGGGAGTCATTTTACTTAAGCAAGCAGGTGTAAAACTTGATATTAAAAATTTGGAAGGTTATTACGTAACTGATTATTTAAAAGAATCCACAGGACTAAGCTATCTCTTTAAGGATTTTCTCAAGGAGAAGCAAAAGTCAGAGCAAGAGAGTCTAACACGAGGCTTTGCTTCTGAAAAAAGAAAGTCGCCATAAAACTCAAGAGTAAATGAATTAGTCTTGCAGAGCTAATAATACTTCTCTAGTGACCTTAGAGGCAAAGGCAGAAGAATTTCCGGTCGTATCAATATTAGGGGCCAATTCTACAATATCAGCTCCAACTAAATTTTTCTCTTTAAGTATTTTTAGAATCTTCATAAAGGAATGGAAGTTTTCCCCTCCGGCTTCTGGGGTACCTGTTCCGGGGAGATAGGCGGGGTCAAAGAAATCTAAATCTAAAGTGAGATACACGGGACGACTATTATCAATAGCTTTAATCCTGGTGATACAATCTTCTAGAGAGCTGGCAAGGGTGTTATGTTTACGCATGAATTCAAATTCTTCTTTAAGCCCAGACCGGATCCCATATTGAAGCAGATCATTTTTATCCGTGAAATGATCCCAAACTCTACGAATAATACTGGCATGAGAAAACTTCTCTTCCAGGTATCCGTCGCGAAGATCTGTGTGTGCATCTAAGTGAATAAGAAATAGATCTTCATATTGATCCAAGCAAAGGCGAATCGGCCCGTAAGAGATAGAGTGTTCTCCTCCTAGTGTCAGTAGTTTTATATGATCTTCTTCTAATTTTAAATCTTTGGTTTGCTCAAAAAAGTATGTATTTGTTATTTCCCACTTGCTGGGATAGATGGGAAGGTTACCGATATCTACAATTTGATAATCTTCTAAGTCCCGGTCCAAGTAAGGAGAGTAAGTTTCTAATCCAAAAGAAGCATCGCGGATCGCATCAGCACCGAAACGGGCACCCGGCCGAAAGCTGGTCGTGCCGTCAAAGCAAAAGCCTAAAATATGAGTGCTATTTTTGTAAAATGCTTCATGGTAACGTGTTCCAAAAAAAGGCTTGGCCGTTTCCATCTCCGTAAGAGTTTTTACACATTCTTTTGTCATTAAATTTGCCCGATTTTTCTTTTGTGAAAATTACTAAGAGCAAAAGCTCCTTTGTGCCATTCTGTATTGTACCACTTTAGCTTTGGTTCAAGTCCACTCATGGCCTGTAATTTTTCTGGATTAATATGTGTACCCATATATTTCTTACTAGAGAAACCAAAAGTCCAAAAGACTCCTGGGTAAATACTCATAGGAGCGGTAAAGCTTTGTACATAAGGGAAAGCCTTACGCATATTCGCATAAATATTTTTAATGCCATATTCATCTAAAAAAGGATTTTCTGTTTGATTCATCATTATCCCATCTTCAGTTAAAGCATTGTAAACATCGGTGTAGAATTCGTGGGTAAAAAGGCCCGAGGCAAAATCTTCGGGATCTGTTGAGTCAACGACAATGACATCATATTCATTTTTCTTGCTTTTAATAAAAGCAAAGCCATCTTGAGGTAAGATATTTACTCTTGGATCATCTAAAGCACTTGTGCATTCAGGAAAAAATTGGCGGGAGACTTCAATAACTCTTTCATCGATTTCTACTAAGTCAATTTGTTTAATATCTGCGTGACGGGCAAACTCGCGAACAACACCACCGTCACCACCACCTATAATAAGAACTTTTTTACACTTGCGGCTAACCATATAGGGAATATGGGCCATAACTTCATGGTAAACAAACTCATCTAAGTCACTCACCATGGTTTTACCATCAAGAAGTAAAAGTTTTCCAACAGCTTCAGTATCTAAAACATCTATTTTTTGAAATTTAGATTGCTCACTGTGTAGTACTTTTTTTACTTTCCAGCCCATGGAAAATTTACCTTTAAAAGATCTTTCGTAAAACCAACCGTTTTCCAACATATGAACTCCTTACACTTTAAAAATCTACTTGTTTTAACCCGAAACCTACTTTTTTTAAATATTTATTGTATAAATGACGCGGTTTTTCTAAGCTTTTTCACTGTTAAATCAATAATTTATTTGCGAAAATGCCCATAAATAGGAGTTTGCACTATGTATATTGTTACGGGAGCAGCGGGCTTTATCGGAAGCTGCATAATAAAGAAACTAAATGATGAAGGAATTGAAAATATATTAGTCGTTGATCGTCTGGAAAGTGATCAAAAATGGCTAAACCTCAGGGGGGTAAAATTCCAAGAGTATATCCATGCTGATGAATTTATTCATCCTGAAGTTTTAGATTCTGTATTTCAAGAGGGTGTAACTCAAATCTATCATATGGGGGCAACCTCTTCTACGACAGCTACAGATGTTGATTTTATAATGAAAAATAATGTGGAGTATTCCCAAATTCTTTATCGTTATTGTGCTAATTTTGACGTGCCTATTTGCTATGCCTCTTCTGCGGCCACCTATGGTGGAGGGGAGCATGGCTTTGATGATGATATGGATGATGTAGAAGTACTTCAGCCTTTAAATGCTTATGGCTGGTCTAAATCATTAATGGATGAGTGGGTATTCAAACAATTAAAAAGACCTAAAAAATGGTATGGAATAAAGTTTTTCAATGTTTACGGCCCTAATGAATACCATAAGGGCGGACAGAAATCAGTTGTGGCCCATGCATTTAATCAAATAACAGAATCGGGTAAGATGAAACTTTTTAAATCTTACCACCCTGACTTTGCTGACGGTGACCAGGCTCGAGATTTCGTTTATGTACTCGACTGTGTTGAGGCCATGTGGCAACTGATGAATACGGATCACAAAGGAGTTAATGGCCTTTACAACATTGGAACAGGTCTGGCCCGTACCTTTAAAGATTTAGTGACCGCAACTTTTGTGGCGATGGATAAAGAAGTTAATATCGAATATATAGATATGCCGGCCAATATTAAGGACCAATATCAATATTACACTCAGGCAAAAATGGCGAAACTCACAGATGCTTTACCTGACTTTAAATTTCATTCACTGGAAGACGGAGTTAAGCATTATGTGCAAGATTATCTTATGCAAGCAAACCCATTTCATAGGTCACGTTAATGTTTAAAGGTGGGGTTAAAGAAGCAGCTAAAATGTTAGCGGGTCTTGGGACTGCGGCTCAAAAAAAGCTGTTAGAAGAAATTCGCGCTAAAGACCCTATTATGGCGCAAAAGCTGGAAAAAAACCTGGTGCAGATGGAAGATTTACAATATCTCACACCGGCCATGTTAGTGGGTCTTTTAAGAGATGTGAATTTAGAAGAATTTGGCCTTGCTTTGCGAACTGTAGATAAAGAAGTAATCGAAAAACTACTGGATATGGTTTCTACTGGTATAAGACTTGATATAGAAGATGGTCTTAAGGGGCCACCTCGCAAAGTTTCTGAAGTAGAACAAGCTCAAACTAAAATCCTTACTGTCGTGCGAGAAAAAATTGAAAAAGGACAGATTGTCATCAACCCTGAAGGGGATCAACTCGTTTAATTAATCTTGGATATTCTTACATAGTGTCAAAACGCTGGAGACAAAATGCACTTTTGACACTTGTGCACCACATCTTAAACTTCCTTTAGTTTTGTAACTGTTTAAAATTATATAAGCTAAGACTTGGCATGATTCCTGCTCATATACTGGCCATCAAAGAGGCAAGAAGCCACTTTGAATGAGTAGATAGGACATTTACTCACTTTTACAAATGGAAGAGGGAAATTACAACAAAGGATTTGTTGTAATTAAATCAGGAAGATTAAAGACCCATCAAAAGAATTATTAACTCACACTATAAAGGAGTTTAGGATGAACAAACAAAGTAGACAGAAATTTTTAACACTTTTTAATGACATGCTAAGTGATCAAAAAGGATTAAAAGCTTTAGAAACTGTTTTACAAAACAATGGTAGGGGAGATGAGGTAGATGCACTTAACGCTCAGAAAGAGCGGGAGTTATCTATGCGGCTTGATCAAAGAAATATTCTTTTTCTTAAAAAGGTGGCCGAAGCTAAGCAAAAAATTTTAGATGGAACATATGGCCAATGTGAAGATTGTGGTACTGACATTTCGCAGAAAAGGCTTTTGGCCAGACCAACTGCGACCTTATGTATTAGTTGCCAAGAAGAAAAAGAGCGAGCTGAATTTAAAACGATCGGTAAAAGAAGAGATTTATCAGAGAAAAAAATAAGTGAAGAAAATAGTGACGATCATATACAGCAAAAACCTACCTATCATAAGGTATCCGATATCGCATTTG
>JBFEUX010000416.1:0-1085 GCA_041547255.1 Bacteriovoracaceae bacterium
AAGGCCCATCATTGGCAGCATAGTCACAAACTATTCAGTAACTAGTCATTTCCATATACGACTTATTACATCTTTAAAATGACTTCGTTTAACCCAGCGGGCTTTTTTTTATTCTATCTTTTCAAAAACGTAATAAATTTCTTTATCTCGATAAGTATAAGTTCCGTTTTTTTGAACAAAATCTCGACCTTTTGAAGTTAAGCTTCTGTTTGGTGCCTCATTAATATATTCATACTTCTTTTTATTTTTTTTGATATGGCCGATTAGCTTTAAGTCTTTTCTTGAAATGAGAGTTTTTATTTCTGAACGAAAATCATTGGAGATAATTAGACCTCCTTTTCTTAAATTGCCAGGAAGATATTGGCCAGCAGAATCGGCAAAAATGGAGATGATCATGTCAAATTGTTCCCTAATTTTATCCTGGGCGTAATCGAGTTTTACGAACGAAAAATGAGATTTACTTTTATATTCTTTATGCGCACTTATATATTGCTCTATCCCGTTTCTGTTTGAAAAGAAGTTCGCAACATTCGTATCTTTATCCATGTAAGTCACGTCTGGAAAGATTAAGGAAGGGGTAATGTGAAATGAGCATCCAGGGTAAAGAATTTTTTCAACTTTTTTGAGTGATTTGATAAGGCGAAAAAATTGAATACGCTCAAAATCGTGATTTATGTAAATGTTTTCATATTTTTTTATCTTATTCACTTTTGGATACTAACAGCTATGGCCGTGGAGCTCAATATTCTCAACCTTTAAAATTCTCAATAAATACAATGATCTTTATCAAGGTCGTATTTTAGAGAAAATGTAAGATTCCATAAAGGAGCTTTTTATGTATAACAAATGTGATGAAGCAAACTTTGAGGTACTCATAAAATTAATGAGGGTAGACCATAGTTGACCTGCCCCCAAACTGACAAAACTGTCTTTAAGCTACTTCATCTAAGATAATTTTCCTAATTGTTTGCCTTCTTATTCCTCGTTTATTGACTTTAGTGATTTGTTTTAAAACGGCCTTATGAGCCTTCTCTAAGGAGTCAGTAAGAAACTTATCTATTTTAGTAGAGACAATATTTTTTCTA
>JBFEUX010000066.1:0-12800 GCA_041547255.1 Bacteriovoracaceae bacterium
ATATTTTTTTTCTTGTGGAGTTAAGACGGGATGATCTGGATCACCGATATCACCAATATCAGCATTTATACCGGTGAAATACTCATAGTATCTTTTGGCCATACAAATATAAGGTGCATTAATAGACTTAAGCACGCCACCTGCCGCTTCCATATTATTAAGCGGCCTATCAACAAGCGTTCCATTGTATTCTCTAAAATAGAAATGCCCTTTTGCTGGTCGTTTATAGAAACTACCATCATTTTTAGCAGGAAAGATATTCGCATCAGCAGCTGAAACAGATCTAGGCTGAGCAAAATAAACATTTCCGACTTCTCTAAAAGTTCCAACACGTGGATAGTTAACCCCTCTTGCCACACCTGCCAGTCTATCGTGAGTAACATGACATTTGGTACAGCCCGCAGATTGCCTAAAAGTCATGGCCGTCGAATCATTAACAACAAAAGCTTTGGCATCACTTTCTCTAACAACTGGAAGTTCACGACAGGTGAAATCATGAAGCACATTTTCGGCCCACTGCCGATTAACAAAACCAGCTCCATTATAGCGAGGATCTCTAGTCGTTGCTGATGTATTTACTGTGACATAAGCATTACTTCCGATAACACCACCGCCGAAATGTCTATTAATTGCGATACTTCCTGTTGTACCGCTACAGGTCCCACAATCATAATTTAAAGTATAATTTTTAGTGTCATTGATCACACCAATTAATTTTCCTGTTTCTAAAAATCTACGACTGGTAAAAACATCTCTGGTATCTAAATTGTAAGTACCTTTAGCTGTGTAACTCTTATAAAAAGCATTATAAGATTGACCTTTACTTCTTTTGGCCCGAACCGGTTGATTACCAATAAAGATATCTCCAAAATTTTTATTGGGCGTAAAAAGAAATTGCGTTATAGTCAAAGCTGGTTCAGTTATATCCACATGATTTCTATAGTGATAACCAGCATAATCTGAAAAATCAAGATTGGCCTTATTGGTAAACCATGAGAAATGTACATTATTCATAGTATTGACAACATTGATCGCCTCTTGATCGCCAGTATTCGATATTTTACCTGCATTAACGAAACGACCTTTATCAAAAATCTGTAAGCATGCATCTATAGGATCCACTTGAGCAGCACGAACCTGTTTTACCATTGTAGAATTCACATCAGCAACATTTTGTGTAATCTTCCCATAACATCTTTGGAAAAGAGAAACCGGTGAAAGTTCTTGAGCAAAAATATCCGATGAATGCGTACCCAAAATACCACCAACCGCAATCATGAATATATTTACTTTTAGCTGTGTCTTCATTTATATTTTCCTTCTTAGTTTAACCAAACGCTGAATATCTTCTTTAAAATGTTTCAAATAGTGGAGATGCACACATTACATACATTGTATTTCTCCAGGAATTTGCAGTACTTTGTCCCGTAGAACGAGACGATGAATACACACTAATAAGTGAATCAACTGCTGCCTGGTCTGCATCTTGTCCTGGATAAAAAATATCATATAGCTTACTAATGTTACTTGCTGAAGCTGTTGAACTTGTGTTTAACCCAGCTTTAGCAAGCGCATTACTAACAGCAACTGACCTACCTAGAATAAGCTTACACACTTTAAGCATGTACCCTCTTCTTGCCACGTTCGTTGTCGGCTTCATAGAACCATTATTGTTATCTTCTTCATTTCCTGCACATCCTTCATATTTCTCGGTACAAGATCCACCAAAGAAACCAGGTTTCCTTTCTATTTGAGAGATGTATCCATTAACCGTACTATCACCTGTTCCAAATATATTTCTCATCTTATTGGCGATATAAAACCTCGTTGGGAGGACTTCACTATAGTCAGCTGTAATTTCCCCGGCTGCTACAACAACTTGAGTCGCTTCAAATGGACCCTTTAAATATTCTGCAATATAATTAATTTCAGTGGAACTCAACACCGTCTTTAAATAACCCATTCCTCCTTTATTTAGGTCAATCGCTTGAGTTATCTCAGTGGCCGTTGATCCTGCCTTAGCTGGTCTTCCATTTGTAATGCTATGACAGGCGATACAGTTTTTCTGATACAGCTCTTCACCAGAAAGTGGTTGTTGTACCACTACAGGTTCAGTGAACTTTAAGACATCACTAATTGCCTGCACTTGTTCTGGTTTTAGCTCAACAAGAGCTTGGATGCCTTTCATCACACTATTGTTATAAATAGCATTTTGGATTTCTGCTGCTGTTTTATTTTTCTTAGTTGATGTAGCTAGCGAACTGTGACAGCTAGCACAGTTTGCCGTATAAAGACTCGTTCCATCTAAATTAAGTGGCTCTTGTACTACCACCACTGGAGGTAATTCTGTCGCCTTAGTTACATTTCCCGTATAAGAAACATTACTTAACTTACTCGAGGTCGTTACAGAGTCGACATGACTTGAGACGGCCAGCCCAATAAATACATCTGCTTTCATGCTGATGCTCGTAGTTGAAATCATCTTCCAATTAACTCCATCGACAGAAAGTGATGATATAAAATTATTTCCTTTCCTCTCTATTTTAATAAACTGCTCATTATTATAACTCGCTGGTAAGAACTGATTGGAAACGTCACTCTCGTTGACTCTTACAAATGCTCTCACTTGATTTTCTGTTGTATAAACGGTTGAAGCATGTTTAGCACCGGGAGTAAGACTTTCTCTAATCATAATAGCTGATTTTGCCCAAGGATGTACATTTTGAAGAGAATCAACTTTGGCGATCATTGATCCATCGCCAGAAAGTGCCAGGTAGCTATAATTAAAACTATCACTCGTTCCCCAAATATCTAAACCAGAAGATACAACTGTATACACACCATTATTATAAGTGAGGCTACCTTTAATTGCAGGGCCACCAATATCTTGATTTAAAAATGGTAATTCAACTGGAGCTGGGGCCGGTGCTGGCTCAGCTGATATGAGAGCAGCACTAATCGCATCAACTTGGGCCATGGTTAAATTTGTAAGTGCTGCAATACCTTTCATAACTGCATTATTATAAATGGCATTTTGAATTTCAGCAGACGTTTTATTTTTCTTAGTTGATGATTCTAAGGCCATATGACAACTAGCACAGTTAGTAGCATAAAGATCTTTTCCATCAAGATTTATTGGCTGTACTACGACTTCAGCTTTCAAGGCCACACTAATAGCATCCACTTGTTCTGGTTTTAAATCAACTAGCGCTTGAATACCCTTCATAACGCTATTATTATAAATAGCATTTTGAATTTCTGCTGCCGTCTTATTTTTCTTGGTTGATGTATCTAGCGCCATATGACAGCTAGCACAGTTTGTAGCATATAAATCCTTACCATCTACATTAAGCGGCTGCTGTACCACAACGACAGGAGCACTGGCCTTGGTGACATTTCCAGTATGAGAAAGATTACTCAATTTACTCTCCGTAGTCATGCCATCAATATTTCCTGGCCCGGCGACTAAGATACCAATATAGACATCTTGTTTCATACTGATGTTAACGGTTGAAATAACCTTCCAACTGACTCCATCACTAGACATGGATGAAATAAAACTACTTCCTTTTCTTTCTATTTTTACAAATTTTTCATCCATATAATCGGCAAGTCCAGTTTGGCTCGTCACACCGTCATCCACAGATCTTCTAAATGCTCTTATCCCATTGGCCCCTGTAAGAACTGTCGAAGCATGTTTTGCTCCTGGGGCCAAACTTTCTCTAATCATAAGCCCAGACTTTATCCATTGATGTGTATTTTGAAGATAATCAACTTTAGCGATGATTGATCCATCTCCGGAAAGAGAAAGATAGCTATAATTTAAACTATCACTTGTGCCCCAGATATCGAAACCAGCTGACAAAATAGTGTAGACACCATTGCTATAGGCCAGACTACCTTTAACAGCAACCTCTCCTATATCTTGATTTAGAAATGGTAGCTCCACTGGCGCCACAACCGGTTCCTTTACTGGTTCTACCACTTTTAAGACATCACTAATCACCTGTACTTGTTCAGGTTTTAAGTCAATTAGTGCTTGTATTGCTTTCATAACACCATTGTTATAAATAGCATTTTGAATTTCTACTGCTGTTTTATTTTTCTTCGTTGAAGTTTCCAAGGCCATGTGACAGCTGGCACAGTTTGTAGCATAAAGATCTTTTCCATCTAGATTAAGCGGTTGTACTACCACCACTGGTTCTTTAACAGGTTCAGCAACTTTAAAGCCGGCCAGATAAGCTTCAATCATATCAATTTGTTTTGAAGTTAGCTCATTTTTGAGAAATCCCATTTGTCCTATATTATTATAAATAGCTCCAATAATTTCTGCTCTAGTTTTTGATGCCTTAGAAGGTACACCTTGCGCATCTGCTGTATGACAAGTGCTACAATTTTGCTCGTAAAGTTGCTGGCCAGAAAAGTTAGATAATGCTTTTGTATTCCCAGGAGGTGGCCCAATCTCATCTACACTCTGTTCGATTGTGACCTCTTGCACCTCCATTTCCGGAACACAAGAAGTGAAAATAACCGACAATAATATGCTAAATAGTAGGCTTGGGAAAGCTTTCAAAACTACTCCTGGAAATAAACCATTATTCATACTATCATCGTCTGTTTTTATGCTTTCCTGAATTAATATAGTTTGGGTACTATAAAAAATGTTAAGATTTCAACAACTTAGAGAGTAGCCTCTAATCGTTTCTTAACTTTTTCTTCATAAAATATGCGTCTTTATATTGGCAGTTATTGGCCCATATTTACGCTTTTTTAAAGGAATAATAGTTCAAAAGGTGCCAAAGAGAGCTCTTTACCCTCATAGCTTAATTGCTGTGGCGTGGAAGTTAAATTAAAAAATACCAGAATTTTATCTTGCTCATCAAAGCGTTCAAAGCATAAGACATTATCATTAAGCTCTTTAATTTTAAAACCTGCTTTTGGATGAAAAACATTGTGCGAATTTTTATAGATAATTAATTCTTTTAATCTTGCCAGCACTTGCCCAGAAAAATCATTATAAACAAAAGGATATTCAAATTTTTGTCTATTTAAAGTGCGTGGATGCTTAGTTTGTGTATAACCTTGCTGCCAATTTTTTGTTCCTAAAAAATTATGCACATAATGAGCACCTATGCCTGGAAAAAACATCGCAATAGCGTGAGAGTTTATCACTTTATTAAGATAACTCGCTTCATCTAGTCCAGCTTCTTCCAGATAACTGGCCCAGGTTATATTTAATTCATATGGTTTTTCAGTACCATCGCGGCTGCGCTTCTTACCTATTTGCCCACCGTTTTTAACAGTTCGTTCACACATCACTTCAACATCGCTTTCCGGAACTAATCCTTCTAAGCCTCGCATACCAATACCATCATGAGTAGCAGTGAAGTTTAAAAAACTGACTTTAGGGCCAATATCAAAAACACGCTGTGCCCATTGATTAATATATTTTGTACTACCAAAGGTAAGCCCATGTAAAATCAGTGGGGCCAGTGAAAAATTGTAGATTATATGTGCTTCATCCTGCCCATCTCCCCAATAAGTAATATTCTCAGAGTGAGGAACATTACTTTCAGTAATCAAAAGCATATTAGCATCAACTTTTTCAATAATCGCCCTTAAGAGTTTTACGAAAACATGAGTTTTAGGCAAATGAGAACAATTGGTACCCAGCTCTTTCCAAAGAAAGGGAACAGCATCAACTCTAAAAAAACTTGCCCCTTTTTCCATATATAAGAAGAAACACTCTAAAAGATATTGAAGCATTTGTTTATTATTCAAATTGGTGTCAATCTGATCGCGACTAAAAGTTGTCCATACATAATGCTTTTTACCTTGTATCTCATACTCACTAAAGAGTGGACTTATCCGCGGTCTTACAATGTCATGTTCGCACTCATCTAATTTAAGGTCTAGCTTTTCTTGCTCAGTAAATATATGAAACATTTGCTTGGCTTGCTCATCTCCCTTAAGCGCCTTTTGAAACAGCTCACTCTCTGATGAAAGATGGTTAAATACACAATCAAACATTTTTCCAACAGGCAGTTTCTCTATATCCTCCCAACTACCATATTCAGACTTTACCTCATGATAATTGATAGGAGAAAAACCATCATCACTGGTCCAAGGATAAAAAGGTAATATATGTACATGAGAGACACAACCTTGCAAATCCTCTTTTATAAAACTTGCCAATGTCCTTAATGGAGTTTTATCAGGTGATGAAAACTGATCGGCATAAGTAATAAGAACGGTTTGATTTTGGTCAAAAAGCTTATTCGACTTATTTACCTTTTCTTTTAACTCATGACATCTTTTTTCAATAGGTGCGGTCAATTCTGAGAATTCTGGATTTAATGCTATTAGATAATCATTTATTTTATTCACGCCACAAAAACCTTATATCCATCAAATTGTTTTGAGTTGGACCTGTCTTAACTAAAGTACCTACTTTATCAAAATACTCGTAGCTATTAAATTGAGCAAGATATGAATCTATAGGCAATTTTTGCATTAATTCATAATTGATATATGCCCCGGCTGCATCAGTCGGGCCATCGGTGCCATCTGTTCCAAAACTAAGTATACGAATATCGCGATTTTCTTTGTTCTCATAGAGTCTTTGGGCCATCTCTAATACAAAATGTGTATTTCTCCCCCCTTTACCTGGGTTAGCTGGTAATTCAATCGTGGCCTCTCCAGCTGTCACGAGTACTTGTCCCTTGGCAGGTAGTTGCCCCATTAGATCTTCAATCATACTATCACATAATTCATCGTAAACTTTACCGATGATATATTTGTTATCTCCTGCAAAATGCTTTAATAATGTTGAGGCTGATTGCGTGATAAAAGAATGGGCCTGGACTAAAGGTGCCCCCATATCCTCTAAGCGCAAACTAAATTTACTTAGATATTCGTTTATTGATGCATAATTCAATTGAGTATAAATAAGTGGACCTGAACCAACGTCGGCCATATTTTCATTGGGTATATCACAAGTCACCAACTGGATAATCTGCTTGGAGTTTATATATTTAAGCAAGCCACCATTTTTTACCATTGAGAGTGCTTTTCTAATTTCATTCATCTCGTTAATATTTTTTCCACTGGCCAACAAGTCCTCATGAATGTCCTGTAATTTTTCGAAGCTTAATTGCTCTCTAGGAAGTTCTAATAAAGCGGAAGCCCCTCCTGAAAGTAAAAACAAAACAGAGTCCTCTTCATCAACTTGTTTTAAAATTTCGATTAACCTACTAGTATTATCAAGGTTATCCTGTGAAACCAAAGGATGGTCTCCTTCTAATTGGATAAATTCATTGGTTGAAACGAGGTGATTTCGTTTCGTATAGGCCACGCAAGTACCGAGCTGGTAGTCGACTTGAGAGTTATCCACAATTTCTTTTACTGCAGCTAATTCAAAACTTGCAGCTTTACCCACCGCCACTAAATGAAGTTTGTGTGAAATCTGAAAACTTGAGCCTTCAATTCTTAACTCGTTATGATACAATTTAAGAACACGCTTAAACACATTTTGGGGACGCAGAAGTTCTAATACTTCTCGAACCAAATTATTTACACGGAAAGGTAAACTCATATGCAACTTCACTTTATTGATTGGATTATTATTATATTGTACCTCATAGGAATGATAGCACTAAGTATTTTTCTTTCCCGTGGACAAAAAAGTAAGGATGATTATTATTTGGGAGGTAATGATACCGGTGCTTGGCCGATTGCGATTTCCACCATGGCCACCCAATGTTCTACCAACTCAATTTTAGGTGCTCCTGCTTTTGTTGCCTTCTCTGTTGGTGGAGGAATGTTGTGGCTGCAATATGAGTTGGCAGTTCCTTTCGCCATGATCTTTCTAATGATTTTCTTACTCCCCCTTTATCGTAAGCTGGGTATTATTTCAGTGTATGCCTACCTGGAACGAAGATTTGATAAAAATACTCGATTAACCTTATCACTGTTATTTCAATTTATTCGTGCATTTGCCACAGGAGTTACCGTTTATGGTATCTCGATTGTCATTTCCTACTGTACCGGCATTAGTTTTACGATGGCCGTCGTTATGTTAGGAATTATTACCATCGTTTATGACTCCATTGGCGGGATGAAAGCAGTTATTTATTCAGATGTTATTCAAATGGTTATTCTCTATGGTGCCATTATCATGACTATTTATATGGCGCTTAATATCGTTGGAGGTTTTAGTGAAACTCTTCAAGCATTTGATACTGCGCGTATGAAGGCGATCAATTTTGCCAGTCATGGTTTTGATGGCAATAGCTTTGCCTTTCTTCCCATGATGATTGGAGGATTTTTTCTCTATGTATCATACTATGGCTGTGACCAATCACAAGTACAACGAGAGCTTTCTACCAAATCAGTAGATGACACTAATTGGTCTTTATTTATAAATGGTATTTTGCGTTTCCCACTAGTTCTCACTTATTGTTTCTTAGGTGTGTGTATTGGGGCTTACGTGGCAAAGCATCCGGAATTTATCCAACTATTGCCAACAGAAAATGCCAAACCTAACTATAATTTATCCGTTCCTATTTTTGTTATTAAATACTTCCCTGTTGGAGCGGTTGGACTGGTCATGGTGGGGCTCTTTTCTGCGGCCATGTCTTCTCTTGACTCTACTATAAACTCTCTTAGTGCCACCACTATGCAAGATGTTTTTAAAAGCTTTCTAAAAAAAGAATTTGGCCAAAAACAAGAATTATATATGTCTAAAATACTTACTATTTTTTGGGGAACCGTCTGTACCATTTTCGCTTTTTTCGTCGGAAGTATCTCAGACTCAATTATCGTTTCCATGAATAAAATTGGCTCACTTGCCAATGGACCTATCTTAGGTGTTTTCTTACTGGGAATACTCACTCGCCGTGCCAATGGTTTAGGGGCCATATCTGGCCTTATTCTAGGCTTCGTAGTGAATGCTATTTTTTGGAAATTTCTTCCTCAAATAAGTTGGCCATGGTGGAATATGATTGGCTGCTTAGTATGTTTTGGTGCTGGCTATCTATTAAGTTTTGCAGCTCCGGCAATTAGTGATATTGATGAATACACTTATAAAAGCTTTCGCCAAACTTCACATCAATTATTTAAAGTTAACTGGCCAAAATATTATGCCATTCTCGCCGGCTATGGTGTCCTTATCTTTTTAATTTGTTATTCTTTATAAAAGATATAATTTCTGTCTCAATTCAACCAAGTTGCTTATAAAGTTAAAGTTTTCAAACTGACTAAAAGTAGCTTGATTGAATTGAACTTTTCCTTCCAACCATACTTGTTGCTGATTAGTAAGTAATTGCATTATGTTTTCAATATAAGCTTCAATGTGTTGCCTATTAAGGGACAAATCTGAGCTAGCTGCCACCAAAATAATAATATCTGCATTTATAGTGTTTACCGCTTGTACTAAACTCGTAACAGGTAAATTGGAGCCCAAGACAATTGTTTCAAAGCCCTGCACTCTGGCCAAAACGGCCGCGAGAAGAATTTCAAAATTCTGTTGCACACCTTCAACACCAGCGACAAGTATTTTTTGCGCTTTTGTATATTTATAGTCTCCTTCAGCTATTTGATATACATAACTACTTAGCTGAGAACTTAAAATCCCGGTAAGCAGCTGTTTATGAGCGATAGTTAATCGTTGTGTTGCCACATTCTGTGCAACTATCTTAAGCAGTGGCAAATAGATTTCAAATAGCAATTCATCAACACTCGCCATGCCCTTTAACTTATTCAACTCATGGGAGATAATTTCTAATTTATAGCCTTCGAGTGCGAAAATAAGATGGGAAATAATTTGTTTTGAATTTATTAACGAAGAAGCCTTTCTCCTGGTGGCAGCAGCCTTCAATCCTAATTCAGCTTTAACTCTATCTAACATCAAATTTAAATCATCTTTGCTCATTCCTGCTATATTACTTATGGAGTAGCCTAAAGCAGTAAGCTCTGAAAGCAGACTCAGTTTTTCAATATCATTATCTGAATAGGCCCTATGTCCATTAGGCAAACGTTTAGGAGTCACCGCTCCATATCTTCTCTCCCAAGCTCTTAAGGTTTGAATACTAACACCAGATAAGCGAGAGGCCACTTGTATTGTATATTCGCCCATAGACACCTTCCTAAGGCCAATCATAGACCCGGCCGGGATATCTGTTAATGAGTTTTGAGAGATTTTACTGTATTATTTGTCAGGAAATATGCCTATTCACAAAGTTTTTCACTTAATGTTAATATCGTTATGATGCATAAGTTCAAAGAAAAACTATTCATTATTATATTTGAAGCAAACACACCTGCTGGTAAGGCATTTGATGTTTGCTTACTTATTTTTATTTTTCTAAGTATTATTTTGGTGATGCTCGAAAGTGTACAAAGCATCCGAGTTCTCTATGGTGAGCAAATACGTTTCTTAGAAACGATTATTACAGGTATTTTTTCGCTGGAATATGCCTTAAGAGTTTATGTCTCTCACCGTCCCTTTAGATATATGCGAAGTTTCTTTGGCCTGGTAGACTTACTATCCATTCTTCCTTTTTATATCGGCTTATTTTTTATGGGATCACATAATCTTATTGTGATCCGCGTACTCAGACTGCTTAGAATTTTTAGAATCTTCAAATTTACCCGCTATACTCGCGAAAGTAATCACCTCTTACAGGCACTCCTTAATTCTCGCGCCAAACTAACTGTGTTCGTCATGGCCGTTAGCACCCTCGTCACCATTTTTGGATCTTTAATGTATTTAATCGAAGGAGATGAAAATGGTTTTACTAGTATTCCCCAAAGTATCTACTGGGCCATCGTCACTCTTACCACTGTAGGCTATGGAGATATTGCCCCACAAACCAATTTTGGACGCTTTATTTCCAGTCTGGTCATGATTGTAGGTTATGCCATTATTGCCATCCCTACCGGAATTGTAGGATATGAAATCACCCAAGTCAGTAAGAACGCCATGAACACCAGAGTCTGCCCTAACTGCATGGCCGAGGGTCATGATTTTAATGCGAATTTCTGTAAAGCATGTGGTGCTAAACTTCCAGCTAACCAACTTTAAAGATATGAGGAATATACGTATTGCTCATGGCCATTTGCTACAGTGTTCATAATATTTTATTCCCATCTAAATACGCATAAAGTTAAAACTAGCGTATCCGTATTCCTCAATTAATAAAGCTAAGAAAACCTTTACACTTTATACTAGTTTAATATCATGGAACAAACACACATTTTTTTTGTTTATTTGATCTAGATCATAAAACAAACCTAAGGGAGGATATATGAAATTGTGGAAAAAAATTGGAGTTGTTCTAGCTGTTAGTTCTTCTGCCGCTTACGCAACAAATGGTGACTTAATGATTGGTACAGGTGCTGTATCAAGAGCTATGGGTGGTGTTGGTACTGCTATTAGCGTTGGAGCTGAATCTGCTCTTAAAAACCCTGCTTTATTAAAAGCGAAAAAAGAAGTGGACATTGAGTTTGCTGCAACTCAATTTACACCAAGTGTAAGTGCAGTTAACAAAACTATCGGTTCTTCTAAGGAACGAGACTCTGCTGCCGATAGTTTTACAATCCCTCACATCGGTATTGTTAGCAAAATTAATGAAAATATTAATTTTGGTCTAGGGATGTATGGAACAGCTGGTCTTGGTACTGATTACCGTGATGAGTCTGCTCAAAATGGACTTTTCGCTATGTCGACAAGCTTATCCCTATTTACTCTAGCACCTGCTGTTAGCTATAAAGTAAACGATAATTTTCTAGTTGGTCTTGCTGTACCAGTAACTATGGGACAACTTTCAATCTCATACAATAATGGTAACGAAATTGGTCGTGGTTCTTCTCAAGGTATGGGAACGGCCTTCGATCTAGGTCTTGCTTATATGTTAAATGACTTAACTATTGGTTTTAATCATAAAACTCAAACTGAAATTGAATACAATCACCAACACAAAAATGCAGCGACTGATTTTGGAGCTGGGGGAATTGTAGATACTGATACCCTTACTCAGCCAACTGAAACAACTTTAGGTTTAGCTTATAATCTTAACAAAACAACGATTGCTCTAGATTATAAAATGATTGGTTGGGGAGACGCTGAAGGTTATAAAGAATTTGGTTGGGAAAACCAAACTGTAACTGCTTTAGGTATAGCTCATAACTTTGGTAAATTTGTATTAAGACTTGGTTATAGCGCTGCTGACAAAGCCGCTGTTGCTGATGATGCCCTTAAGCAAAATGCCGCTGCAGCACCAAATAATGGCCAGGCACTTAACTTATTTAATAACTTAGGTTTCCCTGCCACAGTTAAAACTCATATGTCTCTTGGTGGGACTTATATGGTGTCTGAAGGATTTGATCTTAACTTTGCTTATGTAACAGCTCCTGAAGAAAAAACGGAAGCTGTATTTAATGGTGGAGGTGGTGACATGACTTATGAAACAAAACACTCTCAATCATCATTCACAATTGGTGGTAACTGGTATTTCTAATTGGAAATATACTTTTGTTAAAAGAGAGGCTTCTCGTAAGAGAAGCCTTTTTTATGGATGTATCCTTTAAAAGTTTTTACTTATTCCTTTCACTAGCAATCATTCCAACTTTCGTTTCATTTTTTTTCAGACTATCTTGAGATAGATCTTTATTCATATGAAAATAAGTATTAAGTGAAAAAATTAAACTCATTCCTAACATAAACATAACGTGCTCCAAACAAATTTAGTTGAAGCAGCAGTATAGGCCACACTTGAGATATATACTAGGAACTATTATGC
>JBFEUX010000420.1:0-1053 GCA_041547255.1 Bacteriovoracaceae bacterium
ATGTTCACTCAATCTCTGCCCCTTATCAAATGCAAATGCAGTCACTCCTCCAACTTTATTTTCTATCACTCGATGTGACACAATTGAATTATCTTGCTGTTTTACTAAATCTTTAAATGAAAACTTTAGGTCTTTATTCATTACACTCCCCCCTTATACTCTAACAAGCTCATTTTCTTCATCATTTTCAGCATTAGTCTCGTAGCTCCACCCTGCCTTTAATCCAACAACAAAATAAACAAAGAGTAATGTACCAATAATAAACACACCATCTCCTACGATACGAAGCCATCTAAGATTTTCAATTAATGGGGTCTGAAGAAACTCAGAACTTCTTGCATACCATAAACCATATTCAGCTGATGCCCATGTTTGAAGAAGTCCGATTGGTAACAAGGACATTACTACCATTAAACCAAGGCCAATATTCATAGACCAAAACGATGCCGATAAAATTGAATTTTTCCATGGTTTCCCTTCAGTAAGCTTTCTTAAAACAAGAAGAACAAGACCTAGTGATAGTAATCCATAGACTCCAAAGGTAGCAGTATGAGCGTGAACTGCAGTTGTATTTAAACCTTGCATATAATAAAGAGCAACAGGAGGATTAATTAAAAAACCGAATAACCCCGCTCCGACAAGATTCCAAAAAGCAACTCCTACAAAGAAAATAATTGGCCATTTATATGCACGAGTCCAACCAGTTAATTCTTTTACTCTGTAAGTTTCAAATGCCTCTATTCCAATTAATACCAAAGGAACAACTTCTAGTGCTGAGAAACAGGCGCCAATAGCGGTAATTGAAATTGGTGTTCCCGAAAAATATAGATGGTGAAAAGTTCCAGGAATCCCTCCCACTAAAAATATTGATGTTGATAATGGCGTAATGGAAGTAACTGATGCCCCAACAGGATGTATGTTGATCAAAAGATCAGTAATTGAAAAAATGATTGAGGCTTATCCTGATAAAAAAATAGTTCAAAAGACTATTATAAATGGTGAATATGTGGATAAACCTAATATGTGGAATTTTTTTGATACTACACATGATCC
>JBFEUX010000359.1:0-1947 GCA_041547255.1 Bacteriovoracaceae bacterium
ATTACTAATTAATGTTACCGCGGACATAACTGATCCTGCAGGGAACGCAGCTGTTCAAGCAGTGGATACTGCAGATAAAGATGCAACAGCACCGGCCGTGGCCATTACCACTCCTGCAGATGCCAGCTATGTGAATATTGCTACTGACTCCGCAACTTTTGCGATTGCAGGAACCTGCGACGATGCAGCTGCGACCTATGACATCCAAGTCGATGGAGGAAGTGTTGGAGCTGCTGCTTGTGATGGAGTTAACTTAACCGGAACCATTGATACAACAGGATTAAGCGAAGCTGCTCACAGCATCTTTATTGCTGCAACTGATACGGTAGGAAACTCAGGTAATAGTGCCACTAATAACTTTACCCGTGATGTAACTGCTCCAACTATTTTCTCAGTCACTACCCTGGCAACTGGTATTCAATGGGAAACAATTAGTGTGAATTTTACCACCACATTTAATGAGTCCGTAGTGATAACCGGAGCTCCGCGCTTAGATGTAGTTTTAGATACCGAAGTTGTTGCAGCCTTTGCCAACTGTGCGGCTGGAACAGGGGTTACAACCACTTGCTCCTATATCGTAGATACAATTGCCAACCAGTATGACGATACGGGAATTGCGCTAACTTCTCCTTTAGATCCTAATGCTGGAACTTTGGTAGACCTTGCTGGTAACCCCATGACAAATTTTGCTTATACCCCACCTGATACTTCTGCGATTACCGTTAATAATGGTTACCCTCAGTGGGAATGGCAGATTGAAGCTTCGGGTGAAGGTGCCGGTGATTGGACGGCCATAGCTGGCGCTCCTCCTCTATTTGACTATGGCATCCCAGGGGCCAATGTTACCAGAACCTTTAGAATGTTAAACGTAGGAACAGCTCCTAGTTCGACTGCCTTAAAATATACTATCTCCAGTGGGGGTGGTGTTTTTAGTACTATCACTGACAACTGTTCTGGTATTGCAGTTGCCGTAAATGCGACTTGTACAATTTCCATTCAATATAAAGACAAAAACCCTACCGGGATCAAACAGGGCTCTTATACAGCTTCTGATAATACATATGCTACTAACCCAGGTTACCCAATGGATCTAGTGGGCTGTAATACCAACTGCTTATAAGAAATATGCCAAGATTTCTAGGCAATTACCAAAGGCTTAGTAGCTACTTGCCACTCCATAATCCCTATTTAGTTTATTAACCAACTGTAATTACTATCTTTTTAAATAACATCTAAAATCATAAGAATTAAGGTCAGTTATCCCTTAAAATATTAATAGAATAAGTCGAAAAGCTCTTGTAGCACGTTACTTTAAAAAAGGGATAAGACTTTAAAATGAAAAAGATTTTAATCTTAACATTTTTAATGACACTAAATGGATACGCACAATCCACGTTAGAGTCGTGTTCACTTGCTGGTATTGATTACGGTGATAGTAATATTGCTAACAACGCTATCCCTAGTGACTGTCACGCCGTTATTCTTTCTGGGCAAAATGAGTACAATTACAAAGAATCACCTAACGGTTTAATCAAAATGGTCGCCGCCAAAAATCTTATTTACGCCGAAGTTTATCAATTAGATAGCAATAACAATCCTGTGTTCTTCTCACTAGAAGTAACCAGTGGTAAAAATTCATTGTTAAATGAAGTTATTGCCCTGGAATACAACGAAGCGGATGATCGCATCTACGTATTGAACACAAATGGACTGAAAGTACAGCTGTTTTCCTACCAGGCACAAACTGGTGGCAACAACGCTCCTGCCAGAAGACTCATTTCCGATGAGCTAGAAGGGGCATCCAACTTAAAACCCAATGAATTATCCCAGGAAATGTTTGTAGTCTCTGAAGCAAATGCATGGCTACGCGTTTTCAACCTACATGCAGATAACCATGGCCCGCGTCCAGAAAACTCCATTAACATGCTAAGGTCCCTACAAGGGAGC
>JBFEUX010000072.1:0-12360 GCA_041547255.1 Bacteriovoracaceae bacterium
GCTAGAATTCCATTTTGTTTGAGCCACTCATTTCCACTATAAGTAACGGCCCCTATAGTCGCTTTACCGTTAGTAATTTGCCAACCTTGATCCAAAGTCCAAGCCGACGTATCAGAAAATGTACCATTTAAAGCGAGGTTTGATTCAACCGCAGGTTTTTCCACGACTTCATTTAAAATGATATTATTCAATGTAAAGCTGGAGTTAGCGCTGGCCATAAAGCTTAAATCTGTTATGGCAGCTCTAAACTGATAAGTATATGTACCATTAGCACTGAAAAGTTTTAAGTATTCAGTATAGTCTGGATACCACGAGTCTATCTGCAAACTCCCCTGCGTATAATTACTGATAGAAAAGCTAATCTCATATAGCTTACCCACAGTAAGAACAGTATTTTTTTTGAGCCACTCATTTCCACTGTAAGCAACAGATCCTATGATTGCTTCACCACTTACAATGCTCCAACCTGGATCAATCGTCCACTCTGTTGTATCTGTCAAAATGCCATTTACGACCAAACCAGGATCTGCTGTTACTACTGGAGCGTCGGCCACTTTACATGAAATAAAACTATAGTTAGGAATCCAATCTCCACAGCTATTATCGGTACAAACTCTTTGCACATCAGCTCCTATACATTCACTGCCATAAGAAACCTCTTCTTGCTCATAGCGATAATTGCTTTCAGTACACGACTCGTACTTATAGGTTGCATAATTATCACTATATTGCAGACTGCCTTTAAAGCATTTAACTTCAACCAGCTGACCTTCACAAGTTTGGGATGTCTGGGAAGCGGAATACAAAAAGATACTTTTTATTTCGCCGTGATAGATATCGTCGCAATAATAGTCTGGTCTAAAGTTTCTTAGCTCTGAAGTGGTAACGCTGGTAGAATCATCAGAATTGGTTACTACGTTGTACTCCGGCAAACAGGAAGAAAACACAAGACAGAGCATAATCAAAAGTAGATTCATTCTTATCTTTGCATTATTCATAACACGTAACCTTTTGTGGGCCAAAATATTATTATTGAGAATTGATACTTACTTAAATATATTTTATCTGAAACTATGGGTGAGATGAGGAAATACTATGAATAGAACCTTTTTAATGACAATAAATCTAGATAGTTAACGACTTATTTGGAGAAGAGTGCTTCTAGAAGTTCGCTAATTAGTAGCAATAATTACTGGCAATTCTTGGTGCATTGCCCTTTGGCCAATATTTAATTCAATCCAGTAATTTTTCAAATCGACCAGAGTAACTTTTCTCTTTCTGTTATCCAGTGCTACAACGTAAAGAACTCCCTTGAGCAAAAGTTCATTAGCATAAACAGGTCCAAACGAATAACTCTGTGTTTCATTTTTATGATAATGATATTAACGATAACAGTTAATGTATTCTCGCCCATTTTCATCTGTAAGATAGACAGCATCAATGGTTATGGTGTTATTTTCTAAGTAACCACGAAGAGTAAATTGTTGATTGTTGTCTCTCAGTCTAGCTGCATGTCTTCGACTTTGCATATAAGGGATCCCATTGAGTGAAAAATCACAGGTACCACTTTCACAACTCTCCAAGTTTAAAACATCGTCTTCTAGCATATATCTATTAAGGTGTGCCAAGAATGTATTTTTGTAGTTACCCTGTGAGCTGTCTTGTCTACTAGAAAAATATATATCTTCGACGCCTGGGTTTTTTTGTACCCACATATGACAGTTATCCTTAGCGGTGAAAATATTTTTTTTATTGGTAAAAAACACTCCGTTAAAGTTAGTAATGTAAGCACAAGCTTGTGAGCTAACAACTAAAGTGACTATAATAACAATATAGTTTTTCATAAAATCTCCAAATTTTAAAACTAAGCACCATAAGAATAACACGGCTCAGACTGGCCACAACCATCCTTGTTATTATTACAGGGTGAAAAGACTAAAATTATTCAATTCCATAATGTTTTAGATCGGCCAGAGTCACTTTTCTCTTACTATCATCCAGCTCTACAACGTATAGAACCCCCTTAATCAAAGTTTCGTTGGCATAGACGGGGCCAAGCTGCATGGAAGTCATCATCTGATCCAAAATGATTCTTTGATCCTTGTATTCAATTTCATCGTATTGCATCTCTCTGGTTGAGATACAACCACTGGTAGGAACATGGGGGTAATAAGTAGATTTTTTATTATCATTTCTATCGCCAGTGCCATGGATTCGAAGCCATTTTCTACCGATATCTCTAGCAATACTGGCCTCTTGCCACCACAGTTTGTCCTTGGAAATTTCTGGTAAAAACTCCAGGGAGTTGGCATCTCCGCCAGAAGCTGGAATCCAGTTCAATATTACCCTACGCCACATTCCATAAGCCTTTGGTTTGTTGGCAATCGGCATGACTGAATCCAGGGTATGAACGCCTTGAGGCGTATAACCATTAGTTACATTATAAGGTAATAATCTTCTAGAATGGGCCAGTGCCGGTAGACTCCACAACGTTTGATCATCCAATCTAACGGGAGTATCAAAAATATCTTTCATGACAAATAAACAGGGATATCTTCTATCCTTGCGACAAAACAAAAACAATCTCAATGCATTTATATAGGCCCCATTATTGTAGTAGGCATAGTCTGGTGTTTTATTAAATAGCGCGCTGATTTCCTCTTTGGACTTGGCCGGCGCCTCATTGATTTTTTTCAAATACGCTTTAGCCTTCTCAATCACTTTTGAATTGGCGTTACTCATAGGCCCAAGTAAGTGTTTAAAGTGCAGCATCTCTGATGCTATTTGCAGGGCCAGTTTTTCAGTCAAAGTCTTAGGAACAGCAATTCTTATGGACTTCTTAGCACCCTCCAGGGTTTCTAGCATTCTTTGCAATCTAAGCTGAGCGACTAAAGTCAATTGCTGAAAGTGGATATTTTCTGTGGCCATATAAAACTGGCCTGGATCCAACTCATCATCAAGATATTGTGACCATAAAGCAGCGATACGATCTTCCTCTCCCAAGGCATCAAGATCACCAAAATCATTTTGCGCTATGGCCGTATTAAGCATTATGGTTAAAACCAGAATTAATACTTTAATCACAGTTCTCCTTTTACGATCTCCGACAAAAACGTCGCAATCATAACAATGTTTGAGATAATTAAGCAAATCGCCATCTCATGCATTCGTATAACATCCTGAAACTACAGCACCTAAACAATTATTCATTTTGTTTTTTTTATATCTTGCCGATAATAGTATTATGAAGCAATTACTTGTATTTATCATATTAGTTTTTTCTATAAATTCATTTGCTCTTAGTACGCAAGTCGACTCAGACTCAGTCAGAGTAGCGACAAGCCTGAGGCCTTATGGAGTTTCCTCTGTGAATGTCTTTGATGACAAAACTGGGAAGAAAGTGGCCAGTTATACAGTTTGGAGTTCTCACGCCAAGAAGTTTGCATCTTCTCTTAAAGATGCAATTACAGCTAAAAAACAGATAAGTGGTCAAATTAAAATTAAGTATTTTACTGGAGATAAAAAAGCAGGCTCGCAAGTGTTAAGCAGAGAAGAACGTGATGATATCATTAAAACAGTAGAAACTGGAGTTGATAAGGATGAAAAAGTTGAGATCAGTGAAGTAGATATGCTTAAAGCAAAAGTAGAGAAGCTAGAGCTCCAGCTTAAGGTTATGAAACTAGACAACGACAGATGTAATAGCTTTGTTAGTAGAATCATGACCAATAATAATAACTCTGAGCTAGATAAAATTAACACCACGATAGAAGAAATATCTGATAAAGCTTCACCGACGCAGGCGGTGCAAGATTAAGTGCTAACTGCTCATTTATTTTCAATTATTTGAAATAATTTCAGCTCGAATTGACGATTGACCACATTTTAGTTCTTATAGGTCCATGAAAATCGCTATCCTCACAATACTTCTGCTTTTAAGCTCTTTAAGCAATGCAAGTCCAAAATCTCTATGTGAAGAGGATGATCGGGAACTTTCTTACAATAACAAAGTTGGTAAAGTTGTAAAAAAACTAAGTGATCCTAATGGCTGCACTGTCACTCTCATCAGCGACTCTTGTGCTATTACCGCTGGCCACTGCATTGATTATCTTCGATACGTTAAGTTTGAGCTCAATGATGGTAAAATTGATCCTCATAATGTCTACGAAGTCGATCAAAGTTCAATAAGATTTAGTAATAATTTTACTTTCGATTGGGCAGTTTTTAATATTAAAAGAAATGCCCATACCAATAAACTTCCAGGTGAGGTTTATGGCCACTACCATATTTCACATGAAAGACCTTCTCTTTATGAACCAGCTGTCATCACAAGCTTTGGGAATGATACGCGCATTGAGAGAAATTATCTGCAACAAGTCGCCTTTGGAGAAATCATGCCAGGTAAGGTCCGGCGTAAGGCCACAGTATTTCACAATATAGACACAACTGGCGGTAGCTCTGGGGCGGCGATTATTTTGTTGAAAACAAATAAAATCATCGGTGTCCACTCAAAGGGAGGATGCGATAAAGGCTTTGCTAACTTTGGAAACTTCATTGGTGAAGTTCCTGAGTTTAAACAGGCCATTCAATATTGTATCTCACAATAGCAACTAACCACGCTCGTGGTTTATTGCTTTAGAGCCTTGACCTTAGCTTCTTTATCCTGGCCTCTACCTCTAAACTGATAAGACTTCTGCATATGATGAACAAAATCAGCGTCCATGCAGTGTTTAAGATAATTCTTTTTAAGTTTTACAACTTTTTCTTTATGGTTTTTATTAATTGTCTCTCGCCCCTCATTGGAATAAGAAAATGCTTTAAACCTTCCAAGGCTTAAAGGTGTAGCTCTATCCAGAATAAGAATGGCAATTCGAGCCTCACGCTCAGACTGTTTAATCTTATTAAAGGTTTCATGACTAATAGTTTGGCTAACCTCCGAAGTATTAATCCCAGCAATAATTTCATTGATATTTTTCGCCGCTGGTTTTCCTGCTTTTCTTCTCTCCGCTTGGATAGCATTAATAAAGTCATGGCATAATTCAGCTGTTATCGTATAGCACTTATAATCGTCTAAAACGTCACAGTTTGTTTGCGCTATCCGTATTCCATCTTGAAAGGCTGTATGCTTTACCGTTCCTTTAAAATAAGAATAAGCAGGCACGAACATTCCCTTATTTTTCTTAGACTCTGAAACAATATCAATAAGAGTGGTAATTTTCCCTCGGTTATGAATTGTTTTAATGATTCGTCTGCGAATAAACCCACGTTTATACTTCTTATAAGTGTACTCTTTGATGTCAATATCTCTACCCATTTTCCTGGAGAAGGTATTCCATTTTGCATTTTCAACTAATTGGACTTTTCCATCATTTCCGATATAAATACCGTCATTAGCGAATACATTAATAGAAACCAAAGTAGCGAATAAAAAAGATAAATATTGATATTTCATTAAAGCTCTCCCTGATTAAATTTTATGCCTATGGTACAATTTAAGCAATTCGGTACTTCTTTCTGTTAAACTGAAACACCCCCAAAACGACATACACCTTAACAAAACTTAAGAAAACAGATTTTCGAAGAGATTTAGGATTAGCAGCATTCATAATGAAAAATACTAACCGCCCTACTTGAGTGGGGATGAAATCTCTAAGATCAATCTGAAGCATATAACTTGCTTAAAAACACCAATAATTCTAGAAGATTGCATGAAAAATAAGTCACTTTATTCGATTATTTTGTATCTTATCTTCGGGCAGTTCACTAGCGCGTCTACTAAATCCCCCTCAATTAGCTAATACTGACTTTCCTTGCTCTCTTAGAGATTTCATTATCCCCACTGTGGTGGGGCGGTTAATAAAAAATACAAAGTACCTACTCTATGGCCTAAATCTCATGTAAGCTCACCAGAATACAAGCTGGGAGATTATATGCATGAATGACAACAAGTGTCATGAGCCTCAATTTAATAAAATGAAGGAATTGCTAAGGGATTCGCATAAGATAGAAAAACCTGTTGTCTGGATTGATCTCATCATCAATTTTGTTTTGTCATGGCCCTTACTTATTTATAGCTGTTTTAACCCCAATTTTATAACTTATATAATTTCACTTTTTTTCTTGTATCGTGGAACGATGTTAATTCATGAAGTCGTACATATCGCTAAAAAGGTTCCTGGTTATCGCCTGGCCTATAATTTACTTTTTGGTTGGCCCACAAGCTATCCCGCTTACATTTTTGATACTCATTTATTTCATCACGGCAATTCTACTTATGGAACACTCAGAGACCCTGAGTACAAATATATTGAGAACTACGATGCTAAAATGTTAATAAAGCCTTTATTGAGCTCAGCACTCTTACCTTTCTTTCAATTAATTCGCTTTGGGATCTTACCTTTCTTGACTCCATTTTTAGGAAAAAACTTTCAGCGAAAACTTTATGAAAAATACTCAACACTAGTATTTTCGATGAGGTACGTAAGAAAAATCAAAAATGAGGAAAAAGACTTAAGAGCAATGATGGGCAATGACTTAGCAAGCGCTCTATACAAAATAATGGCCATCGTATTACTTGCAACTAAAGTTCTGCCTATGAACTTTATATTCTTTTTCTATGGTGGGTTCGTCATAGGCTCTTCTTTAAATATGTATCGCGCCCTGTTTAATCATCTCTATGCAAATGAAACAGAGACAACCATGTCTAAAAAAGGACATATGCTTGACTCAGTAACTATCGACGGGGGAATCTTTACACCTCTCATTTTTATCAATGGTCTGAATTATCACACGATTCATCATATCTTTCCTGATATACCTTATTACAAACTAAAAAAAGCACATCAAATTATTAGCCGCCAACTAGCTGGGGATGAAGCTTATAAAAAGACGGTATATAAGAATATTAGAAGTTTGGTTTTTCACTGTATTAGAACGAGATCTAGTGCTGACCAAGTAAGCGCATAAAAAGGTATTATGGAAAAGGATTGGGCCGGTATAAAATTTAAAATTATGCGCGAGCAAGGCGAAGTCGTTGACATGATCTTCATAAAACACAAACCTGATGCTGACAAGCAAGAGTTTTATTTAAAAGGACATGATGAAGCAGATGGAAGCGGTGGCCTTATGCAGGCAATGACGCAATTTGATAATTATTCCTCTTGTCCACTCCCCACAGTAAAATCGGAAAAAAGACCACCACTATTTAAAAGATGGTATCTTGCTTACAAGCACTTAAAGCGGCAAAAGCCTGTTCATTACCCGTGGAAGCAATTTGATTCCAATAACAAAGGAGCGGCCGCTGGACTTTCCTATGCCATATTTTCTAAAGAAGAAACAAATGCCTTAGAACAGTATTGTAGAGAAAATAATACTAATCTGAATTCATTATTGATATGGGCAATTGATCGGGTAACAGCAGAAAAGTTTTTAAAAGATAAAAACTTCGACTCTCGAGTATGGATGGTTCCAGTCAATATTCGCAAAAAAGATCAGGCAACTAATCTTTCTGGCAACTATGTCACCACCTTAAGTGTAAAGATGCATCAAGATACGCCTCAAAGTATCCATCAACAAGTTCGCAGCATGATGAGATCAGGTATTATTTGGGGGGGAGAGATTATTGCTAATGCGCCTAAATATATTGGTGAAAAACGACTAAGAAAAATGAGTAAAAATATAAAATCACCCTATTTTGGCCTATGTTCAAATTTAGGAAGTTGGCCACTAAATGGCCAAACAGGATCCTCTACGGCCCATTGGCTTGCGGCATCTCCTGTGACACGTTTTTGCCCTGTCGCATCTGTTGTTGGTAAGTCAAACGATGCTTTGTGGACTACCCTATTATTTCATCCTTCTATCTCATCTCACAAAAGTGACACTCACAATGCCATTGAAAAATGGATTGATTTATTAAGTCGTGAAACGGGTATAGCACTCTCTGCGAAACTAGTTGTCATCGACTGGAAAGATATGATGGCCAAGGCAAAACGCTTCTAACCCCATCATGTATGTCACTTAAGTGAGATCACCTCTTCCATTCACTGTGTACAGTAAGTGTTATACGGTCTTCAACCGGCATAGTTAACAAACGGGGACGCTCTATTTCGAATTCACTTAATTTTATATCAAAATTAAAATCTAAAATCATTTTCCCCTGATCTTGTTTAAACTTTACCTGATAGATTTTAACTGATCTTTTTTTCCCTGCAAATTCTAGATTAAGCTCAGAGTTATCTGCGATTTTTCCTTTCATTCGCCCTATCACCCAGGGAAAAAGTTCGGCCTTGGTTACCTTCCACATATGGGTATCCCGACTGGTATTACCAGACTTAAAGTCCTTTATTCTAATGGCCGCTAAAAACTCACAAACTTTTTCTGAGCACACTGCTTTACATTTCGCGACCTCACATATCCCGTCGACCGTTTTGAAAGAATGTTTAACTTGATATGACACTTTTATCTTGGCCAAGTCATAGTCTTGCGCCTGGGCCAGGGATGATATAATTAATGCAAAAATAAATATTGTCTTCATATGCACTCTACTAAAACTCAAAGACCATCAACACGCCGGCCATCCCAAAAGTTGCCATAGTTGCTTGTCCTAGTCCCTCTTTATTGGCGGCTAAGCCTTTAGGTTTTTTACCATCCTTATGTGCCTGCCATGCCATTAAGCCGGCAATGGTAGTAAGTGCCATCAAGGGAGCATGCACCCATGCCAAATTTTTATGCAGCTTAGTGTTCCAGCCTTCTTCAGTGCCGGTAGTTGCAATTTGAGGGGCCGTATATTGATAATAAAAAGTGGTCCAATAAGCCGCTGCAGTCGCTATCCCTAGATATTGGTGAAGTTCAGACCCACCTGTCCCTGCTTCTTCTCCTGCTTCATGAGCCTCCTCAGCAGTCAAAAAGGTTGCCGCCATCAGCCCCAATGTCGCCACTCCCCAGTACTGGTGTCTTTGCAGTTTAAGGGACCTGGTATCCAATTTTTCTTGCATACCTTCGTCTTTATGAAGTTCCTCGGCTTTGATACCAAGATCTTTTAATTCCAGTTGGTCTTTCCCAAAACACACATGATTTAAACTAAAAGTAATTATTAGAAAGATAACAATTTGTTGCATAGAGTCCCTTATAAAAATAATTTTTTACGTCTTGGGACAAAAAATAACAAAGAGTGATCTCATTTTTTTAAATGATAAATGTCGGGAATTCAGGACTTGCAAATTTAACGGACTATCGCGACCAAGGTCCAGCAAGTTATCGGTAATAAATGCATTCTTCGGATTTTAAAATGGCAAATAATTTAATTATAAGTCAGCTGTGTGGAAAAACACCCGCCATTAAGATTACTCTGCGCCAGCGGGCTAACGTATTTCTTTAAGATAAGATCTTAGCTGTCTAAGGTAAATAATTACTCAACCTATGGCAGGTCCCTTTAAGATAGGTGATTTTTTCTCCAGGAATCTTCTCACTATCATTAATTGGACTCGTTACCATAATATCTTCACGTCTCGTTATCTGCGTACTTCCTAAATATGGCCATTCTTTATCTAAGTCATAGATATCTAGTGAAGACTCTACTTCAATACTTCTAGACTTGTCATATAAACGTATAGCTCCCGTTTGTGAGTTTTGGAAAAAATAAAATTTGTAGTCATTATTTTCCCAAGACAGCGAGTAACTAGCAAATTTGCTGGGACTTGAAGCCTCAACCGGAGCATTATCAATTAAGACAACTTCATTATACTCATCGTTGTCCTCATCAGGTGTTGAATACCCTTCTTTAGTTTGAACTACATATGAAATAGTTAAACTACATTTAACTTTTTTTAGTTTGGCCAAAAGCTCATAGGTATTTTCCCTATCTGGCCACGCGTTTGCGGAAGTTGAAATAAATAAAAAACTACTGGCCAAGAGCAAATTCAAGTTCATTTTTTTCATAATATCCTCCAGATTTAGCGTTTATAAATAAAAATAATGACGTTTAAAAGGTAAATATAATAAGTTGTAAAAAGGTAATGATCTTTTGATAACCGTCATTCATAAATCTTTGTAATTAAACAAGAGCAACATACTGGCCACAAAAAAGGCTATCTAGGACGTTTTCGATGGTCTGTCCTAATAATTGTCACAAAAACTTGGCATAATATTACCTACGGCTTCAGTATTTTCAGCCACTTACATAAAATTATGATTAAAAATGCATTTATGCATAAAATAGATGTAAGTAAATATAAATAATGGCCAAATATATGAAAAATTTAGTCCTTTTTCTTCTTTTGATGACTACATACACTTTAAGTGTGGCCGGCCCCTATGATGAACTAATCAAACAGATAAATAATAATCCCACCTATCATGCCACTGAACTAAATACATTACAGAAAAAAGAAATCGAAAAGGCTTATTTAGATTATTTTTCTTTGGCCTTTGGTGAAAGAGATGAAAAGAAAAAGGAACTACCAGGTTACAGGCCAGATCAGTTATATCCCTTACATTTTAAATTAATTCAGTCTATCTACCTTGAGGGATATATACAGGATAGTTCATTAGATAAATGGAAAAATGAGTACAAGAAATTAAACAGTAAAAACACTGTCTTTGATGCTGCAAATGAAAAGCCTGAAGATTACAAGGCCAGATGGTTAGCTGAACATAAAAAAGTCTTAGAAGCTTTCTTTGAACATATGGAAAATGAGCCTATCTCCTGTGCTTCTGAAGGTGAAGATGTATACAACAAAAAATGTTGCCCAAAACATATAAAAGCATCATTTCAATTTGCATCCAATAATAATAGATGTGTTAAACAGGAAATGGCGTGCCGTAAGAATTCAGAGTGTTGCTCAGGAATGTGTGAAAAAGACAGTCCCGATGCAATGGGAAAATGCCTAGCTCAAAGTACATGTTTAGAAATCCATGAGCTTGGTGATTCTTGTGGCCTTAACTCTCCAGTTTGTCACAAAGGTTCATGCCAGAATATTTTAAAAGTAGATGAAAAGACAGGAAAAAACAAATCGCAAAAACAATGTTCCAATTGTATTAGTGAAGGTGGAGAAGTTCAATCTGATAGACAATGTTGTCCTGGACTTCTTAAGTTAAACAACAAATGCGTTGTCCCATTCCCTAAACTTGTTCCTACGGTTAAATACAAAAGCATTCCCAAAAAATATCATCTGTTTTCAAAATTATTTAATCTATTATTTCCAAGTGCGATGGCCCAAAACTCTGATCCGAAATTTATCTCGAAAATTAAAGCTCAGGAGGATAAAAACAAGGATAAAAACCTGACCCAGGCCCAACATGAATTGATAGAAGAAAAGACGCGTGAGTGTAATGCCAAAAACAGGAAAGGAAGCGTTGGCTTAACTAACTGTTTAAAAGCTGTCGAAAGACAAAAGACAAAATTTGTTGAAGATAGTTTTACCCAATTATCTCAAGCTCAAATGGATGAGATTGAAAGCAAAAACATAGAATGTGCACAAAATCACAAAACTGGCACTCAAGAGCATAAAGAGTGTATCGACAAGGTGGCCAGTCTAGAAAAAGAGCTACGTTCTAAAAATATGGAAGCAGGAAAAGAATGTCTAGAAAAACATGAAGCCGGCTCCCAAGAGTATAAAGAGTGTATGGTGGCCAAAGAGGCTTATGCAAAAGATCTCAATATCAAGCAATACTTAGACAAATATAGTATTCCAGCAATAACAGCTAAAACTTACTCAGACTTAAAAAGATGTGAATTCAACTCATTTAATGATTCTTGGAGAGATGCTGCCAACCGTGAACAAAATGCTGAAATCTTTTTAAGGGGCTTTGAGTTTGTTTTTTCCCACCAAGGAACTCAAGATTACTGGTTCGAAAAAAATAAAGGAAACATATTTACAAGGGCAAATAAAGTTGCGGTTGAGTTCAGAAAAAACCGTACCATCATGCTAGAACACATGGCGGAAATCGACCGGAAAATGGCATGTAAATGTATTGCTATTTTTGGCCCTGCTAATTTTAATACTGAGAAACAAAAATTTTTTAATTCACACTGTGAAGTTGAAAAAAGTGAGCTGCGTGTAGAACTTGGCGCGGATCTTGGAAAAAAAAGAAGTGGTGAAAGTAATGATGTCAGTAAAATTGACGGTACTTCTATTCAAACAATAAACAGCAAACAAGATAAGTTTAAAGTACAAGAAGGCGCCATTGAAGAAGTGGACAAGGGGGCAACCGGAATTTCTCACGAACGCTTACTTATTGAGTGGCTAAATTTACGAGCAGAAGCTCAAATCAAACGCTTCACCGATAATTCGAAATTAGAAAAAGAATTAGCAGAACTTTCTGAATTTATCGGTACTGTCAATTTTAGTGAAGTCTATAAAGACC
>JBFEUX010000048.1:0-14592 GCA_041547255.1 Bacteriovoracaceae bacterium
GTTCTTCCTCCGTTAAACAGCGAACAACCTTTCCTGTTTCAGCATCTTTTAGAATTGGGAACGGGTCACCCCAATAACGTTGACGAGAGAATAACCAATCTCTTAGTTTATAATTTACTTTCTTACTTCCAATTTTTTTTGCTTCTAAATGATTGATCATTTTTGAAATGGCATCAGCTTTATTTAATCCATTTAAAAAATCCGAGTTCATTAAAATGCCATCGCCGGTGTGGGCAGTTTCTGAGATATCTCCGCCATCAAGTACCTGAATAATCTCCAGGTCAAACTTTTTGGCAAATTCATAATCTCTTTGATCGTGAGCAGGCACGGCCATAATAGCTCCAGTACCATAGGTGGAGAGCACGTAGTCAGAAATCCAGATCGGGATTTTTTTATCGTTGACTGGGTTAATGGCATAAGCACCAGTGAAGACACCAGTCTTATCTTTATTTAACTCAGTTCTTTCTAAGTCAGATTTCATGGCCGCAGCTTTCTTGTATTTTTCAACCGCAGCTTTTTGTTCCGCACTTGTCAGCTTCTCTACTAAAGTATGTTCGGGTGCCATGACCATATAGGTGGCCCCAAAGAGAGTATCTGGTCTGGTGGTGAACACTTCTATTTTTTCATTAGATCCATCAACTTGGAAGGCCAGTTCAGCCCCTTCTGATCTCCCAATCCAGTTTCGCTGCATTTCCTTAACTGATTCTGGCCAGTCCATTTCATCAAGATCTTCTAGCAGTTTATCAGCATATTCGGTAATTTTAAGCATCCACTGCTTCATAGGCTTTTGGATGACAGGGTGACCACCAACTTCTGATTTACCATCAATCACTTCCTCGTTAGCGAGTACTGTTTTTAGTTCAGGACACCAGTTAACATTCATTTCTGCTTCATAAGCTAAGCCTTTATTATATAGCTGCATGAAAATCCATTGAGTCCATTTATAGTAATCAACATTTGAAGTGGTAATTTCTCTATCCCAGTCATACGAGAAGCCCAGCATTTTTAGTTGCTTGGTAAAAGTTTTGATATTTTTCTCTGTGGTAATTTGTGGATGGGTTCCCGTTTTAATGGCATAGTTTTCAGCAGGTAGCCCAAAACTGTCCCATCCCATAGGGTGAAGTACATTAAAGCCTTTCATTCTTTTGTAACGGGCCATGATATCAGTGGCCGTGTAACCTTCAGGATGGCCTACATGTAGTCCAGCTCCAGAGGGGTAGGGGAACATATCTAGTACATAGTATTTAGGTTTGCTCTTATCTAGCTCAGTTTTAAAAGTCTTATTGCTATCCCAATACTTTTGCCACTTGTTTTCAATTGAATTGAAGTTGTATTCCATCTGTAAATTTCCTCTTTCGCTGTTGTGAGATTAAATACATAGCAAAATTCAGCTCGTTTTTAAACTAATATTCGTGAAATGTTACAGTGCAAAAAAAAGGTCAGTTTGGGGGGAACTGACCTTATCCATTAGGGGGGAAATGCAATGTGTGACTTATTCAGCTTGACTACAGTTTAGCGGAAAAGTCACTTTATGGCCTTTAGGGGATGTGACGGCCAAAAAGTCGTTATTTGAATCAAAGTTATTTTGATCTTTAATATTAATGAGGTGTTTATACCCATTATCATAAAGAGTCTTTCTGAAACCTTTACTCACAGTTCTGGTCTTGGCAGATAGAACAGAAGATATATTTCTTCCTCGTTTCTGTTGTTGAAAAGCAACAGAACTACCTTGGATGGTAAAAGATTTTTCACCAAAGTTAGTGGTGCAGTTGATAGCTTTATGAGCTGCTTGTGCCATGGGGCCAAGGCCAAAAAATAAAATCATGGCCAGACTTAGTAAAAATGTTCTTTTTTCTCTCGTTTTCATCTCTCGTCCCTTTTTGTCGTCCCTCTTTTTCCTTACGGATATGTTGCCTTCTATACTTCAAGATCAATGCCAAGTATTTGCATGGGAAATCAGCTAGTTGGAGAGTATCAAGCTGTCTAAATTTTAGACTGTTAAAACTTAAGACAAGTAATTTTTGCACTATTAATTCTAAATACCTATAATTTGAAAAAACAAGGAGGATGTATGAAAGCAAGATGGATTATAGGTCTATTATTAATGGCAAGCTCAGTTATGGCCGCACCAGGCAAGAATTTTAAAGAGGTAAGTTGTAGCTCTTATGATGAGCGTTTTACTGTTAATATGGTGAAACAAACCTGCGAAGATCCAAGATATGAAGGATGGAGTCCCAATGGCTGTTACCATTTTATCGTTACAGATAATGATACTGCACGAACAATGTTTGATCGTGAAATTTTAAGAGCAAATACATACAGAGAAACTCAGCAGGGATATTACACTCTTTACTCTTACGATGCTGAGGAGTGGATTGTCGTGGGGATGAATATTAAGTTAAACGATGAAAATAGATTTCGACTTACTGTGAGAGGAAGTTCTCGTGAAGAAATGATGATCCTTGCAGAAGGTAATTGTCAGTTCGTTTACTAAGCTGAATAAGTCATTCTAAAAAAGCAAAATTAAAAAATTCAATAAAGGTTCTGGAAAGGCTTAGAGCTAGACCAGGACCTTTTTTCGTCTGGGAAAGATATGGCTTTAGTCAGCTTCGGTTGCCTCAGAAACTGAAGCGTAATGGATCGAGTCTTCACTCCAGGTTGGAGCTGTTTCTAAAATGTGAATAATTTGATCAATATCTGTACATACAGACCACATCTGACTATGAATTGGGTTGTGAAATTTCTCAATTTCCATTCTTTTAAGTAGTTCAATTAAAGGGTCGTAATAGCCTTGAAAATTAACTAGCACCAAGGGACCGATGTATTTTCCCAGTCTTTTGGCCGATAACCATTCGAAAAATTCTTCCATAGTTCCAGAGCCGCCGGGCAGGAAAATCGTAGCATCTGACTCGTGCATCATCTTGAATTTTCGTTCGGCCATATCAGAAGTTATATGTAAATTGGTCAAGCTTGGGTGTTGCCATTCAACTTCGGTCATGAAGCTTGGAATATAGCCGTGAACTTTTCCATTTTCAGCAAGGGCACCATCGGCCACTTGGCGCATGAGTCCCTTGGCCCCACCGCCATAGATAACTTCTAAACCAGCCTGGGCCAGAACTCTTCCCAGGCGGTTTGCCATTTGCAAGTACTTGTCGTTGCAAGCCTGGCTGGAGCCACACATGACTCCAATTCTGTGGAAATCTCTTTTCATGCTGTTTGTTTATCAATGAAATGATCAGGATGTAAAGTTTGCTCAAATTAAATCACTCCAGTTAATCTTCGAGTAGAGCAGCACGTCATTGTTTTCACTCGTTTATACGTTATAATACTGCTTCAGACTTTTCAGAGGAGCAAATGTGCTAAATAAAGAAATTGCTAATGAAATCATCCATGAGGCCCTTAGTTTAGGTGCTGATTTTTGTGATATTTTTGTCGAAAAATCTCAAAGCGAATCTTTGACTATGAATTCTTCAAAAGTAAAAGATATAAAAAGCGGTGTGGACTTTGGTATTGGGGTAAGGCTGATATTTAAAGACAAAGCTCTTTATGGTTATACCAATTCAATGGATAAAGACGAATTAATTAATCTCACTCGCGTACTGGCCGAGCAATATAAAACCAAGGCTAGACAAGTTGATCCCATCAACTTTAATACAGCTAAAATACCGGCGATTGCCTGGGTTGCTGATAAGGAAGTGACTCTGGCAGAAAAGATTGCAAAGCTTCACGAAGTAGATAAAAAAACCAGAGCACAAAATAGTTTAATTCATCAGGTGAATCTAAGTCTTATGTTAAAAAAACAAAATGTTCAAATTTTTGATAGCGAAGGTTTGTATATGGAAGACTTCAGACCTTATTGTCGTATTGCAAGTACGGCCATTGCTAAAGATGGAAGTGATCAGGCCACTGGTAGTTGGAGTCCGGGAGTCAGAGGTGGCTATGAATTTATCGAAGGATTGGACATGGATTGGATTGCTGATTATACGGCAAAACAAGCTGTTACCGTGTTAAGGGCCAAGCCTTGCCCGGCGGGAAAAATGCCAGTGGTCATTGATAATGGATTTGGTGGTGTTATATTTCACGAAGCTTGTGGCCATTCCCTTGAGACAACTTCGGTAGAGAAAAAAGCCTCTGAATTTTGGAATAAGAAAGGAGAGGTGATTGCCCATGAAGCTGTAAGTGCGGTGGATGATGGAACAATTGATCGTCTTTGGGGCAGTCTAACTGTAGATGATGAAGGGATGGCAACCCAAAAAACACAACTGATTAAAGATGGTGTTCTTACCAATTTCTTATGTGATCGAATGGGTTCTATTAAAACGGATCACCCGCGAACAGGGTCTGCTAGAAGAGAGTCATACAAATACGCACCTGCCTCTCGTATGAGAAATACCTTCATTGAACCGGGAAAATATTCGCTTGAAGAACTTTTGAGTTCCATGGGAGATGGTCTTTATGCCAAGTCTATGGGAGGAGGTTCCGTGAACCCTGGTACCGGAGAATTTAATTTTTCTGTACAAGAAGGTTTCCTGGTTAAAGATGGAAAAATTACTGATGCCGTAAAAGGGGCCACTCTTATTGGTAAAGGTGGAGAAATTTTAAAAAATATTAGTATGGTAGGAAGCAACTTAGATTTTGCAACCGGAGTTTGTGGCTCAGTAAGTGGGGGAGTGCCTGTAACTGTCGGTCAACCCGCTCTAAAAGTTGATGAGATTTTAGTGGGAGGGAAAGCCTAATGAAAACTGAATTAAAAAATACACTTGAAAAAGTTGTAGACTACGGTAAACAATTTGGGGCCGACGGTTGTGACGCGATTCTTTCTAAAGGAGAAAGCTTTTCGCTAAACGCGCAAGAAGGAGCAATTGATAAGTATAAAGTTTCAGGAGCTCAAGTTATTGGCGTAAGGGCCATAAAAGATGCAAAGGTTGGTATTGCCTATACTGAAAGTTTTGATGAAGACTCTATGAAATTAGCGGTACAAGCTGCTATTGAAAATGCTAAAAACTCTGAGGTTAACGAATATGAAACCATCGCTGTCACCAGTGGAGAATTTATTCATGAAAGTGAGTTCAAAAAAGACGATATAAGTACCGAAGAAAAAATTGATTTTTGTCTTAAGCTGGAAAGTGAGGTTAAGGGTAGAGACTCCAGAGTGCAAGCAGTCCCTTATAATGGATTTTCTGAAACCACTTCTAGCTCCTACTATATGAACTCAAATGGAGTTTTTGGGTTTGCCAGTGAATACTATCAGTCTTGCTATACCTCTGCTTTATTAAGTGAAGGTGGTGAGACCAGTATGCATTACCATGGTTCAATTGGTAGAAAGCTTAAAGATTTAAAATGGGATGAATGTGTTAAGGAAAGTTTGGAGCATGCCAGCGAGTGGCTTAAAGGCAAGCCTCTGACAACAGGTAATTACGATGTGATTTTTACCATTGATGCCTTTTCTGAATTATTTGGAACATTTAGTAATATTTTTTCTGGAAAAGGGGCCATGGAAAAAACTAATCCCTTTGCTGATAATTTAGGCAAGAAAGTCGCGGGTGAGCTTTTAACGATTACTGACCGTCCTCAATATCAAGATGCTTTTTTTATGGAATACTTTGACTCTGAAGGAACCCCTCATCGGGATTTAACTTTGATTGAAAAGGGAGAGCTTAAATCTTTTTATCATAACAGCGCCACGGCCAATTATTTTAAAACCAGTTCAACTGGTCATGCTAGGCGGGGAGCTAAGTCAGCACTAGGTGTTGGAGGAACGACGAGGGTTATCTCGGCGGGAAATACTTCTGAAAACGATCTTTTTAGTGGAGAGTATTTTGAAGTTCACAGTCTACAAGGACTTCACTCGGGGGCAAATGCAATTTCTGGTGAGTTCTCATTTGCTGCTAGTGGCTATCTTTGTCGTGCTGGCAAACGTGTTGCTCCGGTTAAGGGAGTCACCGTTTCCGGAAACTTTCACAAAATGCTTTTAGATTTAAAGTTAATTGGTAATACTATTCATAGTACACATGATAAGGATTTTTTTACTCCTTATGTACGTTTTGAAGCTATGAGCATAGCAGGAAATTAAAAAGGAATCAGTATGCGATCTTGGAAGTGGAAAATTTTATTCCCAGTCATCGTATTAACATTACTAATTGCGGCGAAGTTTATCTTGTGGGATTTTCCTGTCTCTAGTGGAAAGAGAGTGGGAAATCTTACTAAGATTTCTAAGAAGGGCAAGATTATGCCCACTTGGGAAGGAACTATTGATGAGGGAAGTGGCGATAAATTAACTTCCTATTTTTCGGTGCGAAGCGATGAGGTAGGAGAGCAGCTGTATAACTACGAAGGGCGTCAGGTTATTATCTATTATGAGCAATACTTGATGGGCTGGCCTTGGGATACTAATTATAATGTCACTTCTTGGAAGCCTAAGGATTCTGATCAGTTAGCTTCTAAGTCGAAATCGGAAGATGACCCTGCGCTTAATTTACTATCTAGAACTTTGTTTTGCTCCCTGTTAGGTGCGATATACAAAGATCAGGATTTGTATCAGCAGGTGAAGGCTCATCTTAAAACCAACAATCTATATCTGTTTAAACAGATTCAGCAATGTAACAACTAATAAGAATTTACTCTAAATTTGCTAATGACTTCTAAGTGGAGCTTTGATACGTTGAACAAACACTTAAATTTTAGTTTATAGGGGACAGAATTGAATACCGTAAGTATTTTAACCGAAGGGCAAGAGGCCGTGATTAATCAAGAAATTCAAGAAAGTAATGAAAATATTGAAACCAAAGCAAATATAAAAGAAGAGTCAGAATTAAAAAGTCTGGGTGAGTATAATCGAGAATTATCTAAAGAATTACCTAAAGAACTTTTTAAGAAACAACCTATGCGTTTAAAGTATGGAGTTCTGTTCAGTTCTATTATCGTACTTAGTACTTATGCCATGGTTAACTATGATTTAGCTTGGTTTGTAAAGTTACCTCTTTCAATACTTATGGGGATTACCTTAGCGGGAAATACCTTCCTTGCTCATGAAGTTCTACATGGGGCCATCGTTAGAAATAAAAAATTACAAAATCTTTTAGGCTTTATTGGGTTTACTCCCTTTCTGATTAGTCCAACTTATTGGAGATTTTGGCACAACACTCTTCATCATGGTAATACCCAGCTTCTTTATAAGGATCCAGATGCCTTCCCTACGAAAATGGTGTGGAAAAGAAGTAAATTTATGAAGTTTGTTTTTCCTTTGAGTCCTGGATCGGGATATTTAAGAAGTTTCTTTTACTTCTTTTATTGGTTCTCTTTTCAAGCTGTTTTAAACCAAGCTTATATGAGATTTGGTAATAAAATGTGGGAGAAAATGAATCATAAACAAGTGACGAAAGAATTTATTTTGATCATTGGATTGGCCCTTCTTTATGTTTACTATGTCGGTTCTGCGAGTCCACTGTTTTTAATTTTTATTCCGTTTTTTACTATGAATTATACAGTTATGAGTTATATCTCAACTAATCACAATGTTTCGCCTTATACTAAGGTGAATGACCCGTTAGTAAACTCATTGTCGGTAACTAATAACCCCGTGTTAGAGTTTTTTAACCTGAATTTTGGTTATCACACTGAACATCATCTTTTTCCTGCTATGCCAATGTCTAACGCTAAAAAAGTGAGTGCGAAATTAAAGGAAAAATATCCAGATAAGTATAAGCTGCTTCCTAAAAGAGTAGCGCTTAAAATGCTTTATTCCACTCCAAGAATTTACAAAAATCGTGATATCTTGGTACATCCAGTGACAGGTAAGGAATACGCGACTCTAGGTCGTGAATCTATGTTGCAATAGTTTAGGCTGCTTTCTTATTTTTATTAGGGTTGGGGATATTGATAATAGGCTCAGTTCGGTATCTTCCTGAGCAATCAGCTAATGAGTTTTTAAGAATAGCAGCTTTGAATGCGTTATCGATATCCAGCCATTTTTTGCGCATCCATTCTGGAGCATTGCTCTCTTCAAAAGCTTCTTTTAAGTATTTTTCGCGTAGATCCCACATATCTTCTTGGATAAAAATATGAGGGTGGGCATCGGATGGATTTCTTCCCGAATACCGCTTGGGGCCTCCAAAAGCTTTCACGATAAAGTCTGTTTGTTGATTGCGAAGATGTTCTTCTGAGACGCCAGCAAACACTTGTTTGAGCCATTCATCTTTAAAGATCTTGTCGTAAAAGATGTTATTGATTTTGCTGATAATTGTGTGAAGCTCATGATCCGTTAGTTTCATACAAGGCTTATCGGATCATGAGTCGTTCATATTAGAGTTATTTTACTGATTATTGTCCTGCTTTTCTTTGTCTTTTCACTTCTGGTGCAAAATATTTTTCGTATTCGTCTTCGTTTAAATCTTCTTCAACTACCTCAAATCCCATCTTGTCAGGCTTAGCAGGTGCTTTCTGGTATGCTTTTTTGATAACCATCGTGTTAAGTTGAGCGACACTTTTTATCTTTGTTTTCTTGAGTTCTTTGTATACTTCAGGTTGATAGGTTTTAATGTCATCAAGAGTTACTTTTGTCGCCTGTTTTTCCAGCTGTCTGATTTCTTTTTTTATTTCTTTTGATTCTGGTAGATCAGCCTTTGTTTGGATGATATGCGAATCTCTTTGGATGCGTAATAAATCTTTTTTGCTGGTATCGCTTAGAAAAATTCTTTTTTTAGGCTTTTTCATTTTTAATTTAAGCTTCATCTTTTTGGCCTTAGCTTCGTATTCTTCGGCCAAAAATTTATCCGAGTAGACATTGGCAGATTGACTGCTTTTAACTTCAACTGTTTTTTTGTTTTCAATTTTTCCTTTCTCAACCGGACTAACTTTAACTTTTCCTCTGATTACAGAAACGAGAGTGTTACCAGAAGTTCCTACTTTTTTAAAATTAAAATCGGTTCCTCTGACACCCATGACTGCATTTTTAGTTTTTACTTTTAAATTATTTCTAGGACCTTTAGGGGAGATAATTCCGCGAATAGAACCATAGATTAGATTTACTGTGGCAGCCGTTTTTGCCACGCCCTTGGGTCTTTCCCATTTTATTTCATATTGGGTTCCTGGGGCCACATTAAATTGGTCTCCGTTTTTGAAAACAACCCGTGCTTTTGCTTTTTTATCTTTAGTCCATAAAATATCTCCATTGCTTATTTTGGTACCTGGACGAACTTTTGTTTCGGTATAGTATAAACCCGTTTCAGCAAGTTTTATCCTGGGGCTTTTACCTTCCGCTGTTTTAGAGGCATTAGTGAGAAGCAAGACGTTCCCTCTTTTTTTCACTACTATTCCAGCATGCTTGCTAGAGGCAATGATGTTTTGACTGAGTAATGTAATAGTTAAAATAAGCAAAATTTTCATGATTTGACCCACCTTTTCAAAAGCTCAAGATTTGATACTATTTAAAGATATAATATTAAAAAATTAATTCAAGTAGGGGACAAATGATGATTCTAGCTTTAGTACTTGGGCTTTTTACTAGTCTATCTTTCGCACAGGAAATGGAATATCCAGAACTTAACGTTACTCCCAGGGCCAGTGATAGAGTTAGATTGGAAGCAAGAGAGGAAGCTGGTAAGGCTTGGAGTTCTCATTTTTCCATCCAGTTATCGGCCTTATCGACGCTGGCAGCGGGTGCTATGGTAAGCGCTAATTTGGACGATGAAAAGAATGACAGAGTGTTGGCACCCACTGTTGCTATGGTCACAGGAGCATTATGGCTAGGAGTAAGTACTTGGTCAGCGATAAGCTATAGACCCTATAAAGAAACTTATTTAAAACTTAAGAAATTACCCTATAAATCAAAAAGAGATAAATTAACGGTAGAAAGATTAGCTGAAGAAGAATTAAGTGCAATGCGTACCATGGGGCGTAGAATTCGCTGGTTTTCTGCCGCTACAAACCTGGCTGCTTCACTCTTTTTATTAGATAGTGTGAAATCTGATACGGATGCAGAGGTTGCGGCCAATGTTTCATCGCTACTTTCTGTGCTTCCCTTATTTTTTAAATATCACTGGGAAGATGTGGCCAATGAGCAAGATAAGTATAAGAAAAAAATATTCTCTCCTGTGGCGATGGCACCCATAATAACAAATCCCATCACTCAGACTAAGGCCACTGGTATTGCTTTATTGTATCGGTTTTAGTTCTGGTTCTTTTTCTTTAATAGATCTGCTAGCGAGCTGAGTAGCAAATTTTACGGCCTGGTGACTGGAAAAACCTAACCCTTCCTTGTCAGTCGCAAATAGATAAGCTTCTTTAAAATTTTTAACTGCAAGAGGGCCGTATTTGATGATTTGCTTGGCGGTTTTTATGGCCAGGTTTTTGTGTAGCGTAGGTCCATTTTTAGCTTCTTGAATAAATAAAAACAGCTCGATAAATGGTTCAGCTACTGGCTTTTTATAGTACTGTCCCATATAAGTGACGTCTGTTGCTAGTGTAGCACATTTGGGGCTTGGTAATTCCATTGACCCATTTTTCATGCAAAACTTAATCAGATCTTTAAAGTCTTCCAGTGATTTTTTGACATCTCCTTCATACTCAGCTGAAAGCTTTAAGCTTATCTTCATGGCGCTGAAGACATCTAGATCTAGATATTCTTTGTCATAGGTTAGGCGAAATATCGCAATAAAGACTTTTATAAAATCATCTTTTTTATCAATAAATTTGAGGCTATTTTCAATGCTTGATCTGGTTTCTACGCCCAGCTTAGAAAGTAGTTTGTGAACTTTTATAAAACGCTTTGATGCACCCGTACAACCAGTAGAAACCTTATCTGCAATTTTTTGCATTTCTTTTTCTGAAAGTTGATAATCTTTTTTATCTCTTAGAAATCTTAATGTCGTGATATACTCTCTAGTCGAGAGGCAGGTTTTGTTAAAAGGATTACCGATTATATTTTGTTCGATTTTATTGTTGGAATTGGTGTTTTTGGCCATGGCCGAGGAAATCAGTAGGGAAATAATTAATGTTTGAATGATCTTTATCATCACAGTCCTTCTGGCTTTTGCGAGGAGTTTGCTAAAAGTAGAAAAACCTCGCTTTAATTTACTTGATTTTGTTGCCAATCAATAAAATAAATTATTTCATAATAGAGTAGTTTTTCAAGGAAAGAAAAATGTTTAAAATGATTTTATCTATGGTGCTTCTTTGTACTTCCATGCAAGTACATGCTCTCGTTAAATTTACTACCTTTAATATTAGAAATTTTGATTCTCCAAAGTCGCCAACGGATAAAGTTGAGTTAAAAAGACTGCTAATCGAAATTGATTCAGATTTTTTAGTTGTGGAAGAAATTTTAAATACGAGTAGCTTTACTAAGTTTATTAAGAAAGAGTTTAACAATAAATATGCTGTTCATCTTTCTCGCTGTGGTGGAGGTGGTGACCAGCAAATTGGTTTTGTTTTTAATAAATCGAAGTTTAAACTTGAAAAGGTGTATGAAGATAACCGCTTAAATAACGCTAGGATTACAAGTCCTCGAACCACTGGTGGTTGTGGAAGTTTACGTCCAGCATACGTTGGAATTTTTACAGAAATCAAGACGAAGAAAAAATTTGTGGCAATTGGGGTACATTTAAAAGCAGGTGGTCGTCGCTCAAGTTATAATAGAAGATCCCTACAATATCGCTTGTTGGGCAATATAGTTGAAGAACTTAAACAAACTGGTTATGACAACATTGTTATTATGGGAGACTTCAATACAACGGGATATATTAAGCAGGATAATGATTATCTAAACTTTAAGCAAATGTTACAAAATTCAAGACTGAGTAGTTCCGCAATAAATGTAGATTGTACATCTTATTGGAGCGGTGAAAATCGTCGAGACAATATTGAAGAACCTGCTATTTTAGATCACGTATTATACCCAGGAAAATTCTTAGATTATGGAGTTCAAAAAGTTGAACTACACTCTCATTGTAAAAAAGTAAGCTGTACGGCTGTTTCAGGACGTACTCTGGGGACAACCTATCTTTCTGTTAGTGATCATTGTCCAGTATCTATTACCTTTAACTAATGCAATCTTTTGATAAGACTTATTGGGATGAAAATTATGCTGAGCCAAAAACCATGGATGGCATTGGAAATGCACATCTACATACTAAATATTTAAAGTCTTTTTTGGATTTAGAGCAAGTTGACGTAAGCTCGATTGTTGATCTTGGCTTTGGTTATGGTTATTTATTTCAAAAAATGATGAAAGCCTTTATTCCTTATCGTGCCTGTGGCATTGAGCCGAGTAAGTATGCTTTTGATAAGGCCAGACGCAGAAAGCTTAAGCCGGTAGAATCAACCAAGCTGACTCTATATAATGAGAGTATTGAAAGCTGGTGTCAGCGTGAGGACTCAAAGAAATTGCGATTCGATTTAGGAATATGTACCTCGGTTTTTCAATATCTGGATGAAACAACGCTAAAAAAAATCTTACCAATACTTGCTCGCAGAATAAAATATCTATACTTAACAGTGCCAACTGATATAGAGTTAGATAGACAAATCGAAGAATTAGACTTCCATGATACCTATGCTCTGAGCAGATCCAGAGATTTTTATCGAAATCTTCTCACACAGCATTTTACCAATATTTCTAGCAAATTGTGGGAGAGTAAATATTACTTTGATGACCAAACGAGTTTATTTACAGATTTATTATATAGAAGTTAAGGGTAAACTATGACAGCAATTGCACAAAGAATTTTAAAAATGGAAGAGTCGGCAACTTTAAAGATGGCAAACCTTGCTTGGGATCTAAAGGATCAAGGTAAGGATGTTATTAGTTTAAGCTTGGGGGAGCCGGATTTTGATACACCAGAGTTTATTAAAGAAGCTGCCATTCAAGCTATTCACGATAACTTTACTCATTACCCACCAGTACCGGGTTTTAAGGATCTTAAAGAAGCAATCTCCGCAAAATTTAAAAGAGATAATGGGCTGGACTATGGCCCAAATCAAATTGTCGTTTCTACGGGGGCCAAACATTCTTTGATGAATGTATGTCTGGCCATGGTCAACCCAGGAGAGGAGGTTATCCTTCCAGCTCCCTATTGGGTAAGTTATATGGCGATGGTAGAGTTTGCGCAAGGTAAGCCTGTTGTCATTGAAACAGATGTTGAAAGTGATTTTAAAATCACTCCTGAGCAACTGAGAAATGCCCTGACAGAAAAAACAAAGCTTTTTATTTTTAGCAATCCATGTAACCCATCTGGATCAGTTTATACAGAAGGTGAATTAAAGGAATTAGCTAAGGTTTTTAGTGATTATCCAAACTGCTATATCGTCTCAGATGAAATTTATGAATTGATTAATTTTGAAGGTGCAAACTTCAGTATTGGAACTATTGATTCTATCAAAGATAGAGTGATTACAGTAAATGGCGTGGCCAAGGGATTTGCCATGACCGGCTGGCGAATTGGTTATATTGGTGCTCCACTTGAAGTGGCCAAAGCTTGTACTAAACTACAGGGCCAGTTTACTTCAGGAGCTAATGCTATTGCTCAAAAGGCCAGTATCGCAGCAGTTAAGAAAAATCCTGCTGAGCTAACAGAAATGAAAGAAACCTTTAGAAAAAGAAGAGATTTTCTTATTGCTAAACTTAAAGAGATTCCTGGATTAAAAGTTAATGAACCTACAGGTGCATTTTATGTATTTCCAGAGGCTTCTTCATTTTTAGGAAAATCCCATGGTGACAGTAAAATTAATACAATTGATGATATTTGTATGTTCTTACTTGCTGATGATTTAGTAGCAACGACTCCTGGTGAATCTTTTGGTTGTCCCAATAATTTTAGAATTTCTTATGCCGTAAGCGAGGATAAGTTAGGTGAAGCTATTGAGAGGATGAAAAAATCTTTGGCCAAACTAGCTTAGTTCTAATTTACCAGAAAATAAATTTGCAACAGGTTTGGTCAACTCAAACTTCTCAAAGACAATTTTGAGGGTTGCGGTAATAGGAACGGAAAGGAACATTCCGGTAATTCCCCATAAATAGCCCCAAAATGCCAGTGAAAGTAAAATGGTCACAGGATGTAATCCCATGGAATTTCCCATTAGCTTTGGCTCTAAGATATTTCCAATAAGTATTTGGATGGCAATACACAAGACTAAGATTATGGTAAACTCTATGCCAAAACCAAACTGCAACACGATAATAGGTAGCGGTAAAATAACAGCAATAATTGAACCCAGACTAGGAATGAAATTTAAGGAAAAAGTTAGAATGGCAAACATAAAGGCCATTTCCACATTAAATATCGCTAAAATAGCGTAGGTGAGCATCGCCGTCGTGCCCGAGGTTAAAATCTTATTTTGTATATACTTACCTGCGTTGACTTTTATTTCTTCAATAATAGTGTCTTTTTTCTTCGTCATACTTTCCCCAGTAATGAGAAATAGGGTGAAAATAATAACAAGAAAGGTATTGCTGAGTAGGTTGAGTAAACTTTTAGAAACCCCTTTAATAAGCTCTCCTGCAGGGAACTTCTGCGCCAGTGTTTGTAAGTTCTGCTCTTCGATATCAAAGCCTAAGCTTTGGGTAGAACTGGCAATATTTGTAATTGCTAGTGAGAA
>JBFEUX010000093.1:0-10456 GCA_041547255.1 Bacteriovoracaceae bacterium
AGGATATGGATCCTGATAAAGATGGGGCCACTAATAAAGAAGAGATGATGGCGGGAACTCACCCCGGGGATGCCAGCAGTGTCCCAGCACCTGTCGTAGTCGTGAATCCATGTGTGCATGCTGCTCCTAGTATTAGCTTGAGTACAGCAAAACAAGCAGCAGATGCTGGTGGCCAACTTGATTATAAGATCAATTTCAAAAATAATGATTCAGCAGAATGTGCCATGAGTACCATCGAGCTTTCTGCTAATTTACCTGCGGAACTTGCAGGGCAACTTTCAGTTCAATCACTAGTACTCGCACCGGGGGCAAGTGGTTCAAGTACATTAAGCTTATCTACTGCAGCTAATTTGGCCGCTGGAGACTATGCTTTTAGTGTCATGGCCTTGGATACAGATGGATCTGGAAAACAAGCTTCTACCAGTGGAATCTACACTGTAAATGAGCCGGCCGTAGTAGTGAATCCATGTGTGCATGCTGCTCCTAGTATTAGCTTGAGTACAGCAAAACAAGCAGCAGATGCTGGTGGCACACTTGATTACAGCATCAATTTCAAAAATAATGATTCAGCCGAATGTCCTATGAGTGCAATAGAGCTTTCAGCAAGTTTACCTGCAGAACTTATAGGACAGCTTTCAGTTCAATCACTAGTACTTGCGCCAGGGGCAAGTGGCTCCAGTGTATTAAGCTTAACCAGTGCCGCTAATTTAGCCGCTGGAGACTATGCTTTTAGTGTCATGGCCTTGGATACAGATGGATCTGGAAAACAAGCATCTACCAGTGGAATCTACACTGTAAATGAACCGGCACCAGTCCCTGTTTGTGTGCAAGCACAACCGGTTTTAACTATTTCGCCAGCGACTCAGTCAGCTCTAGCGGGCGCTAGTCTGGTTTATAATTTAAGCTTAAGCAATAAAGATTCTAAAGAATGTACAACTAGCACCTTTAATTTAAATGCAAATTTACCTGCTGTATTATCAGGTCAATTATCAATGCCGAATGTAAGTTTAATACCAGGTGAAACAAAAGATTTTTCGATTGCTGTTAGTTCTGATAACGCGGCCAATGCTGGAGTGTATAGTTTTGATGTTATCGCGCAAAACAGTGCTGTTAGCTCTCAAATGGTTCAGGCCAGTGCTAACTACCAAGTAATGGGAGCGTTGGATACGACAGCGCCTAGTATACCTGCAGATTTAAGTTATCAGCAAATTAAGAATAAGTTTATTCTATCTTGGAGTCCATCAGTAGATGATAGCGAAGTCGCTAAATATAAAATTTATATTGATGGAGTTTTAAAAGCAGAGTCTGTAAACACCCAAGCTTCTATTCGACTATCATGGGGGGGGCATGAAATTCAAATAGAAGCGCAAGATAGCTCTGGTAATATTTCTGATAAAAGTGCCGTGTTACTTATCAATAAAGTAAAACCGCAAAGAGGAAAACGTAAATAATCTATTTACCTAGTCAGCAATATCACTAGACAAACCAGCTTGTGTTCATTTTGGGCACAAGCTGTTTTTTTTCAACAAAATCTGTAAGAATAAAAATTTTTGGGTCTTTTGCATTAACGAGGAGGAAGAATACTAAAATAGCCTCCCACTCTTAGCATGGCGGCACCAGAAGCCGAATAAGTGGAGACAATTTTCTCAACAGAGAGAGTCATATAAGTAGCGTTCCCAAAAGGATGAGCGACAGTATATGAGTGGTCAATATTAGTATAACCATTACTAGCGATATAGGAATGTGGTTTCATGGTTATCTTTGTCGGATCTGCAAATGAAATAGACTGTAACATCCCACCATTCCCATAACTAGTTCCTGCCAAATCAACTGCTGAAATAGTCAATATTATTGTTCCTACACTATTGTAAAACTGAATATCTGTATAACTTGTAGTTCTAGACCAGGAATCACTGGTCTTTTTATAGATAAACTTACCGAGATAGTTTGAGTTAACATCGTAAAAACGGATGGTACAATCAGCTCTATCACTGGGCCAATTATAGTGAGCGACATAAAAGTCTATACCTTTTGAATACAAAGGGATGGGTGGACTTTCAGTATAAGAACCAATCACATTTACACCATCAGCATAAGTATAGCCTTTGATTATTTTATAGTTGGTACTGGTGCCAAAGAACTTATGGCCACCATCATTGTAAGTCGTATCAGAGACAGACCTAGCGTAGGCACCAGCAATATATTGTCTAGGTTTAGGCGCCGTATTCAATAGTCCAATCATCTGCGCATACAGAGGACTAGAAAACAAAATAGTTGTTAGAAACAAGAGATTTAACATATTAAACCTAAACTAGCGTGGTCCCCAAATGGAGTTATATCCACCTACTTTTATTTGTGCCCAGCCACCTGATGAGTAATTGGAAACAGCATTATGAACTTCTAAGGTCATATAGCTAACTGTTTTAAAAGGGTGGGCAACAGTATAAGTGTGATCGACACTGGTATAGGTGGTGTTTGATGTATATGAATTTGGTTTAAGGCCAATTTTAGTTGGGTCTTCAAAAGAGATAGATTGCCTTAGCCCTGTATTGCCATAAGTCGTACCGGCCAAGTCAACAGCAGGGATACTTAAAATTAGTGTTCCGACACTATTATAAAATTGAACATCAGTATAAGTCGTTGTCGTTGACCAGGAATTGGCCGTTTTTTGATAAAAGAATTTTCCCAAATAATTTGAATTAACATCATAGAAGCGAATCGTGATATTTGTTCTATCAGAAATCCACCAGTTGTGATGTAAATGAATATCAAATCCAGGAAAATATAATGGGATAGGAGCACTTTCGCCGTAAGAAAGTGAAACTCCGACTCCATAATTGTAAGCGTACTTAGTAATTAATTTATAATTAGTGCTGGTTCCAAATAATTTATGGCCTCCATCATCATAAGTAGCGTCAGCAAGAGATCCTGAGTGGGCCCCTGCAAAATATTGCCTGGGCTTGGGTGCTGTATTAAATAATCCAATCATCTGTGCATACAAATTATTAGAAAAAAGAATAGAAATAAAAAACAAAATCTTTAGCATTCTAAAACCTTAACTAGCGCGGGCCCCAAAGGGAATAATACCCACCCGCCCTTACCTGTGCATTTCCGCTAGCAGAATAGTTTGAAACAAGCTTGTGAATTTCAAGCGTCATATAACTAACTGTCTTAAAAGGATGACTGACGGTATAAGTATTATCGACACTGCATAGATTATTTCTTACGGTATAAGCATCTGGCTTAAAGCTAATTTTAGTAGGATCTGCAAAAGAGATAGATTGTCTCAACTGAGTATTACCATAAGTCGTTCCTGCAAAGTCCACGGCCGATATGTCTAAAATTAGTGTTCCAACACTGTCATAAAAGTGAATATTGGTATAGCTAATCGTCGTTGACCAGGAATTTGCCGTTTTTTGATAGAAGAATTTTCCTAAATAGTTTGAGTTAACATCATAGAAGCGAACTGTAATATCCGCCCTATCTGTCGACCAATTATTATGATATGCCCAAATATCAAAGCCAGGAAAATATAAAGGAATAGGAGCACTTTCAGTATATGAAGTTATCACTCCGGGACCACTGGTATAGGTATATGCCTTGATAATTTTATACTTTGTGCTGGTTCCAAAAAGTTTATGTCCTCCATCATCGAAGGTTGCATCTGCAATTGACAAAGCAATTCCACCTGCTACGTATTGTCTAGGTTTGGGAGCTGTATTATGTAATCCAATTATCTGGGCTTCCAAATTTATTGAAAAAAAAATACAAGTAAACATTAGAAGCCTGGACATATTAGTACCCTGGGGCCCATGAGATATAAGCGTGAGTCCCTGCCACCATAATACTATAAATAGTATGCTTACCTGCCTCGGTAGCACCGTGATTAGGAGGCATATGTACAGTCAAAGCTGTTGTTCCAGCATCACTATAAGCAGTAAAACTACAAGTGGCAGAGGTCGCCCCTTGAACAAAAAAGGAATAACTGCCACCACTTTTAAGATTATGCAAGGCCATAGCACCACAACTACTTGTGGTGTATTGAATATTTCCGGTGGCAAAGTCAAAGGTTCCATCATTGTCAGCAATTGGCGCTGCTGAGATAATAGCTCCATTGACATCTAAATCCGCTCTAGGAGTTACTGTATTAATCCCCACCTTTCTACTGGCCAAAATATTAAGGATCTCTTCGGCACCAGTAAAGTGAAGTGCAATTCTATTACTTGTACTGTTATTTCCTACGTACTTAAAGTTAACTGACATCCGGTTAAAGTTTCCAGTGTCCTTACCAATTGTAAGATAATGTTGACCATTTACAGGTAAATTAGGTGCTTCAAAACGGCCAGCTTCTGCATAAGTACCAGCTGACATTGTATTCGTAACACGAAGAGGGGCAAGCGTTGCAGTATCACCACTGACTTGCAGTAACCCGATAGGGGCCGTTGTGCCAACTCCAACATTACCAGTGGCATCAATGACCATTCTTTCGGTACCTGCAGTATCAAAGCGAATGATATCTTCATTAGCACTTTCTTCTACTTGAATCAGTGTATTTGTATCTGCATCTTTAATTATATCCCTTGGCACGGCCGCCACTTGCGTGTCAACGTAAGTCTTTACTGCATTTTGTGAAGGTACTAGCGCATCACTTACCCCAAGTGTGGTAGTTGTATCAACATCTGCTACCGCAGCATTTCCTAAACCAAGATTCGTTCGCGCTGCTGCTGCAGTACTGGCCCCGGTACCACCTTTAGCAACAGCAAGTGTTCCGGTTAAATTGCCAATATTTATATCAGCTTCAGTGACTGACAAAGTTATATCATTTGCATTCTGGGTAGCGGTAACTCCCGTCCCCCCAATAATCGATCTAAAGGCAAGATCAACTCCAGTCTTGGCGCTAAAGATCTGTGCTCCCGTTCCTAAATTAGAAGCGGTGTTTGCTTCCCCACTGGCCGAACCAATGGTATTTAAACAATAACTACCACTACACACATCTCCCGTAACAGAGAGATTGCCACTGGCATCGGTAAAAGGGACCGCGATAAACTTACTACCATCCCAACTCAAAACATCATTGGCCTGAATACTGGTTAGATCCACATCGGCCATATCCCCCACACTGGAGCCAGTCTTATTGACATTTATCCAGTCAACGGTACTTAAGGCAGCTGGGATCTTTTCCCAGAATCCAGTGGCCCCATTAAAGATCGCCCAGTCTCCTACCGCCCAACTAGCAGTTCCATCCAGGTTATGTGTCCCTGCCACCGCAACGATAAAGTAGTTGCCATCTTGGGCAGTAATACTGTTTTGTACATCGGGATCAATACCAGATGAAGCGTCCCAGGTTCCGGCATAAACGGTGCCGCTTAAATCAGAAGGCGCCCAACCACTAGCTGTATATTGTAAGATCTGTCCCGGCACAGCTCCCATAGAATCGATAGAGCCTATGTCTACAGTAATGGGTATGGCCACCTGCCCGTAGGCATTAGAAAAGATCAGATTCATCGCCCCTTGAGCTAAAAAGGCAAAGGTGTCTGTGGCGGATAAAATTATTTCAGAGCTGGTTTGAGAATCTATACTAAGATTATGAGTTCCATTGGCATCACTTATCTGAACAGTTTTAATATTTACAAAACTACTGCCCGTAATAACTATCTTATTATTTACGATATCGATAGAAGTAACATCTGCCTTAGGCGCGGTAAGGGCGGACTGGGCAAGACCTTCAATGTTTACCATATCCTTTGAGCAAGAAAGAACGCCAAAAATAAGAAAAAACATAAAGGCCAATGTACGCATAATAAAACTACACCTCAAATCGTTTCATGAGTTTATGTAAGACATGATTATAAGTTGTTATCGGAGAAAGCTTTAGGATACTTAATATTATGAATAAATATGAATAGTTAAGATATATATTCCAGACAAAATTAATGCGTATTAAGTAATGAACTGCCTCAAAAACTTGGCAAAAAAGACTTATTTACAAGAAATCACCTAAATACTTGATTAATTACCAGGGTTATCTTTATCTGGAGTTTCCTCAGTGGCGTGATAGTGTTCAATTAATCTATGACACACAACTTTATCTCCTGCATAGAATATAAAGTACTGCACCCCGGGTCTGTATTTTGGTTTTTGAACATTTTCATTAAACTTAAATTTATCCAGCTTAAATTCATTTTCACTGGTTTTAACCAGTTTAAATGCTTTTTGAGAAATAATCCTATCATCTGACTTTCTAACATAAATAACTTTGGCCTGAGTAAGCTTGGGCATGCTTGATTTAGAAGAAATAAATATCTCTCTTAGACTACGGGTTGCTTCCGACCACTGAAAATCAAGAGCTGTCTTTTCTATTTCTTTAGAAAGTAAACGGCTACCATCATCACTATAAGTATAATGATCGTAACTGGAAAGCACATTTAAATTAACTTTATCGCAGGTAGGTCCCTTAACAAAACTATAAGCCTGCTGAGTAGTGAAAAAGAGAATGAATAGAAAGACAATTTTTCTTATTTCCATAAATTATCACCTCCACACCAATCATTTGGCATCTTTGCTTCACGATCAGGGGCAAAGTTATAAGTCAAAGGCCCACCTTGGCCAGTACCTTTCACCTCTCTAGTCATCATTGACCAATTGCTTAGAGGGACTCCTATACATCCGTGAGTACGGCCACAGCTTTGGCCTTTTAACTTTAAATTTGGATCATTGTCATCACTTGATGCGAGTCCCCCATTACAATACGAGCCTTTACCATTGCTGTAATTGGTCTTGTGCAAAACGATACCTCTGGCATATGTCAAATCGTTAACACCTTTTTCAAGTCCATGCATTTTAATTCCCGGCGACCAGCTCTTACCACTTGGTGAACGGTGCCAGTCTCCCAATATGAAAAAACCTGATGGACTGGCGCTTGTATCTACACGGTTCGAGGTTTCAGCTAGCTTTGCTTTAGTACTCAGGGCAACACCCCTTTTGCCTCCCTGTCCATGAGATGACTGCATGGCCTTAACTTCACCAGTACATCTATTTAAAATAAATAAACGCTTCTCATAGGAAGGTTTTGTATAGTCATTAATTATTATTTTACATTTATTTGTTATTTTTTTAGCTCCGGAACCTGAGCTGAAAGTCGTATTTTGATACTTATTAAAAAAACACATAGCATGATAAAAAGCTTTTGGGTTACCTCCCAATTTTTTATAATTATTCAGTAATTCCTCTTCACTGGCAGCAAGCTCTGGTTCTGGGCCACTCTCCGCTGACTCAGAGGGCGTATATTCATATACATTATCCTGAGAGCATATGCCATTTGTTGTAGGGCCCTTCATAAGATTGTCAAAATAATCTGTCACTTCATAAGTACTAGGAAGGGTTTTTCCAGACTGGGTAAGCTTGTTCATGGAATCATCTACAAACTTATCATTAGTTGGAGGATAGAGACTATTTTGCGTCTGCCGGCAAGAAGTAATAAGTAAGGATAAAATTAAAAAGAGTTGAATCTTAAAATAATTCATGGACTTATTTTATCATACATCCAAAAATTACTAAAACAGAGGCAAGCATTTCCAAAAGAATAAGGGACATATATGCATTAACGAATAGATAGATAATCTTTACTTAAACTTAAGTTAACTCTTAGAAGCTATAACCCTTTATAATTACGTATATTTTTACTCAGAGGCCAGACAAGCCTTGATGGCACGAACGAGTTCTGGTGAGTTGTGAATCAATGTCGCAGCATTTTTTCCACCACTACCTCGACGACTAAAACAGCCGCCATTGGTATGAATGGCAATGATTTTACCTGTACTTCTAGATATGATGGATGAACCTGAATTACCGGCCTGGGTATCAATATTGTGATACATCACAGTGGGAGCACGTTTATCATTGGAGAGGTAGATACCTGTTTGAGTTTGCTGTGCCAGGTGTCTCTCTGGCTCGCGTTTGTCCATTCCATAGCCGGTGATGACAACCTCGTCTCTTACTGTTGGAATATCAAAAGAAACTTCGTAATGCCCCTGCATAGCTCCTGGAAGAAGTCCTGTGATGTTATTAGCTCGCAATTTCATGACGGCCCAATCCACTCCCACTCCTCGATAAGTAAAGACAACACTATCCTTATCCACCTCATAGATATCTTCCGGGGCCGAATGTTGAATTCTTCCATCCACTGACGGTGGAGTATTGAATTCCGCAACACCTAATGTGCTATGACAGTGACCGGCGGAAATGGCACAACTGTCACTTATCATGGTCAGGGTACAACCTGCGCTATCTGAAATCATACCAAGCACGCGAGCGACCTTAGGATCCAAGGAGGGAAGACGATCATCTGTTCCGCAAATGGACTTGGCCCCTTCACTTGCATAAATTTGGATTGAAAAAAAACTAACTAATAGAGACAAAAACTTCATTGATAATCCTTAAATATTCTATTGATATAGAAGTATAAGAATCATATACATTTTAATAAAGTATATCTGTCTAATATCTTCAAACAGCATTAAGATACTCAAGTATACCTGTATGTTCGATTACATTTTTAATAATAAAGATGACTCAAAATATAAAACCCATGTAAAAAATTCATACTTTTTAGATTTCTCGCTAAATAAAACTTATTCTATTTATAATATTGTTATGTATTTTAAAATCATTAACATATTGATTTTTTATACCCTCTTTGGGGCCATTCCAGCTTTTGCGTTGGTGGATCAATATTCATCTGGTGGTTGGACATTCCGCATTCACAACAGCTTTGCTACAAGCAATACGGCCCTTACTCGAGAGTATCCAGTAGCAACCGCGAGAGATCTCGAATTAACAAAAATAGTTCACAACGCTGCCGCCAATTATACTGATCACACCAGTCGTATGGCCTACCTATCATCCGAGTGTTCTAATCTTTCTGAACTTGAAATTATCCAGCTGGGACGCTTTCTTTCAGGTGAACTCGCCACTATCTATGACTACCAACGAGCTGCGGGTGGATCTACTGAAGTTATCTCTACAGAAGATCAGTGGACTGGGCTGCACAATCTCTATAACGACAATGGTGAGAGGACTGAATTCGGAGTTTGTAGGGATATGAGTCGCACAGTTTCTGAGTTTCTCCTTAGCTGTGGAATAGATAAAAATAGAATTTCTATTGAAGATTACCGTACAGCAGACGGTGGCCACCAAGTAGTCAGAGTGCTGGGCGAAGACGGGCACACTTACACCATAAATTGGAGTGAGCTCTATCAATCAGATGACATCTACTTTCAAGATATTAATCCCAAAATCATTAACACTGGAATTGTTCATACCCGCTATGATGCGCAAACAGGTAGAATCATCGACGAACGAATGACAGAGCTAGGTCATATTCTTGCCACCGTTACCGGGGGAAAAACTGATGACCCGAACTTCTTGCCTGAGTTGTTGCAATTAGAGGCCAACTACAGTGTGATGACGGCCGGTCTTTATAAAGCAAAAACATCTAGAGGGGACTTTATTCAAGGAGTAAAGCTAGCCTATAAACATAGTCCTTTAAAATGGCTGCACCTATCTAGTGGAGTTACCTACGCAAAAAATAAAATCGACTACCCAACCGATGACTACAATTACCGTGTAGAACAAGACATCATTTTTCTTCAAGCCTATGGAAAGATCAATATCCCTAACCTTGAGATATTAAAAAATAGTGATAGTCGTTTATATTGGGCAAATAATATAGATGCGTCCGCAGCTGGTGCCATACACTGGACAAAAGTAGATAATCTAAAAAGAGATCGAAACCACGATGAAACATTCAAAGGAGAAGCTACTTCTAGTTTGGTCTACGAAAAGGACTCGCTATATGCAATCCTCTCTGCAGGGTTAGAAGGCGGAGCAAATAGTCCTATCACTAATACTGAAGATGCAAAGCTACCCTACAAAGGAAACATTCCCGGAGTGTATTTAAGAGGACGAAGTATTGAGGGTATGGTATCCATCACAGGCGATGCTTTACGGATCTCGACAGGTGGAAAACTATATTCCTACTCCTATGGAGAGATTCAATCATTTTTCGCGTCTATTGATCCTTTTAACTCAAATGACTCCTACCGGGTCCAGCTAACCAACTATGAGGATGTCATAGGGCAGGACAGAAGCTATTTAGACTTTGGCGTTCGCAAAGAATTGGATAAAGATGGCAGACTGGCACTTGATGTTAAAGCAAGAGTGGGTATTAGTCCGAATACAAATAAAGATAAAAGGATCTATTTTAACCTGCAATATAAGCTAAACAGAACTAACCGCCCCACTAGCCTGGGGACAGTCCTCCAAGATAAAACTGATTATAATAATAAATAAACATCTCGAGATGCCCCTTTAATCTTTTTGGGTCCTGAGTTGTGCACCAAGTTCTTCTTACAAATGTTGCAATTCCATCTCTTAACATCGCAAGAGTGTGATCAAT
>JBFEUX010000129.1:0-8127 GCA_041547255.1 Bacteriovoracaceae bacterium
CCTATCAGCTTGAATAAGCAAAGTTAACTGCTTTTATTACGTAATTTTAAGTATTTAACTAGAAAAACTTTTTTCTAACTGCAACAATTTAGCTTTTATCTCCAAGCCTCCAGCATAGCCCACTAAAGAACCATCAGAACCAATCACGCGGTGACAGGGAATGAGTATGGGAAACTTATTTTTATTATTGGCCTGGGCTACCGCACGGACATAGTTAGCTCCGCCTACTTTTATGGCCTCATCCTTATAAGTAATAGTCTTACCATAAGCTATGGATGTTAACTCACGCCAACATTTTTTTTGAAACTCAGTGCCATCCAAAAAAAGAGGTGTTTCAAACCAGGTGCGGCTTCCGTTAAAGTATTGATTCAACTCTGTGCATGCTTGCTCCAGCACCAAAGACTTATCTCGTCGATCACTGCTACCAAAGTCAATAGATAAAAGGGCCACTGCATTGGCCCTTAAACGCAATAACCCAACAGGTGATTCAAATTGAGTTTCAAATATTTGTGCCATGTGTTTTTCCTTTTTTAGTCCAATCAAATTTGCAATAGAATAACTCTATTACTAGAATACATGCAATTTATATCGGGAGGCCACAATGCAATATCAAAAAACCAACCCACCAGAGGTTCAAAAGGTTTTAGACTTTATTTCGCATTTAAAATATCCAGTTATCCTAGGAGTCATTATTCTTTTTGGGATAACCGGTAGTTACTATACAGTTCAACCAGATGAAGAAGCTGTCGTAATTCGTATGGGAAGACATTTAAAAAATACCCAACCGGGTCTACATTTTAAAATTCCATTTGGTATTGATGATGTAACAAAGGTAAAAACAAAGATTGTTCACCAAGCTGAGTTTGGTTTTAGAACAACCAGTGTAAGCTCACGCAGAACAACCTACTCTAGTAAAAACTTTGATAGTGAATCATTGATGTTAACAGGGGATTTAAACGTTGCAGAAGTGCAATGGGTTGTTCAATATCAAATCTCAGATCCGTTTAAATTTCTTTTTAAAACCAGTGACCCAATTACTAATATCCGTGATGTGGCCGAATCCATTATGCGAAGAGTTGTCGGTGATAAACTGGTAACTGAAGTCTTAACCACCGGAAGAGTAGAAATTGCAGATAATGGAAAATTACTTATGCAAGAAGTGCTAGATAAGTACGATATGGGAATTAGTATTAAGTCCATCAAGCTACAAGACGTCAATCCACCACGCATGGTACAAGCATCTTTTAATGATGTGAATGCTGCCAAACAAGAGCAAGAAAAAATGCTTAACCAAGCCGAAGAGTCTTATAACCGTATCATTCCAGAAGCAAGAGGAAAGGCGAATAAACTAGTTCAAGAAGCAGAAGGTTTTGCTAGTGAAATTATTAACCGTGCCCATGGTAACGCTGAACGCTTTAGCTCACTTGCTAAAGAGTACAGAAAAGCCCCGGCGATTACGCGCAAAAGAATCTATCTAGAAACGATGGAAAAATTATTTGAAAAAATGGATGATATTACGATTATCGACAGTAAGGTTAAAGGCTTACTTCCTGTATTTTCGAAAGAAGGAGTTACCAAATGAGCAATAAAACCCTAGTTACCATCCTTGGCTCCATTGTCCTTTTACTATTAATCAACAGTACCTTTTTTATCCTGACTGAAGGACAACAGGCAATTGTAACTCAATTTGGGAAGCCCGTAGGACAACCCATTACTGAAGCCGGTATTCATTTAAAGAAACCGCTTGTTCAAGAGATTCGTTACGTCGATAAACGAATTTTAAACTGGGATGGTTTTCCTAATCAAATTCCTACTAAAGACAAAAAGTATATCAAAGTAGATACCACCGCTAGATGGCGCGTAGTTGATGCCTTAAAATTTATTCAAACAGTACAAAATGAACAGGGAGCGAAGGCCCGTCTGGATACCATTCTAGATGGTTATACCCGAGACGTTATATCCGGCCACAATTTAGTTGAGGCTGTGCGTAACTCTAATAGTATTCTCAAAAAAATTGAGGAGAAAAAAGCAGAAATTAAAAAGAAAAAAGAAGCCGGTGAGTTTATTTTAGAAGAAGAAGTTGGCGGAGAAATTGCTTCAGTTGATGTAGGAAGAGAACAGCTGAGTCAAATGATCGTAAAACTTGCTGATAAAGAACTCGAAGCACTCGGAATAAAGTTAATTGATGTGCAATTAAGACGTATCTCATACGAACAATCTGTTGAAAAAAAGGTTTATGAGCGAATGATCTCTGAGCGACAAAGAATTGCGCAAAAAATTCGCTCTATCGGTAAAGGGGAAAAGGCTAAAATCGAAGGGCGCTTAAGTAAAGATCTTAAAGAAATTGAGTCTAAAGCCTATCGTCTGGCCGAAGTAATCCGCGGTAAAGCAGAGGCCAAAGCTGCTAAAATTTACGCCGATTCATTAAACCGTGACCCTAAATTTTATGAGTTTATCAGAACCATGGAAGCCTATAAAAAATCTCTTAAAGGGGATTCCAAGTTCTTATTATCCTCTGAATCTGAATTCTTAAAGTTTTTAAAATAAAGGCGCTTTACGAAGGCGCCTTTTTTCGCTAAAAAGCATGCATGGCAACAACAAGAAGAGAAACCCGCGAAAAACGCTGCCCAAAATGCATGGTTCATCAGCTAAATTGCTTTTGTGATGATATTAAACGCTTAGACCTAAAAACCAAGGTTTCCCTACTTATTTTTCGAAAAGAAATCTTTCTTCCCAGCAATACGGCTCACCTCACCATCAAATCTCTAAGTAACTCTGAAGAATTTGAACGGGGACACTTAGGACAAGATCTGCAGGCCAGCTTTGTGGATAAAGAAAACTACCAACCTTTATATCTCTTCCCTACGGAAGAAGCAGTAGAGCTAACACCAGAATATTTAAAACAGTTTGATAAACCTATCAACCTTATTGTTCCTGACGGGACCTGGCGCCAGGCCAAAAAAGTCCATCGCAGAGAACCTCTGCTAAAAGATATTCCCCACGTAAAAATCACTCCTAAACAAAAAAGTATCTATCCCCTACGCAGACAAAAATACGAGTTTGGACTTTGCACCCACGAAGCAATTTCTTACGCGCTAGAAGTGCTTGAAGGTAAAGAGACAAAAGATATAATGTTCCACAATCTTGAAAGACTGATTGAGGCCCATTTAAAAAATAGACCGATATTTGAAAAGCAAAAAAAACGACCACTCATCAAAAACTGAGGTGGTCGTTTTCTTAGAAGATCTATCTAAAAGACGATATCTTATAATTCTTGAGCAGGATCAAGTTGAGCTGCCTGCAAGTAAGTATTGATCTGCTGGTCATTAAATTGTCCGGCCAAAAGAGCATCTTCCATGGCTTTGGCGATATTGCTTAACCCAACTTGAAAAGTATCACCATGATTTGCTATAACAGGAACTGGAAACTTAAATTTAAACTCCATATCCGCTGTTAAAAGATTACCTTGATAACTGACTGAATAATTAGCTCCAGCACAATTCTGAGGATCATGATGTACCTCAAAATGTATTTCGCTGATAGAACTTCCCTCTTCTAATACAATAGCATCCCAAGGTGTTTGAACATTTGGGTCTGAAACATCAACCAGCCCCAGAATTGCTTCTTGAGAAACTCCTGCGACGGCTCCCTCTGAAGCAACAACTTTAAGCTTAGTAATACAAAATTTAAAATCATTAACTGGTGCTGCTATTGCTGATGGAATCAGAAATAATTCTGCTATCTTTTTTACTGCTGGATTCGTAAACAGAACAATTGTTCCATCATTAGTATAAGCTGTATTCTGTACATATATCGTGGCAGGATTTCCACCTGATGTCCCCGTCGATTCGTCAGGATTGCAACTTACCATAACAAAACTTAAACCTAATAAAACAAGTAATGAAAACCTATAAAACATTTCTCGCTTTTCCATTTTTATTCTCCATGTGTTAGAGGAAAAAAAGCTAGTTCAATCGAATATACTTCTTTTCCTGAATTGTTATTTGTCTGCAGAGATCTTATTTTTTCAAAAGCCTCATTAAGGATATCCATGGCCTTACCTATATTTTCTTCTTCCATCGAAACCACATGCCCTAGTAGCCTTCTCTCTTCAGTATCCGCATAAATGACAGCGTCTCCTGCTAATTCGAGAAAACTGCGATGAAAGCTCACTAAGGCATTACTGTAAACTTTATCCAAACAAGATATTTGTTCACTTGGTTTACTAAATGATCCATCTGGATTCTTTTTGATAATTTCAGAACTAATCAAAAAATCTAGAGATCTTTTTATATCAATTAAATTCACCGGAAATCTCAGTCGAGCTTGAATCCATTTAGGATCCTTCTGAAAATCTTCGAGTGCAGTCATTTCTCTTATGGCCACATTTAGCCAACTCGACATATAAGTATTTAATTTAACCTCTTGTGGGTTTAAATCCTTATATTTTTTAAAAGACTGCATTTTTTCAAGATAATTAGACTTAGCTTCATCCGCCTTGGCCAAATTAAAATTAATGAGAAGTTCTAGATAATCAACTTCCCCATTTTCCAGAGCAAATACACCTGCAATACCAGGAACCATGTTAAGGCTTAGATCACGTTTATCCTTAAACATCATTGAAAGAAAGCTCGAACTCACACCTAAACGTTCACCAAAAGTTTTTAAGTTAAATCCTCTTTCACTTTCTTTTTTATAATCCATCATGTCTTTTAAAAACTTTTTGTAGTCGTGGTAAGCAAAAACTACTGGTTTCTCAAGTATCACAATTCCCCCTTGTGAATTTCTTAAGACAATCTTAACTCGGCGCAACACAAAAAGCAACAAGAATTAACTCCAAGTTAATCAAAAAAGATAGCAAAAACGGTAAAAACAAATAAATTCAAAAACTTAAAATGTTAAAAATTAACACTAAAAAATAAATATTTTGAATTCAAGTTAATTATAAAAATGGCTAAGTTATAGATAATAGGTTAAAAAGAGGAATGCCTCAGCTTGATTAGAGCTTCTATTTTATTTAAATTTTAGCGACAGCCCATTGGATTGTAGTAACCTTGAGTTTGTGCTGGAAGATCAGCTGTTGTACTCATCTGCTCAATAGATCTAGTTCTAGTGTCGTTCTCGCTCATGGTTAGAGTAAGAGCTCCTGTCCATTGATCTAATGAAATTAAATCATTGAGACTGACATCGTCGAAGACAAAATCTTGATTATCTCTAGCTTTAATCCATAGATATTTTTTTTCAGTTTTAACATAAAAAGCACCAAAATAATGGGCCCTAATATCACCATTCCAACTATAAGCTTCTAGCTGGTCAAAGTTAAATTCGAAGTAATCAGAACTATAAAACTCAGTTCCATGAATATCAATAGGGCCAGAACTCACATAATTTGAAAAATGCTCTCTGTATTCAACGCCCTGGAATCCCACATGCTGAATCTTTCCGTAATGTGACTCAATATCATAAACATTTAATTTTAGATAAATATGAAGATGACGAGAACAACCATATTTCCCATGGCAACTACCTGTGACATAAGCTTTATTTACATGAGCAAGACATTTAGTCACATCATAGTTTAAAATATCAATATGTTCTTGCGCTCCAACCACAGTGGAAAACAGCAAGAAAAAAGACATGAGCAATGCTTTCATATATCCCCTCAACAAAGTAGTAAATCAGGACAATTTCTAGCCCTTTCAATAAGCTCTGTCAAAGCGATCACACTCAATGCAATACACAAACATCTTAATTTAATATTTAGAAGTGCTATTTTTTATCTTGAGCTGCAAAAAAAGCTTCAAAGGCGTCTTCAATGTCTCCTGGAATTCCTGAAATGGTCATAAATTGCCCCATACTCAATTTTGGAAGAGAAACCGCAAGATAATACTTAGCGTGAAGGATTCTTGCCTTATTTTTATCCACAACAACCATATAAGGTAAAAGAGTTGATTTATCCTTAACCTCAAGTTTCTGGACGAAACTTTCAATTTCTTTTGGTAAAGTCACTGCATATAAATACTTTTCACCAATTTGTTTTTTAAAAACGATGTTTTTTCCAGCTCTGGCTTCTAAGCGTTTAATTAATGTCGCCTGGTCCCCTTCACCTACTTCCTCAAAATCTTCGTAATAAGGCATACCAAACATAAAACGATAACCAGCAAGATCATCCTCATCTAATAAGTCTTCATTTGATTTGAGTTCACCTAAAGCTTTTGTCAAAGCAGCTGTTATAGAACCTGCTAATTTGGCGTCAAAATCTTTTTGTAAGAAAGCCCGTAAAAAATATTGCGGATTGGCAACCATTAATTGATTCTTATCGGCATCAATTAAAATTCTCAAGGCCCCAGCGAAGCCACGTTTTTCACTGGCCGCAATTTTTAATAAATTAGGAGAGGTATAAAAAATAACGGTATGCTTAGGCGATTCGTTTACCTGAGCAGAGCCCATAACCTCAAAGCCTGCCATTTTTAAATGACTTTCTAATTTAGCCTTATCCAAATGATTCGCAATTAAATAAGCTGCTTGTTTTTTATCTTCAGCGATTGCTGAAAAAGATAAAAGAATAGAAATCATCAAACCTAAGAAATTCATAAGTCTCCTTACTTTATGTAGTAATGCTTTTATAAATTAACAAATATCTGCTCCAAAGTCTTTAAGAATATTAGCTGGCCTAAACAAGTGTATTTAAGAAATTTTCCAATTCTTCAGTCGGCCTACCAATGACCGCCGAATTATCTGTAACAAAAATAGGTCGTTCCAATAGCTTGGGATTATCAATAATTACTTGGATCCATTCCTGATCTGTTAATGTCTTATTCGCTAAGTCTAATTCTTTATAAATATCCTCTTTAGTTCTCACCACTTGAGAGGGAAGCATATTTAATTTGTTAAACACTTGCGCCAACTCTGTAGATGATAATGGTTCTTTTAAATACTCCTTAATTGTAAAATCAATACCCTTTTGATTTAAAAGATCCAACCCTGCCCGGCTTTTTGAACATTTTGGATTATGATAATAAATATTACTCATCTGTACTCCTACTATCAGTTTTGTGAAAAAGTCGTCTCAACTCTACTTTTACCTGCGTCAAAATTTTCAAACGACTTTGGGGTAGATTGCTACCTGCGCGATTAATATAAAAATTTAACATGGACATGGCCGACTGAAAAGCTGTTCCTTTTCTACGTCTGCTTTTTTCTGCTGAATTTTTTAAGGATCGAGCAATACGGACTGGATCATCCCACGTGAATACCCCTGGCTCCAAATCTAGAGCTGAACTTTCTTTAGTTACTCTGGCCGACCAATTTTTAGTCCCTTGCATATATTATGAAACTAACTGAAATTTACTGCAAGCAAAGTGATAAAAGTCAGCAATAAATTTGATTGTACTGATTACCAATAAAAAAGATCAGCTTTATGATGTAGGCTATTCAGGGAGGTTTATGTGAAAATAGCACAGGTTTCACCACTATACGAGTCAGTACCACCTAAGCTTTACGGAGGTACAGAAAGGATCATTTCCTTTCTCACAGAAGAGTTAGTACGACTCGGCCATGAAGTTACACTTTTTGCTTCAGGTGATTCTCAGACTAAGGCAAAATTAAAAGCTATTAGCGAGAAATCCTTAAGATTGGACAAAAACTGTATTGACCCCTATGTCTACAATATTCTTGAGCAGGAAGAGCTTATAAATACATTAGACGAATTTGATATCATACATAATAGTAATGACTACTTTAATTTTCCAATTTTTAGAAGAATGCAGACGCCTAGTTTAACCACGCTACATGGCCGGTTAGATATCCCGGATCTTTTGCCTCTCTATCAGGAATATACAGATATACCACTAGTTTCCATATCCAATTTCCAAAGAAAGCCCTTAGAAAGATTAAATCTTAATTGGATAAAAACCATTTATCATGGCCTTCCGCTAGATCTTTATAAACCAAATTATATGCCAGGAAAGTATCTGGCATTTCTTGGAAGAATTTCTCCTGAAAAACGAGTTGACCGGGCAATTGAAATTGCAAAAGCATTAGGTATCCCCATTAAAATTGCTGCAAAAATAGATACTGCAGATAAAGAATACTATGAGCAAGAAATTAAACATCTAGTTGATCACC
>JBFEUX010000152.1:0-7288 GCA_041547255.1 Bacteriovoracaceae bacterium
AGGTTATGTTGTTCTGGCCCATTGTTATTATGATCTTCAAAATTATGAAATGGCTTATAACACATTAAGGCCATTTGTAAGTCAAAATTTAGAAAACATACGCATGCAGAAAATTTTTGGTAATACTTGTATGCGACTCGGCTACCTGGAAGAAGCGTTACAGACATTTAAGTATCTATTGCTGCTAAATCCAAAAGACATGCAAGTAGCGGAACAAATAAAAAAATTAGAAGATGATCTGTTAGTTGATGTACAGACTGAGATTGAGTCAGAACAAGAAGAAGCTACTGAAACTGATAGTAACTTTTCTACAGACGAAGATGACTGGGTTCAGGTTGATTTTCATAGTACTCATAAAAACTTGGAAACAGATATAGAAGGCATTGACGATTGGACAGTCACTCAGAAATCTCCACTTGAAAATTTTAAAGAAGAAGTAAAGACGAATAAAATTGAAGTGTCTGAGCATAAATTAGATGATCAATATTTTCATGAAGATTATGATAATGTTTCTGACGAACCAATTGTCCCCGAAAAGCTAACTGAGCAAGAAGGCCCTATTATTACCCATACTTTGGTGGATTTGTATTGCAAGCAAGGTCATTATGCCCAAGCTGCGGCCATCTTAGAAAGCATTCTTGATTTACATCCAGAAGACGAATATACCCGTAAAAAGCTAGATGAAGTCACAATGTTATTGGTAAATGAAACCGTTTTTGATAAAAAACAGCAGGACAATGAAGTAGGAGAATCTGAGCAAGTGCTTGCTATGCTGCAGGGTGCATATGAGAAGTTTCATAAGAAACTATCAGAGGTCTCCAAAGAAAAGTTATCTTAAATATGAAGAAATTTTTTATTATTAATGGCCCCAATTTAAATATGCTCGGTACTAGAGAGACAAATGTCTATGGGGTTGATTCTTTAGAGCAAATTAAGAAGCATACTCAAAGTAAATTACAAGCTTACGCCATTGACCTGGACTGGTGGCAATCCAATTCTGAAACGGAAATAATTGAAAAAATACATGAAATTGTAGCATCTGATTATGACGCACTTATAATTAACCCTGCTGCATATTCCCATACATCCATAGCAATTTTAGATGCTTTGAAAATCCTCAAAATTCCTGTTATAGAAGTACATCTAACAAATGTTTATAACAGGGAGTCATACCGTCATTCTATGTTGACTGCCCAAGCTGCTTCTATAATAATGAGTGGACTGGGGAAGAATGCATATTATTTCGCGGCACTTGCCTTGTTAGAAAAGTAAATTTAAAAAAGGAAAAACTGTGAAGTATCAAACAACAGACTTTAGAAACGGTCTGAAAATCGCTATCGATGGTAAACCTTATATTGTGACAAGCTTTGCTCATATAAATCCAGGTAAAGGCTCTGCTTTTGTAAGAGCAAAAATTAAAAACTTAATTACCGGACAAGTCTTAGAAAAAACCTTTAAAGCTGGTGTTGATACCGTGGATAAGCCAGATATGGAAGAAAAGGAAATGGAATATACCTACGGCGATATGGACGGGTATAATTTTATGGATCTTACTACTTATGAATCAGTTCATTTGAGTCATGATAATGTCGGTGATGCTAAATACTATCTTCAAGAAGGTATAAAGGTAGATATTCTTTATTTTAATGAAAGACCAATTTCAATCGATCTTCCAAACTTTGTTAATCTTCAAGTTACGCAAACAGATCCAGGGCTTAAAGGTGATACTGCTGCTGGTGGTTCTAAAAAAGCAATTATGGAGACAGGCTTGCAGGTCAATGTTCCTTTATTTATCAATGAAGGTGAAAAGTTGAAAATAGATACCAGAACAGGTGAATATGTAGAAAGGGTTAAATCATAGGTACGAATATGAACTTAGAGAAAGTAAAACAATTTATTGAACTAGCAAAAAATGAAGGTGTTGCTGAGCTAAAATATGAAGAAAAAGATGTGAAAATAAGTGTAAACTTTAACACAACATCTAGTGCACATGTTATTTCAGCTCCAGCAATGACTACGACACCAGCTCCTACAACAGCGAATGCTCCAAAACCTGCAGCTGCTCAGGATGCGGGATTACATGATGTAAAGTCACCTTTTGTTGGAACATTTTATTCACAACCTGCTCCAGGCAAGCCAGCCTATGTTAAGGTTGGTGATAGAGTTACTAAAGGACAAACTCTTTGTATCCTTGAAGCAATGAAAATTATGAATGAGATTGAAAGTGATGTTTCAGGTGAAGTTGTAGAGATTTGTGTAGATAATGAAAGCTTAGTTGAGTTTGGACAACCATTATTTAAAGTAAGAGTCTAAAGTGAAAAAATTTAAAAAAGTTCTTATCGCTAATCGCGGTGAGATTGCAGTTAGAGTTCTTAGAAGTTGCAAAGAGTTGGGTATAGAGACTGTTTCTGTATACTCCACAGCAGACGAAAACTCCTTGCATGTTAAACTCGCTGACGAGTCAGTTTGTATCGGCCCGCCAAAATCCATAAATAGTTATTTAAATATACACGCTATTTTATCAGCTGCTGAAATTACCGGTGCTGACGCCATTCATCCTGGCTATGGATTTTTATCTGAAAATGATGAATTCGCTAAAATGTGTGAGAAGTGTGGAATTACTTTTATTGGCCCTAATATCGATTGCCTAAGAAAAATGGGTGATAAAATTGAGTCCAAGAAAATTGCGAAGGAAGCTGATGTTCCGACACTTGAGCCTATCTATGTTAACTCACTTGCCAATGATGAAATTGTTAAAGCGGTCGAGGAAATGGGTTACCCTGTATTGATCAAGGCTTCCGCAGGTGGTGGTGGAAGAGGAATGAAAAAAATAGAGGAAACGATAAGTTTACTCCCTGCCATTGAAATCTTAAAACAAGAATCAAAACTTGCTTTTGGGGATGATACACTTTTTATTGAAAAATTTATTTCAAATCCAAGACATATTGAAATTCAAATAATGGCCGATAAGCACGGCAATGTTATCCACTTAGGAGAAAGGGACTGCACGATTCAGAGAAGGTTTCAAAAAATTATTGAAGAATCTCCGAGTCCTGTAATTGATGATAAAACTCGTGAATCAATGTGTCAGGCTGGTGTAAGGCTGGCTAAAAAAGTTGGTTATGATTCAGCTGGAACTGTTGAGTTTTTATATGACCTGGATACAGCAAAATATTATTTTATGGAAATGAATACCCGTATTCAGGTAGAACATCCCGTAACTGAGCAAAGATGTGGGGTTGATTTGATAGCTGAGCAAATTAAAGTGGCAATGGGTCAGAAATTATCCCTAAAGCAAAAAGAAATTGAGTTCAGAGGTCACGTAATTGAATGTCGTATAAATGCTGAAGATCCTGTTACATCTATGCCTTCTCCTGGTTTAATCACTCATTACCACAGACCTGGAGGCATGGGAGTTAGAGTAGATGACTTTATTTATACAGGATATAATATACCACCTCACTACGATTCTATGATCTCAAAGGTTATCATTTATGCTGACACTAGAGCTGAGTGTATTAATCGGGCACTGAGGGCATTGAGCGAAACTGTCGTTGGTGGAATAAAGACAAATATTCAATTACATCAAAAGATTTTAAACAATTCTGACTTTAGGGAAAATTCTTACAATACAAATTTTCTTGCTGAAAAATGCTAAAATATTAGTAAGTTAGCTCATTTTTCAGGAGAGTTGTTTGACAGATTTAGTTAAACTTTTAAATGATGTTTTAGACACACCAAATTTAAAAAAAATTAATGAGTTCAAAGCAGCTTTGCTTGTTCAAAAATCTTTTGGGCAAAACTTTATTTCACATACAAAAGTATTGTTATCAAAAAAATTAATTACACACCAATTGCTAGAATTTATTTATGAAGCTTTAAGTCAGCTGCAAGCACATCAAGAAATTTACGAACTAACTAACGATATAAATTTTGAAAATAGATATGTCTTTCAAAAACTATGTTATTTAAATGCACTCTATGGAATGGGTAAGATAGAAGATTTTTTTGATGAACTGGAAAAACTACATGAACAATTAATCGTTCAAAAGTTATATGCAAAGTATAGTCAGTTTGAAAAACAATTCCAGAAAAGCTTAGACAATAAAAGCTATTATCTCGTGGGGCGAATTATCGTTAACCTGGAAGCAGGAAACTATGATCAAGCTAGTGTTTACCTAGAGAAGGCTAGAGCTGAGTTTCTTAATGGACATAAAAAAATAAATCTTATTGAAGCTATTTATAATACCGTTGAACAGTATGAGGGCGATTATGTTTCGCTCTATAAGCAGAAATTATATTTAAAAGCTATATTGGCAATTGAAGCTAATTATGAGCTTTTAACAAAAGAAATAGTTGAACTAATTTTGTTTGCACAAGATCGGGTTGAATATCTAATTACGCTTCATTTACTAAAAAGAACAAGCACGAGAGAAAAATTATTTCGATTTGTTGAAAAAATGTATCCCATAAAACTAAACGAAGCCGAACCATTCTTTAAGGATTTAGTAAAGGAACTAAAGGGTAATGTTGAAATAACAAGAATTCCTTACGAAGAAAATACGGATACAGAGGAAATATTTCAATATCCTTACACGACAGACGTAAGCGAAGAGGTAAATATCGTTAGTATTGGAATACCAAAGTATACTCCGAGTGAAGTAGAGTTGAACACACTTACTTATTTTAAATATAGTGATGATGGCGATGTTGCCAATTATGATCTGGTTGTTGCTCTTATGAATATGGGGATGTTTAAAGTTGCGAAGTTCTTATTAGATAAGCTCGATGACTCAAGCAATAAGATGTATCTCCTGGCCATTATAAGTTTGAATATGAATGAGTATGCTGAGGCAATTTATTTGGCCAATAAGTGTATTCTTGACTATGGCTTGAAAGATGACGAGGTCATCCCATTTGAGAAAATAAAATATGAGGTATTTAAAGAATTAGGTGATGTGGGGTCTTTAGAATCTTGTTTGGCCAATATTACACGATTTGACCCTGGCTTTGGAAAAACGCGAACGTGATAACATGAAAAGTATAAATAAAATTTTGATTCTATTTATTTTTATTTTAGGAATAACATTCATGTTACTCTGGGAGCTTTTACAGAGTCAGTGGGTCGCAGGGCAAGTTTCAAAGGTCGCAACTAAATATATAAGAGAAGTTCTAAATGCAGATGTCGAATTTAGCAACCTGCGCTTTAATATGTTTCCCCCTGGAGCAGAAGTCAAAGATCTATATTTTACGGCAGATAAAAATAACTTAAAGATACTGGCCGAAGCAAGCACCGTTGGTATTTACTTTAATCCTTTTGATGTATTTAACACAAAATTCATGATTGATAATGTTATGCTAAAGGATGGCTTAATAAAGATTGAAGTGAGTAAATCATCAAAAACAGAAAAGGAATCGGGTGGGCTCTCGAAAGTAAATTTAGATTATTTTGATTATCTCAAAGAGCTACCTTTGAACACAGCGACAGTTGTAGATCTTTTAATAGAATATGATGAGCACAGTATTTATACAAATCAGTTGGTACTAAAGAACTTACAACAGTCCGTTAATATAAATGGGATTGTTGAAAGCTTTGATTTGTCTCGCTATATTAATGTTAAAGAAATGCTGGATCAAGTTAAAATAGATGCCGATTTATCAAGAAAAGAGATCGTTTTGAATCAACTCTCGGTAAAGAGTGGTTTTGCAAGTTTGATTGCAACAGGGTCTATAGAAAATTACATATCAATAAATAAAAACTATGATTTTAAGCTGAAGACAAAAATGCCAATCAATTTAATGCATAACTTTGTTGATATCTCTAAAGTTGGAAGTCTAGAGAAAGGTAAGCTAGAAGTCATTTCCAAAGTAAGTGGGAAAGGAAATAATTATAAAATTGATTCAAAATTAAAAGTAAATGATTTTTACACAGATTTCGTATATGGAGAAGAGGCGAGTTTGAATGCGTTAATTACTCCAGAGGAAATTATATTTAAAGAGTTTTTTCTTAAAGATAAAGAACAACGTATAAAATTGCTGAAACCTTTTCAATTCTTTGACTTTAAAACAAAAAGGTTTGTTGAACAGCCGATACTCGTTGAAGCAACAGCGCTGAAGGCAACTAATTTTCTTCGATACCTTAGAAATGATTTTGATATGCTAAGGGGTGAGCTGAGCGGTAAAGTACGTTTCGATCTCTATCGGAATGGCTTTAAGTTCAGTATGGTCGATAAAGTGGATCTGAAAAATTTTAAATTGCAAACCAATAGTTTTGTTATATTGGCCGCACCCACGTTGGCCATAGATAAGTCTGAGTTTGTCTTACGAGGTAAGGACTTTATTCTTGATACTAATATCAAGGGAAAAGAAACCAACTTAATGTTAAGAGGAATCATTGGAAAGAAAGACTTTAATCTTACTATGCCAATGAGCTTTGTTGACCTAGATGAATTTAGTGAGGTTGCAAGTTATAAAATGGGAGGAAAGGGAACGTTTTCTTTTGATTTAGTTAAAGAAGCAGATGGGTTGACTTTAAAAACAGAAAATGACTTGAAGAAATTTAACTTTGTGGGTTATTCTTTAGACAAATTTAAGGCCGATGTCGTTTATCTTTTAGATAGAAATAGAATTGCCATAAAGAAGGCCATCGGAAGCTCAGGTAAGGCAACTGCTGTTGTGACCGGCGAAGTCAATTATGAGACACGGGATATCAGCTTAGATTATCAAATTAAAAAAATGGACTTTAATGAATTGAAACGGATTTTGGCGCCAGTCATGGGAGATGTAACAGTCACTGCTAATGAAATTCATGGTGATTGGGATGCAAAAGGAACACTGACGGGAAAAACTAATGTTGATGATTTATTGGCCGATGGGAGTTTGAAGGGGAGAAATAATTACTTCTTTAATGAGAGTGTAGAGAAGTTATCCTTCGACTTTAAATTGCGAAATTCATCTGTAGATATATTCAACTTGATAGCAGAAAAAGGTAAGGGAAGAATTACTGGTGATATTAGATATGATATAACGCAAAATGAGTTCTTCTTTGCCACAGATTTGAGGGATATGTTTCTGAGTGATTTTTCATATTATTCAAATTTACCCATTTCTCTGCGTGCAAACTTTGATGGAAAAGTTGGTGGCGGTTACAGAAAAAGCGGATGGTTTTTTGAATCAAGGTTTAATTTGAGGGATAGTTATGTAAATTATGATAAGTATGATGATTCATCGATAATACTCAACTTCAGTAGAGATGACTTATATCTGAAACTCGATTTATTTAAGAGTA
>JBFEUX010000326.1:0-2586 GCA_041547255.1 Bacteriovoracaceae bacterium
AACATCGAATTCAACATCTGAATAATAATAAAAAGGTGATGATTTTCTTAAGTCCATATTGAGACCGACAGCTCGTGCCAAAGGCCCTGTGACACACCATAAATCAGCTATATTTTTAGAAAAAAGCTCAAACCCTAACAATTCCTTTAAACTAGAGCCCAATATTAAATTTCTATAAACAGCCACTAATGAATGCTCTATTTGATGAATTTCTTTTAAAGTCCTTGCTAACCAGACCTGGTCAATATCCTTAAATACGCCCCCCGGCTTAATGCAATAGGCACCAAACTCATTCCCACAATAACTTAGAAAAAGTGACTGGATTCTCTTTTCCCAAAGTAAACAATGTGAATAAAGCGACTCAACAACAATTTCAATGCTCAGTGATTTCAAAAACTGAATATGATCCTGCACTCGGTTCAACTCTAAGAGTATCATTCTTAGAGCACGCGCTCGCTCGGGAATTTCCCATTTATTATGATCTTCAACTGCCTGAGAAAGTAAAAATGCCCAGGTTGGTGATTTATGATTAAAATAAGACTCAACCATAGAAAATACTGACATGAGTCCCTGCCCCTCCAGGATCTTCTCCAGGCCAATATGGAAATGGCCACTTTCGAGCTGACATTCATTAATCAAATTTCGTTTTAATTTACAGTAAAGCTGGTATTGATTTTTCTTTAGAGGGTCACGCAGTTGATATTGTAAATCAAACTGAGGCTTAAGATCACTGCTCCAAGAAGCTTGCTCATTTTTAAAGGCCTTGCTCATGGGAGGAACACTAAATGCAAAAGGATAATTACGCTGATATTCCCTAGAGAATGAAATACCATGTAACTCCCAAATTTCTTGCTCCAATGCTGTTGCATTTCTCCAAATGTGAGAAATACTTTTCACTGGAGTATTCTCTATAATATCGAAACTAATCGAAAAATCAGGACTATCATCAAAGCTTATAAAATGATAGATAAGAACCTGCTGACCAGCCTTTTTCTCATAGGCCACGATATCAACCAGCCAGATATAATCCCATTGATTTTGGATTTCATGATAAAATGTTTCAAACTGGTCTTGAGAACAATGATAGACATGGGCATTTTCACCAAAACTAGAATCTTGCTCTAAACCAAAATTTGCAAAAATATTATTCACGCTTTTCTCTACTTATTTTACATAGTTTTTCGACTATAAAATCAATATCTATAGGATAGTTTGTATATACAAAATCGACAGGAAGTTCATCCTTAATCGACGGTGAAACCATATAGGAGCCAGCAAGCTTAGCTTCAGGAATTGAACCTACACAATGAACGATATACGTTTTTTCGTTGTTTTCATTTAATTTCTGTTTCAGTTTTTTTAACTGTAAAAAATTCAGAGCACCAATAATTAAGTAAATATTGGGCATATGGCCTTTGGCCTCACCATCAGCAAGTAAAGTGCTGCGCTTGTCTTGAAAATCATAATTCAACTCTAGGCCATCTTTGAGGTCATTTCCCCAAAAACTTATTCGCAGCGGATAGTAATGCGTATACCGGCTTAAATAAATTTGAATATTATCAATAAACTCAGAAACCATATTCATTTACTTAATAAACCTTCCCTGACTATCAAAAGGTAAACGCCTTTTACGCCAGGAGATATCTTTAGGAAAGTTATGATTATTCTTACGTTTTTTATCTTTATCTAAACACTGCAGGCGCTTATTATCATCTTTAACCCATGAATAGATTTTTTTGTGAGTTCCCTCTGCACCTTTATCATAATCAACATAATGATAACTTCGAAGTCCCCTAGCACGAAGTCTATCTAAATAGACAGGTGCCGAAACAAAAGCATCATCAGTCCTGCGCGCACGACAATTTTTAAATTCATCTTCTAGCGCAATAAGTGGTTTGCCATTGGGGCGGCGTGGATTTCGATCCCATATCCCCCGCTTACAATCATAAGAATATGCTAGGCCATGTAATAAATGGACCGCTGTATAATAGCTAAAAAACCAATGTCTTTCAGCATTGTTGTTGATGTTTGATGGATAAACATATTGGATGCAGGTTTTGTAGTCTCGTTCATAAGTTTTAAAGTTCTTTTTAAAGCGGCTGAAAAATAAATCATCTTTTTTAAGTGGATGTTCCTTAATATATTTTGCCCGCCCCGCAACTGTTTTTAAATCTCTCAGTTTTTTCTCATACTCTGAATCTTTTCCAACTTTATTCCAAATTTTTTCATAAAGTTTATAACAGGAAGATCTTATCTGGTGCAGTTTCTCCAAACTAAACTTCAAAGAATTTTTGTTCACATATTGAAGGGCCTTATCAGCAGTAATTAAACTACCCATACGAAAAGCCGGATAATATTTTCCTGCCAAAAGGTTTTTTCCTTGGCCATTTTCAACAAAGGCCCGTACTGAGGCCCAATTAATACTTGCCTGTAGATCCTTTATCTCTTTAATATCCTCAAGTTCAGCATTTTCAGTTGGGACTGCAACCAAAACCAAGCGTGACTTCCACTGAGTCGGTTTTAGACAAGCCCCTTTTGGACAAAACTGTTCGATATAGCCACCTATAACTCGGCCATGGAAATAGC
>JBFEUX010000081.1:0-11623 GCA_041547255.1 Bacteriovoracaceae bacterium
AGCAACCACTTTATCGCTAGACTTCACTAGTGTTAAGGACTTAGGCTTGACCACCTCATCTTTACTTGGAAGTAGTTTTGGTTGTTTGCCAGCAGTAATTCTCATTTTATCATTTGGCAGTTGCTTAAGAACAGGTTGAGGGATAAATTCTGGTTTTGAAGCTTTGCCAGCAGCAACCACTTTATCGCTAGACTTCACTACTGGTAACGGATTATGCTTAACCAAATGTTTTTGACTTAGAGGTTGATGAATAAGAGCTTTACTTCGCTCTACTTTGGCAGCGACTAAGGCACTACGTGTAGGAGTTACTGATTTAGTCGCCACTTTTTTTCCAAACTTAATCGCCTGGCCTAACTTGGATCCGGCAACAGTCGCCACAGCTGCAGCTCCGTATAAAACTGGATTGTCATGATTATCTGCGATTTTTTCTCTCTTATTATATTCTCTTAACTTTAAACGCTCAGTAGCTAGACCAACATCTGCTCCATGACGGATTTCTTCGGCCACACTACGTTGCACGGCATACGTCACACCTGAGTCAATGACAGAAGCAGCGGCCGTAAATAAAAGTCGGCTTGCTGCAACTTGTGCAAATTTAGTGGCCACACCACCTACACCAAAACCTACCACAAAGCTGGCAGCTGTTAGACCAACCTCTCTAATTGTATCATTGCGATAAATTTCAAAAGTTGCCTTACAAACATACTTTGCAAAATAAGACTTATCTTCTGCTGAATCAAGGGTATTTAGAAAGCCTGCCAGCATATGTGGTTTGCTTTTTAAAATCTCTCTAATATCATCTTTAATTTTATTTTTATCACCATCTTCTACATGCTTCATAAATTTTTGGGTTTGCTTGGCATCATCGGCCAGACTTTCATTAACCTCATCAATATCTTCTTTGATATCCTCAGTGGTAATATCTTCAAGATCTATGGCCACAATTGAATCGGCATCATTCGCATTGGTGACGATGGGATTTTTCCCACTGGCACAAAGCGCTGCTTTACGATCTAGACCGGTGAAAACATCTTTCATATTATCTGCAATAAAAAGGGTGGCAAGACCTGGGTCTTCTGCGACAAAGTTGTCTATTATGCCTTTAAATTCAGAAATAAGCCCACCATTTTTTCCGTTTTCCCCGTGGACATGTTCTTTGAGCATATTTTTATAGGCAGGATCACTACTGCGATGCCCTCTTTTCTTTTTTCGTTTCACAGGTGAAGCTAATACACTTTTTCGCGTGGCCTGACATGCCTTATTAAGCGCTTTAGCTAGCCCCCAGAATTTGCGTTTAGCATCTCTTGCACTATAGTTTTTTGCAAGACTATTTGCTTTAAGCCTACCCCGAACTCTATTTATAATATCTTTTTTATTTTTCATCGCTGGCATAGGATATTTTTTTTCAAACTCTGCGACTGCTTTATTCCACTTATTGTCATCTTTTAAAAGTTCATCATCTTCAAATGTTGCCTTTTGTTTCATGAATGCATAAAAATTATCAACCATGGCATCTTTATTGAGCTCATCTAGCATTTGCTCTTCTTTTTCTGTGGCCAATACATCCTCAGCAAAATCACTAAATTTATTATCTAGTCCTGCCAAATCCGTATTCTTATCCAAGGTGACCATCTTATCACGTTCACAATCAACACCGACTGCTAATATATGATTAAAGATATCCCTATCACTAGATAAAAAATTCTTTCCTTCTTCAAACTTATCTTGGCAATGTTTAAGAATACTCATGGCCTTATTTTCATTTAAAGCATTACCTAATTTGGCCGCAGCATTGTCAGCTTCCTCTATTCGTTGCTTCAACCCGATACCAAACCTGGCCAATCTATCATCTAAGCCTTTACAGGTTGCAAAATGATCTGAACTTGGTTTGTACTTTCCAGAGAATCGAACATGATGGCAGAACTTGCCAATATCCTTTGCCACTGCATTTAATTTTTTTGCATTATTTGCCCTAAGTTTGGCTTCAATAGCTAATAACTCTTTTTTATCTTCTTCTTTTTTAGGATCAAAAAGTGCATCACACTTAGATGTAAGACCTACAAAATTATTATTCACGATATCGACACATTTATTTTTTCCAAACAGAAGTGGATTACATAAAAAGGCACCACTATCACAAGTGCGATAACTCTCTCCCATATAACTAACAATTCGTTGTTTCGTCCACGGATGACGACACACTCCTCGTTCCATGACAGAAGGCCAACCACCAAACAGACATTCATTAGAATAGGAATCACTGGCATAGGCCAGGCCACTATTTAAAAAACGTTCTAGTTGTTGCAAAAACACAGTTTGTTTTTGCTCATGCTTGGTGATCTTATCAATTTCTTTATAAAACCAGATAAATTCTTTACGGATTTTCGAAACATCTCTATGACGAAGACGTTTAAGATTCATATTTTTTAAAACGCTTAAATTGTACTTTTGGGCAGACTTTTTAGATACAGAACGGCCGAACACCATAGGCGATGAGATAATGGCCAATAAAATTAAAGTAAACATATACCTATATTCTTTCACTTTAATATTATCGGTCTATACTGCATTTACCTGTAGGTTTAAATCAGATATTCTATAAATTATAATATCTTAGGCTTTAAACTGGGCCATATTAAGCTGGTGAAATGCCTAAATTTCCATGCATATAAGATATAAAATTAACTAGTTATCAGCGTAGCTTTTACGCATACGTCTTTCGATATCGGTTGTCGTTCTAAATATCAAATGTACCGGGGTATTTACAATATCAAATTCGCGACGAAGCCCATTGGTTAAGTACTTGCGATAGTTAACCGGAATACCTTTCGCTTTATTAGTAAAAAGTAAAATCGTTGGAGGTCCAGCCTTTAACATGGAAGCGTACTTCACCTTGAGTCGCGTTCCTTGTGCTTTATGCAGAACAATGGGATATTTATCTACTAAATATGTAAGAACTTTATTCAGCTTCCCGGTTGTTACTTTTTTATTTCTAACAAGAATCGTTTGCTTTAAAGAATGTCTTAAATTATGCAGATGTCTTCCCGTTTTGGCAGAAATAGTAATCATTTCACAAAAACTTAGCCAAGGAATTGTGGCCCTTAAATCTAAAAGCCAATCTTTTTTACGGGCCTTGTCTTTTAATACATCTTCAATAAGATCTGATTTATTTAAACAGATAATGATCGATTTTCCTTTCTCAACAGCAATGTCTAATAGCCTACGATCTTGATGAGAAATACCTTTAGTTGCATCTATCATGTAGATCACAACATCCGCTTCGGAAATAGATTTAAGAGAGCGATAAACCGACTGTTCTTCGATAAAACCAGTCACATGATTTTTCTTACGAATCCCTGCCGTATCTACAATTTTAATCGATCTATAAGTATTAACAGCTTCCACTGGCGCTTGCGATAACTCCTCTTCAGTCGTTTGCTCCTCAGTCACTTCTTCGTTAGCGGCCTCTAAACTTTTCTCTAAATCTTCAGTCGAATAAAGATCATTATTAACTTCAGCAAACTCAAACTCTGTGTCATCGTTGACCAACTCTTCATCTTCATCATCAAATTTATAATCTAAAGGCATCTCTCCATAGGCAAGCATTTCTGTTTCTTCAAATTCAGAATTAAATCCTTCTAACTCACTTAAAAGCTCTGAATTAGTCTTTCTAAACTCATTATCCATTGCCGTTAAACGCTCTACATCCTTATTAAAGTTCAGGTCGAAATAACCTTCAATAGGATCAACCGTCGTACCAGCAATATTAGAGACAAGTGCCCTCTTGGCCCCAACCAGTTGGTTAAGTAGCGTCGACTTTCCTGCATTAGGAGCGCCAATAATTGCCACATTAGCGACAACATCGTGATTAGGTTTTACGCCTTTTTGTACATCTTTTTCTTCTTCCGTTTCAAAATCATGGGCAAATGCAAATAGCCTTTCATTGAGATCTGTCAGACCACGGTTATGTTCTGCCGAGATGATAAAGAAACTATCTTCATCCAAACCTAGCTCATAAAACTCAGCTTCATCTCCCCATTGTTTATCTGAGTCAAACTTGTTGACTAAAAGCCACATTGGCTTTTTCTGGGTACGAATATAGTCGGCAATAGTTTTATCAAAAGGAATCAACCCTTCTCTTACATCAACTACCATTAATACAAGATCAGATTCATCAATCGCCAATTTCGCATGATCGGCCATAATATTAAAAAATGGTTCTGCGGTTTTTCTTTTGCCTAGCTGCTGCTGCTCTTCTACCTTCTCAGGATAGAATCCACCAGTATCCACCACAATCACATCTTCGGATTGCTCACCTGTCGCATTTTCAAAAGTAGCAATACCATAATGTCGATCACGAGTTACCCCCGGTTGATCGTAAGACATGGCCTTAAATGACTTTTTCATCAAACGATTAAAAACCGTACTTTTTCCCGTGTTGGGGCGGCCAATAAGTGATATAACGCATGAACGTTTTTTTGTATTCATTATTTTTTTCTCCAAACCCTATTTGATTTTTGGGTTCTTGGTAATCCGATTTCATCCAAAACAAAATTATTACGAAACCACTTTGGACTTACCTTAACGTGTAAATTCAAATGAACTTTTCCGCCTGTCATCGTTTCAATTTTTCTTCTGGCATTTGTTCCAATTTCCTTAATGACAGAGCCCTTAGACCCAACAACAATCGCTCTTTGACTAGGACGATTTACCAGGATAGAAGCCGAAATCTTGGCATCAACATTTTGCTCCCCTACCTTCTTGGCGTCGTAATACTCATCAACCACAACGGCCAACTCGTACGGAAGCTCATCTTTAAGGGTATTAAAAGCTTGTTCTCTAATATATTCAGAAGCGAAAAAACGCTCATTTTTATTTGATACTGATCCATCTGGATAAAGGTGTGGTCCCGGAAGGGCCGCATCACATAGGGCACCCGTTAAAAGGTGAACATTATCCCCTTCTTTCCCACTTAATACAAAATACTTTTCTGCATTTGGAATCATCACTTTAATTGTCTCAAAAAAGCCATCAAAGTTTTTATTCTCTAAGTTTTCTACTCGATCTGATTTGGTGAAGACCACCCAAGTGCGAGAAAGTTCCCCATCAAAATCCTTTAAAAAGTTTTTAACGTCACTAATCACATCTTTGGTTAAATCAACCAATAATAAATTTAAGTCGACTCCCTCTGCTCCAAAATGCGCTTGTCCGTTCATTCTAATATTCAATTCTTGATTACTAGAGTGCACACCTGGAGTATCAACTAGAACAACCTCAGTATGATCAACAGTAAAAGCACAGTGAAACTGATTACGTGTTGTTTGTGGCTTACTACTAACAATCGAAAGATCAAAGCCTAATAAATAGTTTATCAAGGTTGACTTACCAGCATTTGGCTTTCCTAATAAGGAAACTGTGATTTGCTTATTGTGTGGGTGTTGATCAGTTAAAAGCATGTCTTCTCCTATATAAGTTCTTTTTCTAATACTTGTTTAGCTAACTGCTGCATTCCTTTTTTCTTAGATATATGCATAAGCGAGTCGATAAGTTTATCTTCAATTCGAAGCTCCACTTTAAATCGTTCTTTCTTGCCTTCTTTTACACTAAGGCAAGTATAACTGGGAGTAGTCTTGTATTTTTTCATGACTATTTCTTGCAGTTTGGTCTTAGGATCAAAGCTAAGCAGTATGGATTCGGCCAATAATTCTTTACCTGTGGACTCCTGATAGATGGCCATCGCAGTTTCCATTAACCGTATTGCATCGCTCATTCCATTTTTTAAATAAATGGCGCCTAAAACTGCTTCAAAGGTATTGGCCAAAATTGAAGACTTTTCATGTCCTGCTTCCTTTAGCTCACCTCGACCTAGCATAATGTACTTGGCAAGCCCTAACTCAGTGGCCAGTATGGCCAGCGTATTTTCATTCACAATGGCAGAGCGCATTTTAGATAACTCTCCTTCATCCTTATTTGGATATTTCATAAAGAGCTTTTCTGAAATAATCATCTGGAGAACAGCATCTCCCAAAAACTCTAATTTCTCATTATGGTCTAATTCCATTTTAAATTCATGAGTAAATGATTTATGGACAAATGCCTGTAAAATTTCTGGTGAGTACTCTATATATGATGATTGAAAGTATTTTTGAAAAAGCGCAGCTAGCTCATTGAGCTTAACTGTCTGTTGCACAATTAAAAGTTCTGAATGTAAGTTCTTTGATATTTGATCAAAGCTCATATCCTCTCCAAGGTCATCATGGCCAAAACTGCCATCTAAAAAATTTGAACATATGTAACATGTCCAATTGCGTGAGTAAAGTAGATGAGCAAGTTATTGAAAATAAGGAATTTTTTACAAAAAAGCCATATTTGAACTAGTGCTATCTATTAAGGTGAACATCAACTCCCGTTAATTCACACCTGAGGGAGTCGAATTCTCGGTTGAAACTACTGACTAATTGGTCTAAGAAGCCAATTTCCACTTCTGTTTGATTTCCCAATAAAACGCTTGTTACAGAAATTTTATCACGCAATTTGTGGTATCTATTGTACAGAGTTTTTACACAAGCTCTTATTTTAGGATCTTCTGTAAAATGACATATGCTTCTTTTTATTGTTACCTCTGTTGAAATAGCAGCAACACTAGTGGCGAATTCATTTTTATCAATAATTCTATTGTTAAAATTTCTAGTATCTCTATCTAATTTAACATAGGCATCTTGATAGGCTTGAACGCACACATCATAATCAGCAAAAGCAGACATAGTAAAAATGAATAACATTCCTATAAATAATTTCTTCATAATTATCTCCTATTAAGACATCTAGTGACTTAATGTAACCGTTTTTCGTAATTTGCTAACGTAGTGAACATAACACAAATCATAACGCATTGAAGCATTTCTTGCACATAATGTAAGAAATATATGTTTTCAAGGGAAGCTAGCTTCATTGAATATACGTATCAGGTATGGTATAAGCCTGCGATGGAAATATTAAACTTTGAAGAAAAAAGTCGTAATTTTATTGAACACTTGGCCGGTCAGCAGAAAAGTTTTAACACCCTTAAAAATTATCGCACAGACCTTAATATCTTTAAAGGCTTTCTCGCTGAAAAAGGCAGAAGCTTAGAATTAAATGAGATCACCACTACGGAACTAAAAGAGTATAACGAGTATTTAAATAAAAAATATACGAGTCCAAATTCTATCCGTAGACGTATCCAGGCCTTAAGAATCTTTTTTGACTACCTTATCACCGAGGGGATTTTTGACGAAAATCCCGTAAAAAAGGTTTTAGTACAACCTAAGGTGGTCGATATCCCTCGTCCTACCGCTTTTGCCATTGTACGCAAGTTGAAAGCAGATCTTGAAAGAAAGATGCAGGAATGTAAGGGACATGAACAACTATTGGCCTGTCGTAATATGCTTCTATTTGAACTTATCTATGGAGCAGGACTCAAAGTCTCACACATCGAAAAATTAAAGATGAAACATATTAGTATGGGAGAAACAGGTTATCGCGTCTTGGTGGCACCAGAGAAAAGAGACCCCTTTACCGTAATCCTGGATAGTAATTTTGCGGCAGTTTTCGACCAATATAAAAACCTTTTAGAACAAGGGAAAAATGCTGCTGGAATTGATTTTAATGAGCTACTCTTTAATGCTAATCCTTTTAAAATCTTAAGTGGCGGACTTTCAGCGCGAGGGATTGAAGTTATTTTTAAAGAATTTTCTCACCAGCTGGAAACCAGTATTACCGCAAAGAACTTGCGACAAGCCTGTATTTTTAAATGGCTAAATCTATCTATTCCCCAGTCCCGTATCAAAGAGTGGATGGGAGTGCAACCACAGTATAGTCTTAAACCATTTCTTGATTTAATGCAGGATAAGCCTGAAGAGTTTACTTACATGGAGATCCTATAAATGCGTACAATCCATGAAAAAAATATGAGAAGATGCTTTGCCCTGGCCAAACAGGCCATGGGAATGACATCACCTAACCCCTACGTTGGGGCCGTTATTATTAAAGATGATAAAATTCTTGGTGAAGGATATCATTTAAAATCAGGTAACGATCACGCAGAGCTTGCGGCCATCAAAAATGCACAAGTAGATTTATCAGGAGCAACTCTTTATTGTAATTTAGAACCATGCTGCCATACTCACAAGAAAACGCCTCCTTGTGTACCCGCTATTATAGAAGCTGGCATACAGACTGTGGTTATTGCAAACTTAGATCCCAACCCTGCTGTCGCCGGGAAAGGTGTTGAACAATTAAAGGCCGCAGGCTTAGAAGTCATCACTGATGTTTTGACTGACGAGGGTGCCATACTGAATGAAGTTTTTTTCCATCACATAAGTGAAAACATACCTTTTATTCATTTGAAATGGGCCCAAACCCTGGATGGAAAAATTGCCACCAATAGCTATAATTCTAAATGGATTACAGGAGAAGTTGCTCGCAGCTACGCTCATCATGAACGTAAGCTATACGACGCCATTATGGTGGGTGCAGGAACCGTTAACACTGACAACCCACGCCTAACTGTTAGACTTACCCGGGAAATGCCTAAAAAGCGCATCGTTTTATCCCGCTCTGGCTCTGTTAATTTGGGACAAGATATATTTAATGATCAATACAAAAACTACACTTATCTCGTCGTAGGTGAAGATGTAGACATCAGTTATGATGGAAACCTTCTCAGGTGCCCCATTAAAAATAATAAATTTGATATGGACGCCCTACTTTCCATGCTCTATCGAGAGGGAATTCACTCCATTTACGTGGAAGGTGGTGCTCAGGTTATCAGATCGTTTCTCACTGAACAAAGATACAACCGCTTGAGTATTTATGTGGCCCCTAAAATTTTGGGTGATGGTATTGCCGGTGTACAAGGTTTTGAACCGACTCAAATTGATGAGGCCATGCAATTTGGTAAAGGACGCTGGGTTTCACTAGGAACGGACATTTTGTTTGAAAGCCAAGGAAATATATGTTTACAGGTCTAATTAAAGACATCGGTAAAGTTGTAAGTGTACGAGCAAATGCGACTGGTAAAGAATTTGTTATTGAAACTAGTAAACTTGCTGCTGACATAGCTATAGATGATTCCGTAGCAGTTAATGGAGTCTGTCTTACTGCGACTGCAATTAAAGAAAATAAATTTACGGTACAAGCAGTGCACGTCACTCTGGAAAAAACCAATATTGGATCTTTAAAAATTGGATCTTCCGTTAATCTAGAGCTCGCGTTACGTCCAATGGATCGCATGGGCGGACATTTTGTACAGGGGCATGTTAACGGACTTGGATGCTTAAAAAAAATTACTCCTATGGGGAAAAATTATGAGTTGGAATTTAGCGCTCCCAAGGATTTATTTAAATATATGATCCCAGAAGGATCCATTGCGATTGATGGCATTAGCCTGACTATTGCAAGGCTTACCGATCATAGTTTTACAGTATCCATTATTCCGCACACCTATAGTAATACCATATTGAGTTCAAAAAAGATTGGCGATTCAGTCAATCTTGAAGTAGATATGATGGCCAAGTATCTTGAAAATTTTTTGAGATTTGAAAAATCAGATACTAACTTCATGCAGTTATTAAGGGGATAGATGTTAGATAGTATAGAAGCAGCACTTTCAGATTTAAAGGCCGGACGCATGATTATCGTAGTTGACGATGAAAACCGCGAAAATGAAGGAGACTTTGTCATTCCTGCAGAAATGATCACTTCTGAGGATGTAAACTTTATGACTCTCTATGGCCGTGGCCTAATTTGTGCTCCTGTAAGCAGTGACGTTGCTGCCAGGCTTGAGCTATGCCCTATGGTGGCAAATGCAGAGGACTGTCATAGCACCGCCTTTACTGTTTCCATAGATGCCGCCTGTGATATTACCACTGGAATCTCTGTAAGAGATCGCGCCATTACTTTATCTCGCCTTTCTGGCCCCAATATTAAAGCTAGTGACTTTGTTAGACCTGGCCATATCTTCCCACTTATCGCTAAAGACGGCGGTGTTGAAGAGCGTCCCGGACATACTGAAGCAGCAGTGGATTTGGCAAAATTATGTGGTTTTGCCCCAGTAGGAGTAATTTGTGAAATCCTCAACCCGGATGGAACTTGTGCTCGGCTACCCCAACTAAAAGAAATCGCGAATCAGTTCAACTTTAAAATTATCAGCATTGAAGAGCTGATTCTTTATAAAAAACAACTAAACACAATAAAACAAAATAGTGAGGAGTCTCATGCAAATGTTAGAAGGTAATCTAGTGTTAAATAATCAAAAAGTCGCCATCGTTGCGGCACGCTTTAACGAATTAATAGTAAGTAAACTCATGGGTGGAGCTGTCGATGCTCTTAAACGCCATGGACTACCAGAGAGCAATATCACTCAAGCCTGGGTTCCAGGAGCCTACGAACTACCTTTAGTGGCCCAAAGACTGGCCCAATCGGGAAAATATGATGCGATTATCTGCCTAGGCTGTGTGATCCGTGGAGCGACTACTCATTATGATTATGTATGTAATGAAGCGGCCAAAGGAATCTCTAAAGTAGCGCTGGAATATGATATTCCAGTGATGTTTGGAGTACTAACTACTGAAACTATTGAGCAAGCGCTAGAAAGAGCGGGAACCAAGGCTGGAAATAAAGGATATGAAGTGGCCCTGGGGGCAGTAGAAATGATGAATCTAATGCAAGAGATAGAAAGACATAACGTGTCAGAAACTCATGATATGATAGATCCTGTCATCGCAAAAAGCTCTTCTAGCATCGATGTGCCTAAATTTTTTAATTTATAACTTGCATAAATATAAGAACTTATATAAAAAGGTAACGCCTTAAAGGTTGGAGGTAAGCAGCCCTAAGGTGATTTAATAATAACGTTTCTTACCCTAGAATTCGACGGACCTATCAATAGAGCATTCCTCTATCAGAAATCCACGACATTCTAGATTCAACATTAAGGAGACAATAAATGTCTAAAAGTACAATGGGTAAAAAGTCTGCTTTTAAGATTCAAAGAAGACTTGGTGTTGAGCTTCCTGGTTTAGGTAAAGCTGGAGCTCTTGAAAGACGTCCTTACGGACCTGGTATGCACGGGATGAAAAGAAAGAAACTTTCTGACTATACCATCCGTCTTATGGAGAAACAAAAAGTAAGATACCACTATGGTGTTAGAGAAGGTCAACTTCGTAACCTAGTTAAGAAGTGTAAAAAAGATACTTCACGTTCATGGGTAGACTCACTAATTATCAACCTTGAATCAAGAATTGATAACGTAGTATTTAGAGCTAACTGGGCACCTTCAATTGCAGCTGCCAGACAAATGGTTTCTCACGGACACATCGCGATTAACGGTACAAAAACAGACGTTGCTTCTGCTACTGTTAAAACTGGTGACGTGATCACTATTACTGACAAAGGTGCAAAATCTGGTAACTATCTACAAGCTAAAGCAAGACCAAGATTATCTGCGGTTCCTGCTTACTTAAATGTAGAAGCTGCTGGCGAAAAAGAAAAAACAACTGTTGTTTCTGAGCCATTGCCAGAAGATATTCCATTCGCATTCGAAAAACGACTAGTGATCGAATACTACTGGAAACTTAAGTAA
>JBFEUX010000153.1:0-7282 GCA_041547255.1 Bacteriovoracaceae bacterium
CTTTGAAAATGATTTAAATTAAAACTTCCTTTCACTCTTAAAATTTTGAGCTATTTGGTTTTAGGCCTAAATTTGCATCAAAGTACGAATATGCACAGCTGCACTTTGCCCTAAGGAATATAAATCATATCCTCCTTCTAAGGTAGATATAATTCTCTGATGGCTTGTTTTTTTGGCCACATCCATAATTCTTTTAGTCAGCCATTTGTAATCATCTTCTATTAAATTTATTTGCGACATACTGTCACTTAGATGCGCATCAAAACCGGCGGAAATAAAGATCATATCAGGAGCGAAAGCTAAGGCTTTTGGAAAACACAACTCGCTTAGTTTTTCTCTGAATTCTTTAGAGCTACACCCAGCAGGTAAAGGAATATTAATAATATTTGGGCAATCTTTACAATATTCTTTGTGGGGATAAAAAGGATCCTGAAAACTAGAAAAAATAATCACATCCTTGTGCCCTTTAAAAATATGCTCAGTGCCATTTCCCTGATGCACATCAAAGTCAAATATTGCCACCCGATTAATTTCTTTGTGGGTTAACGCATAAGCAGCTCCCACCGCAATATTATTAAAAATGCAAAATCCCATTGCCCGATCACTTTCCGCATGATGACCCGGTGGACGCACATTACAAAAAGCATTGTCATGTTGTCCCGCTAAAACCAGATCTACAGCAAGTACCACGGCCCCTGCGGCCCTATAAGCAGCATCCAGAGAATGTGGATTCATCGCGGTATCAGCATCCAAACGAAAAAGCTCTTGCTCGGGTAGATTGTTTTGCAAATATTCAATATAGCTCTTATCATGTACCAGTTCTAACTGCTCTTGAGTTACAACAGGCGCTTCATATAAATTAAGATAATCAAAAATATTGGCCTCTTTTAGTGCATCTTCAATGGCCTGTAATCTTTGCGGCGACTCAGGATGATGCTCCCCCATATTATGGAGTAAACAATCAGGATGTGATATAAATGCAGTGCTCATATAAACGAAATATAACTTTAAAATAACAGCGTCAATTATTTTATGAATGATAAAAACAATAGCAGAATAATTAAAACTTTAAGCTTAGTAGATGGAACTAAAGTGCTTATAAGACCTATTACTCCCGACGATGCACAGATTGAATGGGATTTTGTGCATGAACTCTCCGCACAGTCTCGTTATTACCGTTTTCTAGGTGGCATTAAAGACCTTACCCCTAATATGGTCCATTACTTTACTCATATAGATGAAACGAAAGACTACGCTCTCATCGCAACTATTTCAGATGAAAAGCAAAAGGAAAAAGAAATTGCCGTGGGCAGATATTTTACAGGTACAAATCCTGGTGAGTGTGAGTTTGCAATTGTGGTTGCCGATCAATTTCACGGTCAGGGTATTGGTAGTACAATTATGCAACTACTTATTGAGGACGCTCGATACAAGGGACACAAGTATATGACAGGACAAGTTGCCGGAACAAATCACAAGATGCTAGCTCTGGCAAAAAAACTTGGTTTTCAAGCTAATCGTGATGACGAAGATAAAACGCTATTCAATATAAATCTTAATCTTTAAGCAATAATTTCTTTAATTACTCAGCTTTATTGACTACAATTTAATACTACTTTTAAATATATTTAAAGTTAACGGCTTAACATCTGGAGCTATCATGGGAAACCATAGTGTAGAACTGTGGACAAGAACAGAAGGACAAAATAGAAGCCTGCTCGTTGGAGTTATTCTATTTCCATTGATCCTTCTTATAGGAAAACTATTAAATTTTGATTTTAAAATCATTTCTATGGCCTCAACTGCTCTACTTATGGCCTTTTGGTGGATGACTAGTGCTCTTCCTCTTGCTGCAACCTCTTTGTTACCTTTAATTTTATTCCCGCTATTTGGAATACTAAAAGGTAAAGAAACTGCCATGGTGTATATGAATTACATTATTTTTCTTTTTTTAGGTGGCTTTCTTATTGCCCTGGCAATGGAGAAATGGAAGCTTCATAGAAGAATGGCCTTAACAATTATTTCTTTTTTTGGTGGAAAACCTTCCCGTATGATTTGGGGATTTATGGCCGCCACTGCCTTTTTATCCATGTGGATTTCAAATACCGCAACTGCGATCATGATGGTTTCTATTGCGATGGCCATCATAAAAGGTATGGAAAAAGATAATATTGATCAAAATGATTTGAATCAATTCTCTGTGGCCCTACTTTTGTCTATCGCCTACTCCGCTTCCATCGGAGGTTTGGCCACTCTCGTTGGAACTCCTCCTAATTTAGCTTTTGTTAGAATTTATGCACAAACTTTCCCATCAACAAATGAAATAAGCTTTGGAAACTGGATGCTATTTGCACTTCCCCTAGCAATTACCCTATTTATCATACTGGCGTTTATTCTAACTAAAATCCTCTTTAAAGTTGATCATCTTCAAGGCGCCGATGATGAAGTTATAAAAAGTGAAAGAGAGAATCTACCTCCCATGAGTTACGAGGAAAAATGGATTGCAGCTATTTTTAGCTTAACTGCCATTCTGTGGATTTTTCGAAAACCACTGGCCATTGGCCAATTAACGATCCCTGGTTGGTCAAGCTTATTACCTTATCCTGAGCTGATTGACGATGCGACCGTTGCGATAACCATGGCCATGATTTTATTTATGATTCCAGCAAAAAATAAAAACTATAAGGAAAATATTTTAGATGTGCGTATTTTCAAAGATGTTCCCTGGGGAACCTTACTCCTTTTTGGAGGAGGATTTGCGCTAGCTAAAGGCTTTAAAGTCAGTGGACTTTCGGAGGCAATAGGAGCTCTTTTTAACGGCTCCCAAATTAATTCACCTGGCTATCTTCTTGTGGCCATCACTGGAGGCATTACTTTTTTAACAGAACTTACCTCAAATACCGCAACCACAGAGATGATCTTACCAATTCTAGGGGCCGTGGCAACTGCCATTTCGGTACACCCACTTTACCTAATGGTCCCAGCGACTTTAGCAGCATCCTGTGCCTTCATGCTCCCCGTAGCAACACCACCAAATGCCATTATATTTGGCAGTGGAAAAATTCGTGTAGCACAGATGGTCCGGGTAGGCCTATGGCTTAATCTGATTTCGATTATCGTCATATCCATATTCGTTTATTTCTATATGCCACTGGTTTTAATCAACTAGCTATAATTAATAGTATGTGACCGAATGTGAATCGAAGCGATGGATGGAATGATGGGGTATTTCTATTTGAAAATGGAGGAGAGGATCGGATTTGAACCGACGGCTTTACGGTTTTGCAAACCGTTCCTTTGGACCACTCAGGCACCTCTCCTTAAACATCAATCTAACGTTTGAAGGACCTTATAATCTACGAACGGCCCTGAAATGTCAACGAGTTAGAAATAAGATTTCCGCGCCGGCGCGAATTTTTAGAACAAAAGCTGATAAACTTTTGCGGTGTTGCTAAGCATAAACTCTGCTCCAATCATGATTGAAGCAGAGTCATATATTTATATATTAAATTTTATGCTTCGCGGATTACGTATTTCTCTTTGCCTTCGTCTACCATTTCTTTAAGCTCTTTACCTACTTTAAAGAAAGGTACTTTTTTAGGCTCAACAATAACTACTTTACCCGTCTTAGGATTTCTCCCCTCATAGGCTTTGTAGTTTCTGTTAGCGAAAGATCCAAATCCTCTAATTTCAATTCTTTCATCATCGTAAAGTGACTGAATCATAGTATCAAAACAAATGTTCACCACTTTTTCCGCTTGCTTAGGACCTAAGTTGGCCTGCTTTTCGATTACTGCAATTAAATCCGCCTTAGTCATAAATTACTCCTTGTAAGGTTCCACTAAGTTTGTGTTATTTGGTTAGCTCATCGGCTTAATTACTTAGAAACATTAGAAGACAATTAATTTTGGCAGCAAATTCTTCCATTTTCCCTTATAAGCCAGATAACCACCTGAAATCACATGTACAAAAAGAAATAAGACTAAAGCGGTCTAAAATAGTTAAGACATAGGAAATTAAGTCGATAAGTAACTGAGATACAAAAGAGCTGAAATGAAAATATTAAACCTGCACTTAATATTCATCCTATTATTAACGGCAACATTTATAAGTTGTGGCGATAATATACCTCGTAACCGTCCTATCTTATCTTTAGGTGAAACGACAATCTCGCCTCCTGAACCTGAGATAGAAATAGATGAAGGACCTTCCCGCCCTAGTGGAGCAGTCATCATCTCTCCTGATCACTGTGTATGCTCGGCAGGAAAAGCTGTGAGCATCGGGATCTGTGATACTTTTTGTTCCCAGAAATCCCGATCTGATGATCCTACAAATTATCTTTATTTTGATATTGAGTTAAAACCGGACATAACTGAATCTTCACTCAAAGATCTCAGTGGATTTTGTAACACACAAAATGGTGAAGCAGTGGTTCGCAGTTGCTCCTTAGAAGCAAAAAACCAAGAGGGAGAGATCGAGCAATCTTTTGAAATAAAACCTGCGCCAGGACAAACCTCTTTTAGGGTAGATGTTTCTAATCTACAAGAAAATATTACTTACCGTATATCTCTGGTTGAAAATGTCTCCCAAGCAAGATCCACCACGGTACAACTTAGAATCGCTTCTGAGCTTAAAGAAGATCGCGTAGGCGGGCCACTCGCCTTAATGCCAGTCAACCAATATACTTGTATGATAAGAGCGAATGCAGATATTGATCAAGCAACAGGTGAATTATACATACTGGATGTTAACAGGTTTCACTTTTATTTTATTCCTGAAACAAGACCAGAACCTTTAAATGCAACGACTATTCCATCAATCTATTGTCATGATATTGAGCGATATGGGACCACTCCTATCAATAGTCCATTACTAGAAGAAACCACAGGAGTATTTAGTACTTGGAATAAAGATGACCCGCGTTTTTACGATTTGGATGGTAATCAAAATATGGAAATCCACGATTTACTTATTCAAAATTTAGAGTTGCAAGGTAAAACAGTTTCTGACCCAAGTACTTTTAAATTATTTTTTGAGCTTAAATGGCAATCCGGAATTGATGATGGTGATACCAACCCCACCGATCCCGAGCAAGCTGAACAAGCTCAGGTAATGGCATCTACTCTAGGTTACTATATGGCACCTTTTATTGATGACCGGAGCTATAAAGCCTATTGTCCTAAAAAAGAACATTATTATAGTAGCAGCACACTATTTCAGGCCATGCGAGAACTCGTTGCAGTAGATACAGAGGGGCTGTATGTGGGTAAACAAGACAATGTTTGTGACTTTTTATTAGTGAAAGAATCGCTACTAAAAAAGATTTGGTTTTATGAAGAAGCCGGACAAAAAATTCAACCAACAGATGACACCATCTCGGGTAAAAAAGTTCAATTTTATTGGCCAGCTGACGTAGCTTCTCCCTACATTAAGAAGAGTCATCAAAGAGTCTATACCGTTAAAAGTAGTTCAGAGATGACCTGTGGAACGACAACCACGACAGAAGAAAGTCTTCAAGCAAGCGGAGATGGTGTAAGAACGAATATCCCTCCACATGATAAAAGAATTGGTTGTATCCCTGTATTGGCCGACTAAAGGTGAATGTACTTAAAAATAATACTAAGACCTGGTGTTAGCTCATCTTTAAAAACTATATAAAAAAGTGCTATATTTGCGATAGACGTTCCCAGCATAAGACTAAATTTAATAAACGCTCTTTTGTACAGATTCGCAGTAGAGTTTTTTAAATTTAAAAAGAAACCAAGAGCGACAAGAAACAGAAAACCAATCCCATACATTTTAGTTTTATCTCGTTTACTAATAATGGAAATAAATCTTGGTAAGGCCCTTTTGTCGTGTAAAAGCTCAACCAACATCTCAAGATATTTAGGATTTTTTTTCAGATAGGTGCCCAAAGATTGACCTTCAAGCCGTACCGAAATCATGGCACGAATTTCATCCTTACTCACCAAAGATAAAGGATTTTCTTTGGCCATTTTCAAAGTGGCTTGTTGCATACTTTTAGGCAAGATTTTCATGATAAGTCCAGGATCGACAGGCTGATCTGACTGAACACTCTCCTGTATTGGAAGCTCTTCTGTATTATTTGCTTGTTGCTCAGCTTGTGCGAAAACACAAGCGACTGAAAACAACAGAAAATATAGAAGAGCTCTCTTCATATTTAAGCTTTACTAGGCTTTCCTGACATTTTGTCGATAAAAAGAATAGTAGGAGCTGCGACAAATATCGAAGAATAAGTTCCAATAATAACACCTAAACAGATAGCAAAGAAAAAGTCTTCAATACCTGCTCCTCCCCAAATGTACATAACGAAGGCCACAATAAAAGTGGTAATAGAAGTCAATATAGTACGAGATAATGTTTCATTAAGGGCTACATTAATTTGAGAACGCAGACTTTTAGTCGGGTCTTTTTCTTCATGTTCACGTACACGATCGTAAACAACAACTGTATCGTTGACTGAATAACCAATAACGGCCAAAAGCGCCCCTACGATTTGTAAAGAGAACTCTTTATCAACCAAAACAAATATTCCAATAATGATCAGGACATCATGAAGAAGTGCTACGATTGCACCTGGTGAGTATTTATAATCAAAACGAAGCGCAATATAAACCATAATCATAAGAAGCGCCCAGGCCATGGCCTGAAAGCCAGAAATACGTAATTGTGCCCCTGCTTTTGGACCTACGATATCTGTTTTCTCGATAACAGGGTTCAAGCTAGCAAAACTAGTTTGTAACATTTTTGTAACTTTATCTGTAGCCGCATTCAGATTACTTTCATCTGCATTGATTTTAATTAAATATTCATGATCTTCTAAATCTCCAATTGATTGAACTAATGAAGATTTGAATCCTTCTTGTTCAAGGCTCACTCGTAACTTGGCCAAATCAACTTTTTCAGAAAAGTTTACTTGAACTTCGGCACCACCACTAAAGTCAACGCCATAGTTTAGCCCCTTATTTACAAATAAATAAATAGAAGCGAGCACCAACAAGCTTGAAAAAATCGCACTGATGGAAAATTTACTTACAAAATTAAAATTATACTTTGTCATTTTTATTATCCTTATAAATTAAATACTGATTTTCTTGCCTCTAGTTTTGTCCATGTAAAATTGAAAATAAATTTTACTAACAAAATACGCGGTATAGATAGTACAAATAATTCCTATAATTAAAGTTACCGCAAAACCACGAATCGGACCGGTTCCAAAGTTAAGAAGCATTAAACCAGCTACCGCAGTTGTTAAGTTAGC
>JBFEUX010000116.1:0-8809 GCA_041547255.1 Bacteriovoracaceae bacterium
AACGGCCGGGTTCCACCATGGATCCATGAGAAAGATATAACTAGCGGCAGTTAGGTTAAGCCCCACACCACCGGCCTTAAGACTGATAAGAAAAACTTGCGCATCACCATTTTGAAAGCGATCAACTTCGGCCTGGCGTTTTTTCATGTTTTGCGAACCATCAATACGGGCAAATTGCCAGCTGCGCTCTCGGACTTTATTTTGGATATGATTTAAATAAGTGGTGAATTGGGAGAACACCAGTACTTTATGGCCTTCTTCCAGTAGCTGCTCTAAATTTTCCAGTAAAAATTCTATTTTGGTGCTCATGAGAAAGCGCGTTTCCTGCCATAAGCATAACTGTCTCAGTTGTAATAGCGATTTAAGTATCTCTGAATATTTACGTCCCTGTTGAATCTCTTGCATCCTTTTGCGAATGCCTGCCAGGGTTGCCAGATAGTGTTGTTTTTCATCCTCGCTAAAATTGAGATAAACGTGGTTTTCAACTTTTTCCGGTAACTCTGTGAGTACTTGCTCTTTAGTTCGGCGAAGAATAAATGGACGCACCGTTTGTCTGGCGAGCAGACGATTTTTCTTGGAGGAGCTACTTTTAAATAAACTAAGATCTCCCCAGATACCAGGAATACTTAGATCCATAATATTGTAGAACTCGGAAAGATCATTTTCTACCGGCGTACCTGTTAGACAAATTCTAAAATGCGCATTTAGGTTTCTGGCGGCAGTGGCCCCTTGGGAGCGGATATTTTTCAGGTGTTGCACTTCATCCATGATCAGGATATCGAAATTCATATTACTAAAAGTGGTGTAGGATTCTTTTTTCATCACCCCATAACTGGTAAGAATGATTTTTTTGGTTCCTGTTAGTTTCCGGCCTTCGCCATAGTAGATTTCTACATCCAGGCTAGAGAACTTTAAGATTTCACTTTGCCAGTTGAGTAGGATGGAAACCGGGCACACAATTAACACATGTTCCACTTGATCGATAATACTTTCTAAAAAGATAATGGTCTGCAGGGTTTTACCAAGCCCCATATCATCAGCGAGACAGGCGCCAAATTTGTTTTCAAAAAGAAAGCGCAACCATTGATAACCGGTAAGCTGGTACTCACGGGGAATGCCCTTAAAAATATCGGGAACTTCATAGCTTGGCATCTCCTGCATATTGAGCAAGTTTTCACAGATGGCCTCTTCTTCGGGAGTTAATGCCCCTTCAATTCCATGCTTTTTCAGTTCAAATAATTCAAAGATACGGGATCTTTTAAAATTAAGTGAAAATGTTTGAATATTTTTATCACCGACTTTTTCATTACCCTGGGATTCATGCTTGGTATATTTTTTCATGAACTTGAGTAATTCTTTTTCTTTACTATCTAATAAGACTAATCCGTTGGATGAAACTAAATATTCTTCCCCCAGATCGGCATTCTTGATTACTTTTAGGTCTTCTTCTGTGACTACCAGGTTAACCTCGAACCAATCCAGATTGGATTTTTGTCTTTCAAAGCGAATATTGGAACTCCAGGTTTTCACTTCAACATTATTATAAAAAATAGGAATATTATGCTTTTGAATCTTTTTATAAAAATTAGAAATTCCGTTAAACAGATAACTTTTTGGCAGCTGAAAAAATAAACGTTTGTTCTCTTTTTGGTAAAAAGAAAAACGGGCCGCGGTTTCGGTAAAGGACTCGAAGATACCTACTAAAATAGTTTTAAAGACTTCGGAAGACAGAAAATACAGTTCTTTATTGGTGTCATCGTAAAAAATAATTTCTGAATGCTCTTGGAAAAAATCAATCCACTCAATAAGCTTTGAGCGGTCTGCAGCTGAGTAAGCAAACTTTTTATATTCCTGCCCCTCAAATTCAAGAGAGTTCAGTAAAACTTTTATAAATTCGTAGCTATCATTTTTGGTTCTAAAAGAGTTAAGAAAACCACCATCTCCAATCATTGTCTTAAAGATCAAAGGAGGTGCAATCTTTCTTGCTTGGTCATCAAAGAGTTCCAGATCAAAATCCAGAAAGCCTTTGCGTTTTGCTGCCACAATAGAAAAGCGAATATTAACTTCTTGGGCCTTGAATTCTTTTAAGGATTTTCCGTTGATCTGTATAATATAGTCTTCATGCTCCAAAAAAGGAGTGATGACCTTGAGATGCTGGTTAATTTCCCCTGCCAGACCGGCACTGGTCATATTTTTTAAGATATGGGCAAAGTCTGATGGTAAATTAAAAGCTTCCCCGGTATCCCAATTAAAAATATACAAAGTTTCAAATAAAGAAACCTTATTATGTTGCACACCCTCTTCATCAATATAAGAAAAGATGGGATAGAATTTATGGTGTAAATGGGGCAGGTGTTGAAAATCTTCCCGCTCGGTAGTTTCCACTAAATCGATAATTAGTTTTCCCGTAAGCTTTTTAGGCAATGGGAATTGCACACTTTTTCTATTGGTTAGTAAGTACTGCATACTAGAATAAGTACTATTAAGCTGGGCACCTAAAAGTTTATTGGCCCCTGTTACCATCTTTCCATAATGGTCAACGTGAACCGCCTGGCCATGAAAGCTGACATGGGCCTTTAGGTCATCTTCTTTGCTAGTAGATTCTGAAGCTCTTTGGGAAAGTTGATAGTGCAGGTACAAGGCTGCCGCGTGCTCACATTGCTCTTCTGCATTCCAGCTGAGACAATTGCAGTTGGTTTGTATGCTTTTATCTTTTCCTTGTACTTTTACTTGTTGGGCAGATGAATCAGTCACAATTCCACTGACAATGAACCGGTTTTCTCGCGTTTTGGTAAAACTAATACTGACCCGGCCATTTTCCAGGATTTTTTGTCCCTTCATCAGGATAGAATTGGAAAAATAATTTTTCCCATTATCCACGATGTTTTGAGGAATAAGTACTGATTTATACATTCACTTTAGCTTTTTGGTTCGTTTCAAATTCAAAGGTCTATTATACCAGAATATACATTTAAATAGAACACCATCTTGTGGCGATTTTGTTAAAAAAATCCCCTCATTTAGAGGGGATAAGTGATCTTTTTAGTAAGTTATCGGAGTGGATATTCACTCCTAAATACTCGTCCGTATTTAATTATCAATATATGACTTAAGTAATTTCGCTCGACTTGGGTGTCTTAACTTTCTTAGCGCTTTCGCTTCAATTTGTCTAATACGCTCTCTAGTAACGAAGAAATCTTGTCCAACTTCTTCTAAAGTATGATCAGATTTCTCACCAATACCAAATCTCATTCTAAGAACTTTTTCTTCTCTTGGCGTTAAAGTTGAGAGTACAGATCTTGTTTGCTCAGAAAGTGTGATACTCATTACAGCATCTTGTGGTGAAATAATCTTTTTATCTTCAATAAAATCACCTAGAGAGCTATCTTCTTCTTCCCCAATTGGAGTTTCAAGAGAGATAGGTTCTTTGGAAATTTTGAATACTTTTTTCACTCGATCAACACTCATTTCCATCTTTTCAGCAATTTCTTCTGGGGTAGGTTCGCGTCCTAGCTCCTGAACAAGTTGTCTGTTGGTACGAGCCAGCTTGTTAATCGTTTCAATCATGTGAACCGGGATACGGATGGTTCTACCTTGGTCGGCAATGGCCCTAGTAATGGCCTGTCTGATCCACCAAGTGGCATAAGTAGAGAATTTATAACCACGACGGTATTCAAATTTATCTACTGCTTTCATCAGACCAATATTTCCTTCCTGGATAAGATCCAAGAATTGGAGACCACGGTTAGTGTATTTTTTAGAGATAGAAACAACCAGTCTTAGGTTGGCCTCTACCAATTGCGCTTTGGCGTCATCGGCTTTTTCTTCACCTCTGGCGATAATATTATAAACTTTTTCAATATCTTCAAAAACCATTCCCGAATCAATTTGCAGGCGTCTTAGTTTTCTTAAAATATCTTCCTGGTTTCTGATCATTTGCTCAATTTTAGAGTCACTAGTGTAGAGGTGACGAGCAAGTTTTCTTTTGTAAGAATCATCTTCGATAACTTTGTCATAAAGCTCGCGATACTTCTGGTCACTTTCAACTTCCAAGAATTTGTAAATTCTATCTTGTTGGTCGTAAAGATCTTTAAATTTAAGAAAGTACATCTTAACTGGTTCAGTAAAGCTGTTAATGATCTTACGGTTAAAAGTCAGGTCCACCAATTCGTTTTCTACCATTTCCATGGTTTTACTTTCTTCTTTGGTTAACTTTCTAAGCGTTCCATCCTCATTAACAATTTCAGTGAGCAACTCGGAAACGTGATCACAAATGGTTAAGATTCTATCTTTCTCTTTTAGAATTTCTTTCTCAGGAGATTCGTCATCTAAACCTCTTACTAAATCTTTTACAAACTCAGTTTGATTTTCGGCAGAGACAATTTTTTCTTTTAATTTAACGATCTCTTCCAAAGCATGTTTTGAGTTTAAACATGAAAGAACGATTTCTTTTTCACCCTCTTCAATTTCTTTCGCGATTTTTACTTCGCCTTCTCGAGTAAGTAGGGCAACTGAACCCATTTTCTTTAGGTAAAGTTTTACTGGATCTGATGAAGAGGATTTAAGCTCTTTTTCTTCTGCAGCAGAAAGCGCTTCATCGATAAGCTCAAGCTCTGTGGCTTCAACTGTCGTCGTATCTTCGTCCTCATCTTCGACTTTGTTAATCGAAATATTGAGGTCCTCAAGTTTAGCAAGTAGCAGGTCAATTTCATGGTAGTCAACGATACTTGCAGGAACTGCATCGTTAATCTCTTCCGGGGTTAAAAAACCTTGCTCTTTTCCTTTTAACATGAGTTTTGAAAAGTCTTTTGTGTTAAAAAATGCGGAAATTACTGACATTAGAACTCCAATTATTTATTTCTTAAAGCTAATAGTTTTGATTCTATTTGCTGTATTTCATTTAGTATGGCCAAACCTTCTTCATCTGAAAGAGCATGTAATTGTTTTTTTCTTAGCTCATCTCTTTCATTTTTAAGTTGGCTTTCATCCAATTTTTTATTTAGATCACCCAGCATTTTTTCAATTACTTTTTGATCCAATTTGTGGCCACGATAATTAAACAAACTGGAAGCAAGAATCTTTTTTATTTCGTCCGGAAGAGTTTCTTTCATCTTTTCCTGAACAAAAAGCGGATATTCACTTTCGTCTATTTCTAAATAAATTTTCCTCAACCACTGAACTATTCTTTTTACCTCAAAATGCTGTATTTTATCAAGTATTTCAGTCATTTGTTGTGCTAAAACACATTCAGGATGGGAGAGTAGAGTTTCCAGTAGGATCCGCTCTGCCTTTGTTATTAAGTTGGTTCTGATTTGCGATGAGTCAATGGCAATATCAGGGGCTTTTTCCTCCAAAATTGGCTCATTTACGGCCATTTCCGGCTGCGGTTTTTGACTCGTATAGCTAGATTTGGGGAATGAGTTTTGTTTTTGCTGTGCGAGAAAAGATTTAAACTCATTGATAATATCTTCGTCTGAGGATCTCAGTCCTAGGCTTTTGGCCACTTGAATGACTTTTTCGTTGGCCAAAAGACCTGCCCCCAGTGGTTTGAGGATGTGAAATACCTTTTCTAAAATTCTTAATTTTTGATCAGTGCTGGCGGGAATGCTTTCGGGAATTTCTTTTTGAATAAGAAAATCTAAAAAAGTAGGAGCTTCTTCGATTCTTTTTTGCAGTTCCAAGCGGCCAAATTGATTAAGAAACTCATCGGGATCTTTACTAGGGGAGTAGTCGATATATTTAGGAATTATTCCCGCACTTAAAAAATCACTATTAATGCGAGTCATAGCGATAATACCGGCATTATCCGAATCCATTCCCAGGTAGATATTTTCCGTCATATTACTTAAAAGACGAACTGAACTTTGGGAAAGGGCAACCCCTTGAGTGGCCACAGAATTTTTAAATCCAAATTGGTGCAGACTAATCACATCCATGTTTCCTTCAACGACAATGACAGCATCCTTGTCACGAATATGAGATTTTGCAAGATTGAATCCATACAGGATATTCCCCTTATCAAAGATAAAAGATTCCCCTGAATTTAAATATTTAGGCTTTTGATTGGGAAGAACCGCCCGGGAAGAAAAGCCACGCACTTTGGCCGTATGGTCCCAAACTGGAAACATAATACGGTCCCGGTAAAAGTCATAATGGCCCTGTCCTCGTTTGCTGTCGCGAATAAGTCCCAGCTCTTTGGCCACGGCCATGGCCATTTCTTTTTCCTTATCTGGAATTGAACCCAGATAGTGCATGAGCGCATTATTACTGGGTGCATAGCCAATTTGAAAATCGTCTACCGATTCCTGGGTTAGGTTTCGCTTTTTAAGAAATTCCATAAAGTGTTCGGGATGGTGTTCACTGGCCACTTTGCGATAAAGTTTACTGGCCGCTTGTAGCACCCGTAGTCCCATTTCGTATTTAGGATTTTTATTAAATTTTTTCTCTTCAATATCAATCCCTAAGTTTTTGGCAATATCTTTTATGGCCTCAATAAAATCCAGGTTGAGTTTATCTTGTACAAATTTGATAGAGTCCCCGGCAGCACCACAGGCAAAACATTTGTAGATGCCCTTACTATCATTGATCTTTAGGGAAGGGTGACTGTCACCGTGAAAGGGACAAATCGCCTCGAAATTGGCGCCTTTTTTGGTAATAGGATGGTAAAACGAAATAATCGTCGAGATCGAAGTGTTCTTGATAATGTCTTTTGCTTCTTCAATCGATGCCATTTATTAATTTTCTTTTTTCTTTAAGACCAGGGCCTTTATTTTAATTCCTTTTTCCAGGAAAATCTTTTCAAATTTTGTAACAAAAGATGACAAGAAGTGCTGTGGGAACTCTTCTCGTAGATTGAATGACTGCATCAGAATCTCGAAACGATTATTTTCTTTCAGTTCTTCTGCAAGTTCGTCCAACATCCACTGGAAATACCCATCGTGGTCGGTTTTGATATGCATCTCCCCACCTGGCGCCAGTACCTTGTACAATTCATCTAGAAATTTTTTTTGAAAGAGACGCTTTTTGTGGTGACGCTTTTTTGGCCAGGGGTCGGGAAAGAAATAAAATAGTTTATTGATTTCCCCTTCGCCAAAAAGAAAGCCAAGGCGTTCTCCTCGGGCGCGTAAGTAGCGGAAATTTTTGTGTTCTAGCTTAGCAAGTTTTTGCGCTAGATGAAAACTTCTTTTAAAGCGATGATCTAAGCCTACAAAGTTAACTTCCGGGAATTTCTGAGTGTGCTCCATCATAAAATGGCCGTAACCCGAACCTATTTCCACTTCAAGCGGGGCCTCTCGTTTAAAAACTTCTTGATTCCATTTACCGGCAAAGCTCTCGCCCTCTTCATCGCGCAGCACGAACTCATCGAAAATACTAAGGCGATCATGATAGGGATTATCATGTTCTGAATACTTGAAGTCGCTTTTAAAGGCAAAGTCCTTCTCGTTCGTTTTCTTTTTCTTTTCTTCGTTTTCCCCAGTCATTTTTTCAGGGGATTGAAGATCTTCATTTTTGGCCATGGGCGCTTATAGCTTTTTTGGAGAGCTTTGGCCATATGATGGTGTGGAGCACAAAAAAAAAGGGCCCCATTCGAGGCCCTATTTTGTTCGGGATAGTTACCCAATTAATCTAAGTGCTTGTTGCGGTGTTTGGTTTGCTTGAGTTAATACAGAGATACCAGCTTGTTTCAAGATATTGTTCTGTACGTTCTTAGCTGTTACTTCTGCGTAATCTACATCTCTAATTCGACTGTTAGCTGCTGACATGTTTTCAATCGAAGTTTCGAGGTTTGCTGAAGTAGTGATTAGTCTGTTTTGTAAGGCACCAAGCTCTGCTCTTTGACCGGAAACAACTCTAATTGCGCCGTCAATTTTTTCAAGAGAACCTTGAGCACCTTCTTTTGAATCGATCTGCTCACCATCTAAACCAAGAGCTGAAAGTCCAGAGTTGATTTTTCCTGGATCGTAAACAATTCTGTCTTCGAAGTCATCATTGTTTGCACCGATCTGGAACTCTAGTTTCTCAGCAGTCCCATCCAATAATTTAACATCATTGAATTCAGTCGTTTGAGAAATTCTTTGAAGTTCGCTTTGCAGTTGAGAAAATTCCATGTTGGTATAACTTCTCTCTGTTTGTCCTACCGTGTCTGAAGCAGATTGGATGGCAAGTTCTCTTAAACGAATTAAGATATTTGCAGATTCATCTAAACCACCTTCAGCAACCTGGATCATTGAGATACCATCGTTGGCGTTTCTATTAGCTTGCGCACTTGAACGAATATTTGCTCTTAGTTTTTCACTGATCGCTAACCCAGCAGAGTCATCTGATGATCTTGTAATTCTGTTTCCACTTGCTAGTTGAGCAGTAGTGTTCCCTTCTTTTACTGAAATCTTTGATAAAGCTCTCTGTGCTGTTAACGAAGCTACGTTTGTTGCAATTCTAAAACCCATAATCTAATCTCCTAATTTGCTATAAAACCTCCATTTCTTAACCTTAAGCTGTACCCCTACAGCAGGTGGGCGCCCGTGCCCAGTTTGTTAATAAGTAAAATTTAAGAACTCATTTTTTAACTATCCCGTTGAGCTCATAGTGAACTTGTCGGAGTTAAAATTGACCCATTGAGTTTTTTTTAAGGTAATTAAGGAAAAAATTGCCGATTTGAATGATTTTACTAAGTTATTGTTTATACTTGAGTTTTTTGGTTTTTTGTTTGTCATATTTTTAAAGAAGTGGATTATTTTTTAATCAGATGAACTCGTCCCAGCAAAGAAACTCGTCCCAGCAAAGAAACTCGTCCCAGCAAAGAAACTCG
>JBFEUX010000277.1:0-3435 GCA_041547255.1 Bacteriovoracaceae bacterium
ACTCTACTCCGATGCATTTGCGATTAACGAATTCACTAAAAGTATTGAAGAAATTACTGCAGCAGAATGGGAAAAAGTTGTAAACTATAGCAATGATAATGTAAGTGCTTATCTTATCGGCGCTTTAAATGCAATTCAAACGATAGGTTCAAAAATAAATGAACAAGGTAGTGTCAGCTGTTCTGATAAATGGAATATCTATCAGAACTTCGTCATTTCAGAAGGCCACAAAAAAACAATAGATCAAATTGTTGCCCGAAACCACATGGTAAATGTTCCTATTACAAGAGATAATAATAAATTTATTCACCACCCAGACTATCAGGTTGCAGCCACACAAAACTTCGCAAGAATCAGACAGATGAAAGGCTCACCTGGTACATTTGTGGTGGGGATCAACCTTGCTGCTGGTTACGATGGCTACGCACCAGATTTCAACACACTTGCAGAACTCATCGAAGCAATGGAAGATTCTGGAGATTATAAGCCGGTCTTATTGCTAAATGGTCATAATTACCAAAGACAAATGGCCAATGACTTAAATAATGAATTTAAAAATAACTTGATATCAATCAATGTCGATTATGTAGCACTACCTTCTGTCATTGCAAATTTAGATGCAGTAATTTCCCCCGCGAACGACCAACTTATCGTGGCTGACGCAATGGACACTAAAGTTATTGAACTTCGCGAAGGTAAAGATGGCAGTAGAGAACCTGCTTCAATAGCTCCTGATAACTATATAATCTATGCCAGCAATGAAAGTAATATTGCCAGTGACTGTTTACTAGCGCTAAATGAAGAATTTGGTACACAATTACCGATTACGGTTATGAGTAGTGATAACCCTGTTTATCGAGTAGCAGAAGATGATTACGGACACCTCTACACGCAAATCAGAGGTAAATTGGATATCCAGGCAGAGCTTCGTTATCATATCGAGCGTTCATTATTTTATCAATTCCTTGGCTATGCTGAAAACAACGCACTTTTTACTCATATAAAAGAAAACACCAATCGTGATGACTTGCATAGTTTTGTTACAGAACTCAAAGCGGAGCTCACAGCAACAGTAAAACTGTTATTAGCAACCCTGAGATCTCTTAAAGGATTAAAGAATTCTGAAAACAATCTCAATACCTTTATCAATTATTTGGACAACCTCATTCTAAACGGCAAACAAGATAATACGATTGGTGCTGTTGTTAGAAACTTTGAGGGAAGAATTGAAAATATCAACGATACAGATATAGATGCAAATATAAAATCAATTGAAGATAATCTGTTCAGATTAAAGTCTGAACTACAAGTAATCACTACTGTCATGACTGATCTTACAAGTACACCTACTGAAATACGTGAAAGATCTGCCAGAACAGAAAGTGCTGAAAACTAACCAGGAGGTACGATGTGAATATTCAGGAAGAAATTCACACTGCTCTTCAAGAAATTAAAAAAAAGGTTTCTGAGGGTAAATCACTTACAAATTCAGAAATGGAATTTCTATTATTAACCTCTCTAATTGAAGACGAAGGTTAATTATGCAAGAAGAGCCAGTAAAGATCGTTATTATACAGCTTACTCGTATTGGAGATCTAATCCAGACGGTACAAGCAACAAGACAATTCAAGGCTGAAAACCCAGAAGCCTCGATTTCCTTAATTGCAAGACGTAAATTTGCAAAAGGTCTTATGTTTCTTCTTGAAACAGTCTTTGATGAAATAATACTATTTGATACAAAAGACTTCTTCAGATCAAAGACACTAAAGTCTGGCAGCGACGAGTTACATAGCTTTATAAATAACATCAATCAAACAAGCTATGATTATTGTGTAAATCTCTCCTTTGGAAAGAGTTCTGGTTATTTAAGTAGTTTAGTTAATGCAAAACACAGGCTTGGTATTTTCCGAAACCATAAAGCTGAATTAATCATCAATGATCGCTGGAGTCAGTTTGTTTACTCAAATGTTTTAAACAATACTGAAAATCCATTTTCACTTGTGGATATTTACAAATATATTGTTGGCGTAGAGCAAACTCATATTCTTGACCCAGACCCTGACTTCGAGCAAAGGGAGGCTAATGTCGTCATTCATCCTTTCGCTTCTCAGAGAAAGAAAAAATGGGGAATAAGTCGCTGGGGAGAACTTATCTACAAAATGGCCAAAGATAATCCTGACTATAAGTTTCATATTGTTGGAGGCAAAGAAGATATTGCTGAGGCTCAAAGATTGATACACACACCTTCGCTGCAAAATCTCAAGGAACGAATTATCATTCATGCTGGTAATGCAAGTATTGCTCAAACATATCAAATACTCATGAATAGTAGACTGTTCATTGGACACGACTCAATGGTCTCTCACCTTGCGAGTGAAACCCTCACCCCTGGTATTGTCATTTCCCTAGGGACGGTCCGACATCAAGAAACTACTCCCTATGGTAGAGATTTTTATAATATAATACCAAAAAATAAATGTTACCCTTGTGCTATTGAAAAAGAATGTGAATTGCTTCCCTGTCATAACTCTATTAATCACCAAGTTATTAGTGTTCTAGCAAACTCCATACTCAACAAAGACGAAATCTCGAGAGAAAGTCTCACTGAGAAATTAACGACTTTTCACCTGGCTTCCATAGAGATTTTTACAACCGACTTTACCGAAGATGGAATTATCTATAAGGAAGTATTAAGCGAATACAAGGCGACAAGAGAAGTTTTCAAAGTGTATTATGATATTATTTGGCAATACTATCTAAGAGGGATTGAAACAAACAAACAACTTCCCATGATCTCACCATCTACAGCTCAAGAGCTATCCAAATACCTGTCGGGAATTAATTATCTTTACGAGCTATACAACTTTGGAATGAAATACTCGAACAAGATCATTGAGATTTCAGAATCTGAGAATATTGATATAAAGGCCATACAAGAAAATATCAACAAGCTTGGTGAAATCGATAACCTATGCAATATTACTAAAAAAACTTACCCATTACTTAAGGGGCTAGTTGATTATTTTTATGTTAACAAAGCAAACGCAATAGGTGATAATTTAGTAGATATTAGTAAAAATAACTTATTAAATTACTATGATGCTTCAAATTTAGTTGCTGTTCTACACGATTTTATTGAAAAATCGATAAAGCCACATGTAGCTCCTTCTAAATTGAACAAGGAAGTTTAGGGGATCATATATGGCCATTTTAGAAGTAAATTCGACTCAAATTAACTTTGATGAAAAGTCGCACTTTAACCTGAAAAGCTTGATACCTAAATTACAAAAGAATTTCCCTTTCGATCAATATACATTTTCCAATCTTAAAATGAATGGTGAATCTGTTGAGCTAAATGATGATAACTTCTACCTCACTAAACCATTTGATCACAACGATGTCATTCAAATTTCCATAAATGAAATTAATAATCAA
>JBFEUX010000015.1:0-24562 GCA_041547255.1 Bacteriovoracaceae bacterium
ACTTAGTTATCATGCCCTAACTATGGCCGCCAAAGCTTATAATAAACTCGATGCAAAGGATCTGAAAAAGCGTCAACAAGTAAAGGACTATCGCTATGCCCTTCACTTATTGATGGTTGATCAGTTTGGAGAAAGCTTTATTTCCATAGGAAATACCGATAAGGAAGACTTCAAATTGGATTTTGCATGCTTTGCAAAAAAATATTTTCCTAAAGCCAATGAACTTTCTAACGATGAACTTAATCATTTTTACAGTAAGGTTCACAGTCGTGTTAAAACGATTCAATATTTGGGAATCATCCGTTCTCACTTAAGTAGACTGGTGGAAATTTATATAAGTTTGGATCGGGCACTTTATTTACAAGAACAAGGCTTCAAGGTTGAGCTTTGCCAAAGCTTTGACCCCAAACTCTCTCCTCGAAATATTTGTTTATTAGCGGAAAAGCTTAATACTTAAAGGGTGTCATTAGCTCCATCACATAACCAAGACAGTCTTCTTTCATGATATAAATATCTTTAGTAAACATAGAAGGAACGAATAAGCGATTAACGATAATTTCACCATTATCACCTAATTTAAAAAATTGATCGGTAATATCATTATCTTTACTATCGACCACATAAATCAATTTAAGATCCTTGGCATATCCAATACGTGAGCCTTTATGAACTAATTCAAAATTGCGCTCATCCAGGTTTGGAACAAAAGACAAATCAGCATCACTATCGGGGTTATCTTCAAAGTCAACACTTGCCTCTTCTCGTACCCTAATTCTGGCCAGCGTATGATAGACCTCATTGCGATCTCTTTCTGGATTAGAAACAATCTCATCCATATTAAAAACCTTATCAACAAACTCTAAAGACTCTTCAATTCCCTTTGGAAGACCTGGCAAGCCCGCCTCTATCGTAACACTAGTACAAAATTTGGAAAAGGCCATGGATTGAACACTATCCGGGTAAGTAAAGTAAACAGTATTCTCTCCAAAGTAGCTGGCCAAGGCCAGAAAAGGCTCTTCAATCATATTGATACAAGCATAATGGGGATTTTTACCGGTATTATTATGCACATCGATGCTTGCAAAAATATTTTGTTCTTTGGCATAGTTAATCACATCTTGGGCCAGCAAGTGTTCCGCCTTATTTCCTTGGGTCCAGATGCGGTTGTAGTCCATTTGACCTGGTAAGTGGCGCATCCCTTCGGCCGCAGCAAACGTATTGCCAACGAATATAATAAGATCCCTCGGTAGCTCTTTATTCTCATATCGCTTAATCAATTGTTGTAGCATAAAAAAACTTGTTGTCTCATTAGCGTGTAACAAAGTTGAAAGATAAAGAGCATCATCTCTTTTACCTTTTATATGAAAAATAGTTGGGCCGCCTAATAAATCGTGTGCTTGTTTTGGTTCAATATCTAAAAGTTCTTTAGGTATTTCATGTAAAATATTTAACTTCATTATAACTCCCACTCATGCACGGGCTTCCCTGAGTACTGATTTTCAAGATATCTTTCCATTAACTCTTGAAAACGCTTTCCGTGCATATGAATAAACGCTTTTTGCCAAATAGCGCCATTAACTCCTTTTTTAATGCGAGGAAGGATAACCCCATCCATATAGAATTCAACTTCGGCCTTATCTACTCCACGTTTGAGTAAAGCTTGTTTAACATATGGAAATATCTCGTATTGCAATAGCTCCTTAATATCATGTAATTTACCATCAATCCACATGACTTTACTAAAATAGCTCTGTCTGGAAGCTTTGTAGAAGTTATGTATAGCTTCTTTAAAAGGAATCACTTCCTCTGCTACAACTTCATGGTTAGCTAAATAATCTACCAAACCAATATAGAAAGCAGCATTAGCGGTAGAGTCTACAATCGTAGGCCCAGCACTGGGAACTCTTTGCTCCATACGCAAGTGTTTTTTTCCGTTTTTGTCGATACCAACAATTGGCCGTGTCCAGCGCCAGATGGTTCCATTATGTAAATTAAGATGATTCATCTTATGAGTTTCATCACCAAGGTGTTCCGCCAGCATAATGGGATAATCATGCAAATTTTCTTCAAACAGTTCAGAGATACAATTTTTTATATAACCATTTCCTAAAGTAACTCGCTTTATATTTTGTCCACTTGAACTCATGGTATCCAGATCAACTGATTGTTCAAAAACGGCAATGCGCGATTCGTCCCATAGCTCTTTACCGAAAAAATAAGGTGAATTCGCCGACATAGCAATAATAAAAGGAGAGGCCAGTAGAGATGCATTGTAAAAGCGCTTGGCATTGTCTTGATTGATACTTAAATGTATCTGCAAGCTGGTGGCCGCACACTCAGCAATAACGCTGTCCATATACATATATAAATTATCTTTTCCTTCCAGACGGATATACATGGGTCTACCATCGCGCATACTCATCACTCGCTCATTCATAACCACATAGCGATTTTGAGGCGAGAGGAATTCCATAGAAAGCATTCCTGGGCGCAAGGTAGGTAAAGTACCAACCAGCATAGCATGCTTACCAGCTTGTTGGGCCGTATGTTCACACTGATCCCAAATACCCTGCAACTCATTTTGTAGGTTTGCAAAAGGAGTACCATTTAATTTATAAGGGCTACTATTAATTTCAAAATTAAACTTGGCAATTTCTGGCACGACCTGCTCATGGGAAAGACTCTGCAAAAACTCTGGAGAATAAGGATCGGGCAACATATTTTCATTGACCAACCAGGCTTCTAGCTCCACACCAATCATATTCAGATCAGTCTCAAAAGATTTATCATCAAACCAGGATTTCAAAAGCTTCGTTTCTGAAGCTAAACGCTCTTTAAACTCTAAAAAGTCTTGCTCTGAATAGCCAGTTCCTTGGATATCTTTTCCCATGATTCTCCCCTGGAAAAAAATATTTTACCAAAAAATTCCAAAATGCAAAATGACATAAACCGCTTATATCTTAATGCGTCATTCTGATAAGATACTGCCGTTCTGCTCCCCTAGTTTTTTAAGCATATATTTGGCCGCTTCTTTGGGATCATCAAAAACCTTAATATAATCTAAATCCTCATGATTAAGAAATCCATGTTTCACTGCTTGCTCTTTCATCCACACCAAAAGCCCATTCCAATAGGATGAGTTCATAAGAATCACCGGGAAGTGCTTTATTTTATGAGTTTGGATAAGGGTTAATGCTTCAAATAACTCATCTAAAGTACCGAAGCCTCCGGGAAATAACACAAAGCCTTGAGAGTATTTAACAAAACTTGTTTTGCGACAAAAGAAATAGCGAAAATTGATCGGTAGATTAACATAAGGATTGATTTCCTGTTCTTTAGGCAACTCTATATTTAAGCCTACCGATAATCCATCCACCATTTCGGCCCCTTCATTCGCTGCTTGCATAATTCCCGGGCCACCGCCCGTTATAATTCCATAACCGGCCTTAGCAATAAGAGAAGAAAACAAAACTGCATTTTGATAGTCTTCATCTTTAGCGGTCATACGGGCCGACCCAAAAACACTAATGGCATTGGCAATATCAGACATAGCATCAAAAGCTTGCACGTATTCACTTTGAATACGTAAAATACGCCAAGGATCATTATTAGTGAACTCCCCCAGGGCCTTATTAATTGGGCTTATTTGCTTGCCCACTTTCCCAGGTGAGCGCAATAGCAATTCGTCTTCAGTTTCACGTAGATGTTTTTTCTTGCGATAAAGAGTGGGGTTTTTTACCCCAGGCTTGCCGTTATCTTCAACCTTCTGTTTCTTCTCCATTGTACTGAATTCCCTTGTTACTTAGTCTTTCTTGTTCAAAATATCCCGACAAAAGCCGGTGGTACTTACTTAGTTTATCTTTTAATCTCTGAGTATAGGTAACCAAATGAAAGACACTACCAACATCTTCCCTATTAGTTTTACCCATAATAACCAAAAGTTCACGATGAAATCTATCAATATGTTTTTGTACTTCAGTTTTAATGGCCAGTAATTCGCGGGTATCAACTCCCACTTCAATCTCCTTGCCAACGAAGGAAAACAAGCTAAGAATCTGTCCAAAGACATCGCGTAACATTAGAATAACATCGCTTTTTAATTCAATATAATTTTTATCTATCGATTCTTTTACATCTACTAAGTCTTTTACCGAATCATGAATTTGAAAGATATATTCATATAGGGCCAGTAGCTTGGTAAACTCTTCAACTTCTTTTTCATTAGTGCTAAAAGAAACGAGCTGGGAAAAGTGTGAAAGCAATTCTTTTTCCAAAAAGTCCACATATTCAATCCTCTTGCGAGAGGCTTCGTAAACACTCTTATAATTGGTCTCAAGACTTAATGTCACTAAATTATAATTCTCTCGTATAAAAAGAAATAAGTATTTTAGATTGCCTGAAAGCTCATTCTTTAACTCTGGGAAGTTTTGCTTTTCTCGTAAAAAAGACAAGTCGATACGCTCATAATCCATCTGTCCTTCACCAAAAAATTTATTAATAAAACCCTGAAAGGGAGTTAGGATAAAAATAAACAGCAAACAGGTCACCAGGTTAAAAAACAGATGAAAGTTGGCCAAAGCAATAGCAGGATCAAAGCTAAACTCATGTAAAAGTTTTTTATTAAAAAAAGCAAAAGGAAGAAAAATCACTACCCCTGCAAAATTAAACAGGATATGGGCAAAGGCAGATTTCTTGGCCGCAATATCCATATTAATAATGGAAATGATGGCGGTTACTGTCGTCCCCAAATTGGCCCCCATTAAAATAGGTACTGCGTTTTCAAAACTTAATAAGCCTTGCTGGGTAAACACAATCGCCAAGCCCGTAGTCACAGAGCTTGATTGTATTAAGGCCGTAATCAATGTCCCTACAAGTATTCCCCAAAATGGATTGTGGACATCAGATAACAGCGCAATTATCCGAGGGTCCGCTTTCAAGGGATCCAGCGCCTCGGAAATAAGATTCATACTAAAAAAGACAAAGCCAAAATAAAAAATGGCCTTGGCAAATAAAGCATAACGGGACTTCCAAAAAGATAATACAAAACCAATAATAATAAAGGCTGGGGCAAAAGCAGTTAACTTAAATGCCACCAGTTGGGCAGTTATCGTCGTACCTATGTTTGCGCCTAAAATAACCCCGATACTATTTTGAAAAGACAAAACCCCCGCATTCACCAGGCCAATGGCAATTACTGAGGTTGCAGAACTCGACTGAATGATGGCCGTAATAATCGCTCCAAGAGCGACTCCCACGAGAGGTATCTTGGTATACTTGGCCACAGCTTCTCTTAGTTTATCCCCTGCGGTATTCTGAATTTCCTTAGAAAAATGCTCCAGCCCAAATATAAAGAGAATAATTCCTGTAATTCCAGCTAAAGCAATTTGCACATCATGCATATCGATAATCCCTGCCTCAAAGTCTAACAGTAAGTTATTTGATTGTCCCTCGCATTTAGATCAATTTAGTTTTATCAATACCTGACTATATTTAACTGGTGTTTTTGCATAAAAGGAAGCAGCTTGTCTTCGATTAAGTGTAATGCTTTCTCTAAATCAATATCCCCAACAGAATTAATCCCCTCACAAAGCTCATCTAGAATCTCTGCCTGAATTGCGCCTGCGGCCTGGACATATTGATATGGTATAAGTGTATAGGTAACCATCCCATACTTAGATCGAAACTTATCTGGGTAGCGATTCTCTAATAAATGCTCAACTTCTTTTCTCAATAAGAATTTCTGATCAGCAAGTTTTTCACTCATTTCGCGGTAATTTTCAATGCTCATATCTTGTATTGCATTTCCATTGGCCTGTTGAAATTCATTATATTCTGCAAAGATAAGCTGCCAGTTCCCATGATGACGCTCAATTCCATCTAGTATGAATTGTATATCGGAAAAGCCTGTATTCATTCCTTGTCCAAAAAATGGAACCATAGCATGTGCAGCATCCCCCACCAAACAAACACTATCTTGATAAACCCAAGGACTGCATCTGGCCGTACCTAAAAACCCCCAGGGATTTTTTTGAAATTGCTCTATATAATCTGGCATAAGTTTAAAAGCGTCATCATAGTATTCAGAAAAGTAAGCTTTAATTTCATCTACTGTTTTTATTTTTGCAACCATGGAGTCAGGTACAAAAAGAGTCATGGTAAAACTTCCGTCCTGGTTTGGCAGTGCCATGAGCATATGCTGCCCTCTTGGCCAAATATGCAATGACTTAGCATCGATAGCGTAATTGCCATTGGCCGTGGCAGGCATAAATAATTCTTTATATTGAACACCTAATGAACTCACTGAATCAGTCATTAGCTCGCCAAGTAGTTTTTTCATCGCCCTACGAGTGTATGAACCGGCCCCATCTGCACCAAATAAAATATCATAGCTGATATTTTTCATATCGGTGAAGTCTATCGTTTTGTGGTCAAAATCGATATTACACAATTCTTGTTCAAAATAGATTTTAATTCCGGCGGCTTGAATTTTATCCAACAAAAAACTATTCAGAGCTTCTCTGGAAATTGAATAATTATATTCAGTATCACTGCGCCCATAAGGCTGAAATGTCGTCTGTGCACCAAGCGGATGAATCATCCTTCCCAACACCGGCGAAGTGAGTTGTTCAAGCTCTTCAAATAATCCAGCTTCACGCAAAGTGCGAATACCCTTGGCGGTAATCACCAGATTTATTGATCTCCCAACATCCAAGTTTGTCTTACGCATATCAGGACGTTTTTCATACAAACTAACCTGATGGCCTTTTTGCCTTAAAGACAAGGCCAAGATCGAGCCGACAAGACCGGCCCCGACAATAACAATCTTTTTAGACATGAGAGACTTCTTCAATGGCCTCTACTAGTCTGTAAACATCCTCATAATTATTATACAAAGGAACTGGAGTCATACGTAAAATATCTGGTTCTCTGAAGTCTAAAATAATATTACGTTTTTTTAACTCCGTATAAAGTTTTCGAGCATCAGTTTTAACTCGTATACACAACATTCCACCACGAGCTTGATAGCTTTCACTAAACTCAGGCGTTTGAATTGAAACAAAGTCACTACAACGTTTTTTTAACAGCCACTCAAGATAGCCGGTAATTTTATTTCTTTTGGCGATGATACGATCCATTCCTGCTTCATCGAACAAACTAATTGAAGATCTTAGACCTGCAAAAGCAAGAATAGGAGGATTAGATAATTGCCAAGCTTCAACTGTGGGAATGGGATCAAAGTCAGGTTCCATCTGAAAACGAGTCTGCTTATTCGTTCCCCACCAACCTTCAAAGCGCGGAATATCTTTTTGCCCCAAGTGCTGAGTATGTACAAATGCTCCCGCTAAACCACCAGGTCCGCTATTGATATATTTATACGAACACCAAACAGCGAAGTCGACATTCCAATCATGCAATTTTAATTCTAAGTTTCCAGCACCATGAGCGAGATTGAATCCCACAAAGGCCCCATATTTATGTCCAGCTTTAGTAATGGCCTCCATATCAAAACACTGCCCTGAAAGATAATTACAATTGCCAAGCATAACTAAGGCCAAAGAATCACCTAATTCATCAATTTGGGCCTGGATATCTTCAGGGCGAACAGTCATCTCGCCTTCCCGTGGTTTTAACTCCACGATGGCATCTTTAGCATCAAAACCATGAAAGCGCGCTTGGGAATCTACTGCGTATTTATCTGAAGGAAAGGTATTATTTTCAATTAGAATTTTGTATTTTGTTTTAGTCGGACGGTAAAAACTGACTAGCATAAGATGCAAGTTCACAGTTAAGGTATTCATCGCCACCACTTCTTCTGGCTTCGCCCCTACTAAACGAGAAAAACTTTCAGTGATATTTTCGTGGTATTTTATCCAAGGATGGCGAGCCTCAAAATGTCCCTCAACTCCATGCTCTGCCCATTCATCTAATTCTTGCTGTAAATAATCAGTTGTTTGCTTGGGCATTAACCCCAAAGAGTGGCCGGCAAAATATAAACATTGGTGTCCATTTTTCTCCTTAGGAAAAACAAATTTCTCTCGAAACATGTTTAACGGGTCAGCGGCATCTAACTCTCTTGCTCCTGCCAAACTATCATAATTTTCATAATTCATCTGCACTCTCCAACTATTTCGCCAATGAAATTTACCAACTGTATTTAATCAAACGACAAAGAGCATTAGATCTCTTTGACAGAGAATTCATCATAAGATATTTTTTGAGCTCTTTCCAATAAAAGATGCTTAATTTAAGGGTTTACGTGGTTATAGTGAGGGCAAAATGGACTTATCAAACTGGATCGACATCACTCCAATAGTTAGTAAAGATACTGCTGTGTTTCCAGGAGATATTCCTTTCTCTCGAAATATTCAAATGGACTATGCCCAAGGAGATCACCTCACACTCTCCTCTATAAGCACAACCTTACATATTGGTGCCCATGTGGATGCTCCTAATCATTATAACAGCTCTGGAAAATCCATAGAAGAAAGAAGTTTGAATTACTATATGGGTGATTGCCAAGTGATTGAAGTGGATATTTCAAAGGGAAAACGCATTCAAGTTGCTGACCTCAAATCAAAAGAGATCCACTCTCCCCGAGTTCTCTTTAAAACAAATTCATTTCCTAGTCCTGAAGTTTGGAACGATGACTTCAATGCTCTTTCAGTAGAATTGGTTGAATATCTACAGCAAAAAGCAGTCATTACAATAGGAATCGACACGCCTTCTGTGGACCTGGCAAATGATAAAGAGCTACTTGCCCATTCACAGATCGCGAAATACGATATGGCCATCTTAGAAGGGATCATTCTCAATAATGTTTCAGAGGGGAACTATCACTTGATTGCCCTGCCCTTAAAGCTAAAAGGTTGTGATGCTTCGCCTGTCAGGGCCGTACTTATTCCTAAAGAGGATAAAAATGACTAAGTTAAAGGCCTTTAATTTAAAAAATTGGATTAACGAAAACCGAGAGCTATTAAAACCGCCTGTCGGAAATAAAGTAGTTTTTAAAGACAGCACTCTTATTGTCATGGTTGTTGGAGGGCCTAATGCTCGCAGCGATTTTCATGTCAATCAAACCGATGAATTTTTCTATCAACTGGAAGGGGACATCTTTCTGCGTATTATTAATGAGGCTGGTGAGGTTGATAGAGTTGAACTCAATGAAGGGGATGTTTTTATGTTACCAGCAGGTGTGCCTCACTCACCTCAAAGAAGTGAAGGTTCAGTAGGCTTGGTAGTTGAGCATACACGTACTCCAGATTCTATAGATGGTTTACAATGGTATTGTGCGAATTGTGGCCAGAAACTATATGAAGAGTTTTTTCACCTCAGTAATATTGAAACAGACTTTGCAGCTGTCTTTAATCGATACTTCAACTCTGAGCACACCAAATGTAAAAGATGTGGCCACCAAAATGGTAAGGAATGGAATCCCCCCAAATAATAAGATCTTAATTACTTTGTAGCTTTAGTACTCACAAAGCGACTCTTGTCCCAATCATAGATACGGCTACTGCTATTAGCATATGTCAGAAGAACCCTACGAGTTTCTTTAATATAAACGGCGTGCTTTGCGCCTGGAAAAAACTCACAGCTTCCTTCAAGACATACCTTGGTACTGTATCCAAAAGTTTCATCAGTTTCAATATAAGCCTTTGAAACATAGGCCTGCCCGTAAAAGCTAAATGTTATAAGAAAAATAGAAATTAAAAGTTTCATGTTCCCCTCCTTTTAAGCTTTCTATTTTGATAATAAACTTACAATCGGAGTATTTGCCTTAAGTTCAGCAACTTGAAGCTTCGACTGTAGTTTAAAATTCAAATGAAATTTACCTGCATGAGAGAGTTTTTCTATAGATCTATTTATACAACTTCTTAAGTCTTGATAAGGGTTTGCGCTGTTTTTCTTTGATAATTGTCTTTTATCAAATGACACTCTGAAGTTTACTTTCAAACGTTTATTACGCTGATCCAAAATATAGCTTTTTCTACCACCAAAGCGAACTGAACAATCTAAGCGCTCGGCCACAGATCCACCCCAAAATGAGCTAGCGACAGTATCTGTCTTGCGCACAACCTTAACATCATATTTGTCAAAATTAACTCTATCCTGCATATCCAACTCAACTGAGGCCACAATATAGCTCTCATTTTTTTTGCGTTTTTTGTCTTTCATCTCAGACAAGTCAAACTGATACTCTTTTTGAAGTGTCTTAGTTGAAAAGCCGATGAGTTGATACTGTTCAGATTGCCCTAAACTAGAAAAGCTAAATACTACGAATAGCGCTAAGATAGTTAATTTCATATGATCCCCCTTCCCCAAAAATCAATCATAGTGACAATAATAAAGCAGCAAAATTAGTGCCATTTTAAACACGTTATTACGGGGGGTTAGAGTGTTAAAATTGTTGTATTATTAGCCATAGTCTAAAAATATGACAAAAAAAGACCCCTCTACTGGAGGGGCCGACTTATATCCAATATAAATGAATCTTTTTAATAGAGATGATAAACCTCACGCATTTCATCATATAGTGCCTTCATCTTTGCTTCAATCTCTGGATGATTTGCATCCGCCTGTTCAAAAACGAATCTTTCAGGCCCCATATTTTTAAGCATGAGCTTAGTTTGCCAAATATTATCACGAGGCATATTGAGATCAGAATGAAACTCATACATACTCATCACTTTGGGATCAATAAAGTCCTGAATTGAATTAAAGTATTCATCATTATAGATTTTTTTACCTTCCGAAGTTCGAGTATATCCACGCACGACATAGTCGATATAGACGACATCACATTCAAACGCTTCAAAAAGATAATTGATGGCCCTAAGAGGGATAATATCCCCACAAGTTGCAATATCAAAATCCACTCTAAAAGTACAAATCCCATTTTCGGAAGAAGCATCCGGATAAGTATGGGAAGTCAAATGAGACTTGGTAAGATGGGATTTTACAGCGGCCCCACTTGAGACATGTTCCCATTTTCCACCTTGAACATCACTCATCAAAGTCATAGTAGAAGCCCCTACCGGATCATAATCCATTTTCGACTCACTAATAATATCAGAATCAATGATTTCGCAAATTTTTCTAGAAATTTCTAAGATTCGATCAGAAGAATACTTTTCATCGATCCAATTTATATAATCTTCTTTTTGCTTATCATTAAAAGTGATACAAAAATCATAAAGATTAAAAGATAAAATTTTAGTTAGATTATTAAATCCTGAAAGTTTAATTTTATCTGCAGGTGAAACAAATCCCATTTTTTTACTTCCTATTAAATTAATCCTAGTTTTCTTACTGTATCTCTTTCAGTTTTAAGTTCTTCAAGAGTTCCCTTAAATTTCTCTTGTCCAAATGCATCTTGCTCTAAACCTTCAACAACAGTTAATTTTCCACCTTCTACTCGACAAGGAAAAGAAAAGATCAAACCTTCATCTACACCATATTGTCCGTTAGACGCAAGACAAACTGAAAAAGTTTCTCCTGCTGGAGTATCATGAGTTAAATTATAAACCGCTTGAATAGCAGCATTAGCAGCTGAAGCTGCAGAAGAAGCCCCTCTTTGTTTAATAACAGCGGCCCCTCTTTTTTGAACAGTTGTAATAAAATCACCTTGCAGCCAAGCTGTATCGGTAATCACCTCAGCAGCTGGTTTTCCAGAGATTTTTGCATTATAAAAGTCTGGGTATTGAGTTGCAGAGTGGTTACCCCAAATTGTCATGTTAGTGACTTCTGTGACATCAACACCTGCTTTTTGTGCCAATTGTGTTTTTGCTCTATTTTCATCTAATGTTGTCATTGCAAAAAATCTATCTTTAGGTAGTCCAGAAGCCTCCATAGCAATTAAACAGTTCGTATTACATGGGTTACCTACGACAAATAAACGGCAATCACTAGCAGCATGTGCGGCCATTGCTTTACCTAGTGGCCCAAAAATTCCACCATTTACACCAAGCAGATCAGATCGTTCCATTCCATCTTTTCTAGGAACGGCACCGATGGCCACAATCCAGTTTACATCTTTAAAGGCAACTTCCATTTTATCTGTGCAAACAATATTTTTGAGTAATGGAAAGGCACAGTCATCAAGCTCCATTTTTACCCCTTCCAAAGCACCAAGTGCTTGAGGAAGTTCCAATAAATGAAGATCAACATCTGTATCAGGTCCGAACATCTGCCCTGAAGCAATTCTAAATAGTGCTGCATATCCAATTTGCCCCGCAGGACCTGTCACGGCCACTTTTACTCTTTTGTTTGCCATACCGATTTCTCCTTAGTTTTTATGAAATAATATAACGGGATTATAGTGGATTTAGAGTCCTTCTAGCAAGGAGAATGATGTATTTGGGCATGGACAATAAAGGCAAAGCAACATATGATCAAGGAAGTAATTACAGCATAAGGAGCAAAGTGTCATGAGTGATACTGGCAATAAAGATAACAGACGCTCTGGAGATTCCAGAAATCAAAGAAATAAGCCGAGTAATAAAAAATCTGGCGGAAAACGTTATTATCGTGGAGGAAAAAGACATTCTTCTTCACAAAATCGTAATAGAAGACCAAAGTCCTTAACTCCAAGTAGAATTCTGCAAAAATATGATAATTTATTAGAACAATATTTAATCGCTAGAAGAAAGTTTTTTGAATTATTCGGCCGTGCTAATCCCAAACAACTAGGAAAAGCTGATCAAAATTATAAAATGGCCTTAGAAGCTCTCAGAAAATTTGAAGCCAACCTGAAAGAGGATTGGCAAATTGAAGTACTGAAACAAAAAATTAATTCCAATCCAGAAGATAGACAATTTACCTCAGAGCACAATCTAGAACCAAAGGGCGATGAAGTGAGCTTTGTAGGCGAATTTGAAGATCCACATCTTTTAGACACCCAAAAATCCCATAGTTGGGCCGAAGATAGTGATGAAACCTCAGGATCAATGGAAGACTATTACGCTTACAAAGGCATTTCTCCACCAACAACCACTAATTAATATTAAATATAAAATTTGCAGCAATAAAAAGGTCGGAAATTATCCGACTTTTTTATTATACTGTTTTATAAAGAGACGATTTTACTTTATGAATTTGATGAAAGCTTAAAGCTAGCAGCTTGACCAGCATATTCTGCAGGAGCAGTTGATTGACCCTTCTCTTCTGCGCGCAATTCTTTCACTTCAGCTGTGGCATGAATATCAAGGTAATTATTTAGAGTTTCTTCGTGATCCTTTAGAATCGCTGTTTTTAGCTCTTCTGAATCAATATCTAACACTTCTGAAACACGTGTTAACATTTTCAATGGAATATTACATAAAGCTCTTTCCACATTACTAATAAATTGACCATTCTTATATCCTAACAAATGAGAAAGCTCTGATTGAGAGTAACCTTTTGGGTGTTGTAATCTTTTAGTGCGAATTAACTTAGCAATGCTTTTAAAACAGCGCATGACATCTCCTACTTCGAATATTGGGTGTTATTTATAATAATCATTTTTCTCAGAATGTCTTTAACAATCTTTGAAAAAAACTATACAACTATACTGCCAAAAAATTTGATAAAAAAAAATGAGAGGAAAATTTTGAAAAGACTTGTGTCGTGGAATGTCAATGGAATCAGGGCCTGTGTAAATAAAGGATTTATGGAGTGGTTTACTAGCTATGACCCAGATATCCTTTGCTTACAAGAAATCAAGGCAGATAAGGAACAATTTCCAGATAAGGTTTTTGAAGCTAACAAACATCATATATATATTAATTCCGCCCAAAAGAAGGGGTATTCCGGCGTGGCCATTTTCAGTAAAGAAAAGCCACTAAAGGTCCTTGACAAAATTGGTATCACAAAATTTGACGATGAAGGAAGAACATTAATTTTAGAATATAAAAGTTTTGTGCTTATCAATGGCTATTTCCCTAACGGACAAAGAGACCACAACCGCGTACCTTTTAAATTAGAATACTATGAGAGAGTCCTGGAGATTTATCATGAATATCAACAAGCGGGAAAAAAAGTAATTATTACTGGAGACTTTAATACGGCCCATAAACCAATTGACCTGGCCAATCCTAAAGCAAATAAAAATACCACAGGCTTTTTAGAGCATGAAAGAGAGTGGATTGATCATTATCTGGATGCGGGAATGATTGATTGCCTTCGTCACTTTGAACCAGAGACAGAGGGAATTTACTCTTGGTGGACCTATCGAAATAATTGTCGAGAAAGAAATATTGGCTGGCGGATTGATTATTTTATGGCCTCCCAGGACTTAAAGCGAAAATTAAAAGCCTGTCGCCATTTACCAGAAGTCATGGGAAGTGATCATTGTCCGGTAGAATTAACTCTTAGTTAATTCTAAGTTTTAAACTCATGGGATTGTGATCTGAGCCTTCTACCTGAGGAACTGTTGCTTTTATTATTTCAACACCTCTGACCCACACATGGTCAAGAATCTTTCCTCGAAAGCGTTTGAGGTAACGAGCATCTTTGAATTTTATCGCTTTCATTCCTAGTTTTTTAAAGACCGCATTCATATTATTTATTTTAGTTTGTGTCCAAGTATTGAAGTCACCTCCAAATACAACTGGTCCATTATGTTTCTTAATAAGCTCTGCGGCCTTATCTAGCATATGTCTTAATTTATAGGCTCGAACAAAATTTACCCCATGGATATTTCCCACCAATAATTTTTTCGCTGATCCTTTAATGGAATACTTAGTAAATAAAGTCATCTTAGGTGTTTTAATAACTGGTTCTCTATAATGACTACGCTGCCACTGCGTGTGCTCTGAACCTACGTTGGCCGCCGTAACGACTCCAGTCCCTATGGCACCATTTTTATTATCAATAAAAGAAGTCGCAAAATAGAACTCCATCCATTTTAAATCTTGAAAAGCAAGTAACATGATATTGGAGCCAGATCCCTCTTGTAAGAGTAAAATGTCTTTATCTGCTGTAAGCTTTTTAAAGTCTTCACTCCATTCGATCATCCCACCTTTGTACATATTCCATACTAGAATTCTTATATCATTAGGTTCCAATGCATTTACTTGAGGAGTAGTATTGTATTTTACAAGAACTTCATCATCAGCTGGAATGACATAACGTCCTGCTTGGCTATTTGTTGAAAAAAATAATAAAATGGTTAGAAAAAGAGTCATTTAAAAATCCATGTAAAAGTCGGCGTTCCCTGCCTCTATCGCCTTGCGGTTATGCGTTTGCCGATATTGTATATACTGTCTGTAACTATCCTCTCCTAACTCCTGACGTAAAAGATTGAGATATTTCTCATTAATTTTTCCCATGGCCACATTATCTTCAATTGTAAAAAAATAAGCTTCTCCAGCATTTTTTCCCATTTTGGGGCTCAAGTAGTTACTGATAGCACTTTCCCGTTCATTTCCCAGTTCAAAATAACGCTCCACCTGTTCACTCTGTAGTCCAAGCTCATATTCCATATAGCGAGAAAGCTTTTCACGCCAAGCCTCTTTGGCCTTCTCATAATCTCTCTCATAGTCTTGAGGTCTTTTTTCCTTCTCGACGCTAACTTCCGCCTCACTCTCTTTTCTTTGAGTTTCACTTGGAACAAAACCCTTGCGAATCTGCTTGAGATTTTTTTGGTGACTTTTATTTTTCATTTTCGATATTTTTAAAGCTGATTGGGCCACAGAAATTTCATCATCAATTTCTATAATGTCGTCTTCCAGAGTGTTGTGTACGACAACCTCTGTATTAAGAAGATAAAGATTTAGCCCCAATGAAGATGCTAATAAAGTGAAATAAACAAATTTCTTCATAAAATTTTCTCACCCTAAAACTAGTCCGATGCGTTAACTATATAGATAATTATACTGTTTGCGAAGTGATTATAGAACTTTTAAGATTTTAAAATTATTTCTAGCTTTTAGAGTGAAGCAACTCACCGCGGTAGAATACTTTTTCTAATAAGTTATCATATTTTTTCCGATTAGATTGCCCGGTTTTTACATATTGCTTCATCACCGTTTCAACAGTACTTTGCGCACTCATTTTGATTTTAGGTAAGACTAAAAAATTAGCTTCTTTGCCCACGTCTAAATTTCCACAACGTTTATCCAATTGTAAAATTTCTGCACCCGCCAACGTGGCCCTATAAAGCGCCTTAGTATAAGTGGCCCCTTTAATTTTGTCCTTTGTATTTTGATCAACAAAAGAGCGAATGACATCGAACATGGAAAGAATAGGGCCAGCCCCAATATCAGAACCTAAGGCCCAACGTATCTTATATTTTTCTACCTGCTTAAAATTAAATAAACCTGAGCCCAGCCCTTTTTGTTTAACTGGCGCATTGGAAGTAGGACAATGAATGAGCGTGGTTTTTGTTTTGCCCAACATTTCGAGTTCATCCTTACTTAAATGTATCCCATGGGCCATTAAAGATTTTGCCCCTAACATCCCAACTTTTTTATAAATCTCAGTATAATTTTTAACTCGCGTAAATCCAGGAAACTCTCGATACATTTTTGTCACAAAATCAATTTCATTTTGCGTCTCACATAAATGACTTTGCATAAAGCAACCATGGGACTTTGCAATTTTACTCGCCTCTTTCATAGTCTCAGGATCTGTCGCAATCGCAAACCTAGGAGTAAGTGCATATCTTTTTTTATATTTTTTCGAAAATTTTCTCACTAACTTTAAAGCACTAGCTTTCGTTTGAGTAAGATATTTAGGTGAATTCATAGTCATGAGAGCATTACCAATAACAAAGTCACCCACGACATTTTCCATAGCATGCTCCAAAGCGTTTTCATGAATAGAGGAAAAACACGCTCCTCCCAAAGTCCCCACACTACTTAAACGTTTGAAAAAATATTTCGCTTCTTTGGCACTATACTGACTAGACTGAAACTTGCGTTCACTTGGAAAAGTATATAGCTCTAGCCATTTTAATAAATTCGATTTGGGCATCTCACGCACATGATCTTGCACCCAATGAAAGTGCATATCAAAAAAACTAGGAATAATAACATGTCCGCTATAGTCCAAAACTTGAAACCCAGACTTTATCTTTTTTGTGACAACACTGGCCTTCCCAATCGCCTTAATCACATATTTTTTTTCAGCTTTAGTTTTCTTTAATGTTAACCACATAGCACCATCGCGAATGAATTCACATTTTTTATCAGTTTTTGGGTTGAGAATATGCGCGAAGACCAAAAGATCAGATTTATTATCCATTATTTCCTTCTTTTCATTTTACGAAGCCGTTTATTTTAATCTATTTTTACTATATGAAAAGATTTTACTATTACGCAACTTGTCTATTACTTCTAAGCGTTAATTTTGCGTGGGCCGCAGAAACCTATCAAATAAACAAACTCACTTTTTTAGAAGTTAATTCCAGTATAAATCCTGCGACTTATAATTATTTAGAAAATAGTTTAAAAAAATTAAAAAAAGAAAATGGGGATCTGGCCTTTATTAAATTAGATACCCCCGGTGGATTAGTCACAACCACAAAAGATATTTTAACGCTTATTGGTTCTCTCGATATTCCAATCGGTATCTGGATTACTCCAGAAGGTGCAAGTGCTACTAGCGCTGGTTCTATCATCGCCAGTTCGGCCCATTTACTAGTCATGAGTGAAGGAACCAATATTGGTGCAGCTACTCCTATTGGAATGGGGAACGATATTCAACAAAAAGATGCCAGATCCAAGGCCATCAACGATCTGGTCGCACTGGTTAAATCTCTTTCTAAAGCGCGAGGACGAAACCCAATACATTTTGAAAAAATGATTTCTGAAGCAAAAAGCATCGATGCGAGAACAGCTTTAAAAGATGAAGTTATTGATGGAATTATTAATTCACAGACTGAGCTAATTGAATTTATTAATAAGCAAAAGGTTACTATCAAAGGCACTGAATACACTCTGCAAATTGAGCCAAGCGTTCCGGTTAAAACTGTAGAGATGGATGCTGGCCAACAAATCTTAAATATATTTGCAAACCCAACCACGGCCTATGTACTTTTCATTATTGGCGCTGCTCTTATTTACTTTGAGTTGCAAGCTCCCGGTGGGTTTGTCGCTGGGGCCCTTGGAGTGGTGTTCTTATTTTTAGCGGGAATTGGTTTTCAAGTACTGCCACTCAATATTGGCGCCATGGGATTAATTATCCTATCTTTTATCTTATTTATATTAGAAGCCTATATCACTAGTTTTGGTATTCTTACGCTAGCGGGAATAGCGGCCTTAGTGTTCGGCTCACTGTTTTTATTTAGAACTGATGACAGCATGATCGATCTGGAACGCAATGTGGTTTTCTCTGTCATATTTGGCATCGTTTTGTATGTAGGCTTTCTGGGGTGGTTCTTTGTTAAAACTTGGATTAAGCACAAAAACTATTACACCAATGCTGGTGAAGAAGGACATATCACCAAGCTACTAGGTGAAAAAGATGGTGTTTACCACTATCAAGTCAAAGTCAAAGGTGAAATTTGGAATGCTGAATCTAAAGATCAGTTCAATCTAAATGATGAAATAAAAGTAGACACCAGCAACGAAGAAAAATTAATTTTAACCATAACCAAAAAATAACCAGGAGAATTTATGATTGCATCATTTCCTATTATCGTCATCCTGGGGCTCTTACTTCTTAGCTCCATTAGAATTCTTAAAGAATATGAAAGAGGTGTTGTTTTTAGACTGGGATCCTTCGCCGGCGTCAGAGGACCTGGACTTATCATTCTCATCCCTGTTATCGAAAAAATGATTAAAGTTGACTTGAGGGTTGTGACCATGGACATCCCATCACAAGATATTATCTCTAAAGATAACGTAACTCTCAAAGTTAATGGCGTTGTTTACTTTCGTGTTAACGCCCCTCAAAGTGCTATCATCAAAGTCGAAAACTTCTATCATGCGACGTCGCAAATTGCTCAAACGACTCTGCGATCAGTTATTGGACAGTATGAACTTGATGAAGTTCTCTCTCAAAGAGAAGAAATTAATAATAAGCTACAAATCATTCTGGATGAATTGACTGAACCTTGGGGAATAAAAGTAACCAATGTTGAACTCAAGGCCATTGACCTGCCAGAAAATATGCAAAGAGCGATGGCCAAACAAGCTGAGGCCGAAAGAGAAAAAAGAGCTAAAATTATTTCTGCCGATGGTGAGTTTCAAGCGGCAAAAAAATTGGCGCAAGCTGCAGAAGTTCTTTCCTCTCAAAAAGATGCCATGACTTTGAGATATTTAGATACGATGCGAGAAGTTTCTTCCGGAGCTGGTAAATCTTCAGTTATCTTTCCAGTGCCTCTCGATTTAGGAAATTCCTTAGCAAAAATATTCAAACAATAAAACATAAATCGGCAGGCCTTCGGTCTGCCTTTTTTTTTACCAAAAAGTAGAGGTATTACCCTGCTCATCTATTTCATCTAAATTTTCAATATTTTGCTCTTCCTGAATCAGGGATTCATCTTCGTCCAGTGCCTTTTTTGGCTTAGCTTCAAGTGGTTCTGTTTCATAAAGCTGGGGATTATCTTCTACAACCTGCTCAATATTTTGATTCATCTCTTGATTGAATTTTTCAAACTCATCAATATACTCATGATCGTTAATATACTCATGTTCGTTAGGAAAAACGCTTAAGGATAGAAGCAGTAGGCTTATGATTGAGATAAATTGCATAACGTTCCCCTTAGCAATCACCATTCTCCTAAAAAGGGGGGAATTAAAAAGGCAGCCTTCTCAAGAAAGCTGCCTTGAGTGATGAGAACAAACCGTGCACGTAGCACCAATCCGTTCTTTTCACATAGCATATTTATAAATAAATAATCGGAATTTTACTTCTATTAAAAGTTAAAAGAATGTGTAGATATTACCACTTGGTATGAGTATTAGCTTGCTCTTCTATTTCATCAAGCTTATCACGGTTTTTCTCTTCATTTTCTACAGGGGTGACAGAAGCAGGTCCACGATGAATGGGTTTTGTTTCATAAACTTCAGGGTTGTCTTCAAGCACCCAATCAATGTTGTGATTCATTTTTTTACTAAATGTCTTTAGATCAACATCTCTTCTGGCAAATACCATTGTACTTAGAATCAAAAAACTAAGAGCAAAAAGAAGTTTCATATTTCCCCCTCATTGCTCTACTTATCGGAGGGTTTAATATGAAACTTTACTTCGTGTTTTCAGCTATTTATCGTCTTACTGAACGTTGGTTTGCTGCAAGGACTTTCTTACGAATTCGAATGTTTTCTGGAGTTACCTCAACCCATTCATCATCATCAATCCAATCTAGCGCCCACTCAAGAGTTCTATTTACAATAGGAGGAAGAATGATATTTTCATCCTTACCGGCCGTACGTACCGAACTTAAATGCTTTTCTCTTACCACATTTAAATTTAGATCATTGGGACGAGTATGTTCACCAACAACCATTCCTTCATAAACAGTTTCTCCAGGTTTAATAAATTGTTGTCCTGAAGAAAGTGTATTAAATAAAGCATAAGGCGTTGCCTTTCCAGCCCGGTCTGAGATTAAGGCCCCATTTTGGCGAGCAAGCATTTTTCCAACATAGTCACCATATTCTAAAAAGTAAGAACTCATCAGTCCTTCCCCTTTCGTGGCCGTTAAAAATTGTGAACGAAAACCAATCAATCCCCGAGAAGGAACTTTAAACTCAATCCTGGTTCTCGTGTCTCCAATGGGGCTCATTGCTTCCATGATACCTTTTCGTGTTCCCATGGCCTCAGTAACAACACCAGTAGAATCATTAGGAACATCAAAAACAACCTTTTCGTATGGTTCTTGTTTTACTCCGTTCTCTTCTTTGATCAAAACTTGAGGACGTGCGATCATTAATTCATAACCAGCACGACGGATTTCTTCAAAAACAATCGCTACCTGTAACTCTCCTCTGGCCTTAAGTAAAAAGACTTTAGGATCATCAGTTGGTTCGTATTGTAGAGAAACATTTTTACGAATGGCCTCTTGTAGAAATTCTTCTAGTTTTCTCGATGTAAGATATTCTCCCTCTTTACCTGAAAGTGGTGAAGTTGAAACAGAAACTTGTACACTTACTGTCGGCGGATCAACTGCGACTCTGGGTAGGGCTTGCGGATTTTCTAGAGAAGTGATGGTATCACCAATATAAGCATCATCGACACCATTTAAGATAACGATTTCTCCTGCTTCAGCTTCTTCAACCTCTTTAAAACCAAGCCCATCAAAAATTTGAATTTTACCGACTTTAATTTGTTTAGGTTTTCCTGTTTCATTGATCCAGTTATAAGGCTTATTAGCGATCATCGTTCCACTGGTGATTCGACCTATCATTAAGGTCCCTAGATATTTAGAGTAGTCCAAATTGGTTACTAACATTTGTAAGTTACCAGCTTTATCTAATAGGGCCTCAGGAAAATACTCTCCTACAAAGAAATCTAAAAGCGGCTTCAGATCACCTTCGCGCGCATCCGGATCATTGGATGCATAACCATCTCTTCCTGAACCGTAGAAAAATGGAATATCTAAGTCAAAATCTTCAACTCCAGAAAGATCAACTAATTCTAAAAGTAGATCTTCAATTTCGTTTTTTACTTCTTCGTGTCTTTGATCTGGACGATCGATTTTATTAATCATAACTCCGATCTTGATCCCTTGCTCTATGGCCTTTTGTAAAACAAAACGCGTTTGAGGAAGTGGACCTTCAGCTGCATCAACCAACAAAACAATCCCATCAACCATCATAAGAGATCTTTCAACTTCCCCACCAAAGTCGGCGTGACCTGGAGTATCTAGTAAATTAATTTTGTAATCCTTCCAATTGAAAGCACAGTTTTTAGCAGTAATGGTAATTCCACGCTCTTTTTCCAATTCGCCAGAATCCATAACTCTTTCTTCTACATGCTCATGGGCCTCAAAGAGTCCTGATTGTTTTAGTAACTCATCAACCAAAGTTGTCTTACCGTGGTCAACGTGGGCCACAATCGCAATATTCTTTAATTTCATTTAATCTCCAGAAATAAGGGGTGTTATGGCAAGCAGTATGACATAAATTTTATTTTTTGACTAAAGAATAGTGAAGGTGAAGTTGTTTTGGCTTGCGCGTCATTAAAAGATAAAACCAACCGAAAACATCATATTCTTAAAATTAGCATCCCGAAACTTACTGGAATTGGCCGAGTAGTTGACGTCACTTAAGATCGCTTTTTCTGGAGTAAACATCTGGTATAGCAATTCATAGAAAAAACCGCCTTGGGCGTAGCTCAAGCCTATCGCGGCCCCTTTACCTTCAATAATATCGTGTTTAGTAAAATAATTGCCAGCTTTTCCCTCGGCCCACTTAAAAGAAGTAGTAAATTTATTATAATACTCCAGATTAAGTTTAAAGTTTTTGGTTAGAAAAACTCCCACATAAGGTCCATAAGATAAGTTATTCCAGCTATTACCTGTTTGCACATCAAAGTCTCGAATAAGATTCATATCGTGCCAACTTGAATGGGCCACAGCTCCTACTAGCACTCGTCCCAGATTAGCACTCAAACGGGTGGAAAGATGAAAACCAACATTGATAGAGGTAATCTCCTCTTTGGTGGCCGCAGAACTATCTTCAAAGTCCATCGGCCCTGAATCCAGACCGGCCAATATCTCCACTGTCCCAAAAGATGGACGTGCTAAAAATAACAATAATATAAATAGACCAGATTTAAGCATATTTACCTCTGCTTCTATTTTACTAGATAAATTAGCTTTGAAGATAGGGTGCAAGGATTGCTTCAACTACCCGAATACCATCGACAGCAGCAGAAGTGATTCCACCGGCATAGCCAGCTCCTTCGCCACAAGGATACAGTCCAGCATGGGAAACTGATACAAGAGTATTTCGATCTCTTTCTATGGTAATGGGAGCTGAGGTTCGGGTTTCCGGAGCAATAAGTAATGCCTCATCAGCAGCAAAGCCTTTCATCTTATTGTTAAACTCTGTGAGGGCCTCTTTTAGGTGTGCATTGATAAACTCAGGAAAAATCTTGCGTATATCGGTTTTAAAAACCCCACTGGGGCTAGATGATTTAGGCAGCTCTTTATCATTTAATTTTCCGGACAGAAACTCTGTTACTGTCATTGCCGGTAAAGATCTTCCATCGGCTTCTTTAACGGAAGTTTGATAAGCTTTCTGTTCAATCCCATGCTGAAAATCTAATCCTGCTAATACATCCTCATCTGTAAAATCTTTACCATGAGTTACAGAAACGACTAAAGCAGAGTTAGACCAACGAGAGTTACGAGCATAATTACTCATCCCATTCACCACAATACCATTGGGCTCAGTACCTGAAGATAAAACATAGCCCCCAGGACACATACAAAAACTATATGTTCCCTTCTCTGTTTGTTTATTGTGATAACTTAAACGATATCTAGCTGCCCCTAAAATTTCACTTTCACAAAATTCCCCATGCTGTAGACGATCAATTAACATTCGCGGATGCTCAATTCGTACCCCTACCGCAAAATCTTTTTGCTTCATGGCCACGGCATTCTCTTTTAAATGATAATAGGTTTCACAAGCTGAATGTCCGGTGGCCAAAATAACATGATCGGAAAAAATCTTTTCTCCATTATTTAACTCAACTCCTACCACTTTTTCTTGTGAGAAAAGTAATTTGATGACTTTTTCGTTATAGCGAATCTCATGCCCATCAGCGATGAGATCATCTGAAATTTTTGTGATGATCTTTCTAATTTTATTGGAACCTAAATGTGGATTAGAAATATAAGCGGTTTCTTCGGGAGCTCCAAATTCCACAAATTTATTCATTACATATTTGATATAAGGTGATTTCACACGAGTAATGAGTTTCCCATCGGAAAAGAGTCCAGCCCCTCCCTCGCCAAAACAAACATTGCTTTCAGTATTCAAAATCCCTTTCTTCCAATACTTGGAAATATATAACATCCTACGATCTGCTTTATCTCCCCGTTCGATAATGGTGGTGGGAATGCCATACTCGGCAAATCTTAAAGCAGCAAACAAGCCTGCAGGTCCGGCCCCAATAATAATAGGTCTCGACTCTAATTTAACCCCTTGCTGATATTTCTCCTTAAAAAAATCAAAGCTCTCGCCCTTGCGAATAACTTCTAAAATATAGTGATACTTGGGCTTTTGCCCACGAGGGGCCTTACGAGCATCTAAACTCTTAGACAAAATGCGAAAATCCACAATCTCAGGATGGGAGCTGGCCAGGTAACTAGCTAAATCTACATCGAAATCTAGTTGTAAATTGAGGTGTTTGTTCATGGAATATTAATTATAGTAAATCCAATCCCTTGCCTATAAAATAATGGCGAAGCTTTAAAATTTACTCAATATAAGGCCCAAATATGAACTTTGATCTTATTCTCATCGGAAATGAACTCTTAAACGGAAAAATCCAGGATTTAAATGGCCAATTTCTGGCAAAATACCTTTATGAACAAGGCTTTCATCTCAGAAAAGTGCATGTTATTGGCGACGATCAAACTAGCTATAACCTGGCCCTGGACGAGGCCATAAAAAATAGTAAATGCATA
>JBFEUX010000405.1:0-1201 GCA_041547255.1 Bacteriovoracaceae bacterium
GTAACCGCTGTAAGGACAATATTATCAACATTTAAAATGGTATTTCCAGTGGCAACTAGTTGAAAGGTTGTCGTCGCTGCTGTGAACTCAAGAGTGTGGCTTCCATTAGAGGAAGCATAAGTAGGCTTGGTATAGTCTGGATACCAAGAGTCTGTTCCAATACTACCTGACTGATAATTAGATATATCAAAAGTTAGAGTATATTTCTCTCCAATGGTCAAAACATTACTTTGTCTCATCCATTCATTGCTAAGACCTGTGGAGTTAACAGAGGCCATGCCTCCTACAATACTCCAGCCTGCATCTTTGGTCCAGGCGGTGTCGCTATCAAAGTTACCGTTGAGTAATAGGTTATTTTCTACTACTGGAGTTGGCGCCGGCTCTGTTGTTGAAGGAGCAGCTTCGATGTTAAGATAGCCATTAGAGGCTTGCACTGTTGCACCAACATCTTTTCCATCAGAGGGATGAATCCAAGCACTGATGGTTTCACCAGCAAGTTCTGCTGGAATGGTATAGGTTTTACTAGTTCCTCTTTGCACTTCAACAGTTGGCGTGGACCAAGCAATGATTGTTCCACTTTCTGGATCACCATTGGGATCTGAATAGCTATATTCTAAAGTCAGAGTTTGTCCCACCACTGCCTTTCCTGTGATCACTACATTGCTAGCGACAGGGGGATTATTTGTCTTCACAACGATTGGTTCAGATGCCAAAGTTCCTGAAAGATATTTGACAGTCAAACTTGATTTAAAACCATCATGATAATTTACAGCAAAGGTTTGTTCGTTTACTGCTCCAACTTGCACAGCAGGATTATAGCTAATAATAAATGAGCAAGTTTCTGAAGCTCTAATTCGACTTGAGCAAGAATTGCTTTCGATGGAAAATGGCCCCGTAAGAGCACTAAAGCTTACACTTGTTGCTGTTGAGGTCCCTGTGTTGGAAAGAGTGAAAGTTTCTTTGATTATATCTTTTTGTAAGGAAGCCTGAAATTGGAAACTAGTAGGGCCAGACATGGATAAGATGGCCGGGTCTCTTAGCTTTTTAGCTAAGGCATCTGAGCTCGTTTCAAAATTCTCAATATTATGATTAGGTTCGGGTAGACAAGACATAAAAGTGAAGGTGATCAGGAGATAGCTGATAAAAGTGAAACTTCTCATTCTTCTTTCCCTTTATTAGTGTTTACTTAATTAGAATACAA
>JBFEUX010000228.1:0-4477 GCA_041547255.1 Bacteriovoracaceae bacterium
AATTGCTGAGATTGGAATGCCCTGGCTGGATCTTAATCTAGGATGTCCTTCTAAAACCGTATGTAAAAATCAAGGCGGATCATTTCTTTTAAGTGAACTAGATATTTTACGCCCTATCATCAAAAGTATTAGGGACAATTTTCCTGGAGTGTTTACTTGTAAAATTCGTGTTGGCTACAAAGACGACTCCCAGTTTGAAAGCATCCTTAAAATGCTGGAGGCCCAAGGTGTTGATGCCATTATTATTCATGCCCGTACCCGGGACGAGTTATACAAAGGTGTGGCCAAGTGGGACTATGTTAAACAAGCAGTAAAAATGGTAAATATCCCTATCATTGGAAATGGCGATATCTGGAACAATGACGATATTGAAAGATACTTTGACTACACTGATTGCCATTCCATTATGCTGGCAAGATCCGCGCTCAAAACACCCTGGCTGGCCAAGCTTTACAAAGAGCGACTTACAGACTCTCCAGAGTTAAGGTCCCAGGAAATCAAACGATACTTTGAACGCTTTTATCAGGAAACTCAGAAACAAGATTTAGTTGAGGCCAGTCGTATTAAGCGGCTTAAAAGTGTCAGTCGTTATATTTTTGATGAGCTGCCGAGCGGAGACCAGATTAAGCGCCAGTTTTTGCTCTCTAAAAGCTTTGAGCAGCAGCAAGAGATCCTCACTCAACTGCAATAATTTATTTTTTTTCCAGGTACTTCACAAAATTTCGAATAAAAAATGACTTTCGGAAATTTTTTATTTCTTTTTGCTGAATCATATAAGTACTTTCATACATCATCATAATCCATGGCAGTTCTTCTTCTACGATTTTTTCAATTTCGTACATGATAGCAAAACGCTCTTCTCGATCTAAAGTGCGAGATAGTTTATTATAAAGATGATCCACTTGTTTATTGGAATAACCGCTTTTATTAATTCCCGGATGATTTTTAGAGATTAACAGTTGCAATAGATTTTCAGCATCTGGATAGTCGTAAATCCAATTATCGGTCCAAAATTGCAGTTTTCCGGCCCTTCCTTTTTTAAGAAAATCACCAAAAGAGATCATATTGATCTTTAAATTAATACCTAACTTGGCCAACTGCTCTTTTAAAAAATTTGCTTCTAAAGAGTTCAGTTCTTGGGTGCCCCGAGTTGAGTAAGACAAATCAATTTGTTTAGGATCTAAGCCTGATTTTTTTAAATATTCTTTGGCCTTGGCCAGATCATATTGATACGGCAAGCTATGGCTCGGATTATAGCCTTGAATGGATGGATTAAAGATCGAATTAGAGCGTAAATTAGTATTATTTGTTAAAACTTGAATATATTTTTCATAGTCTATCGCATGTGCAATGGCCCTGCGCAGATTGAGATTAGTCCCTACTGTTTGATCATGCATATTAAAGCCTAACCAGCGGGTAGTTTGTCGCGAGAAATGTTTAATCGAAACTCCATTAGCTTTGAATTTCTGACTCACTTTAGAATCTGGATTTGAAAGTTGTGAAAGATATTTTTTAGGAACATCTAAAATATCAATATTTCCATCCTTAAACTCTTCCCAACGCTGATCTTCATCACTTACAACATGAAATATAACATTTTTTATAAAAGGCAATTTTTCTTTGGAACTAGTTAACAATTTTTCCGTGTTAGCATATCGATCCCCGGAGCTTGGATAATACTCCTCTCGATAGTTATCAAATTTTTTCAAATAATACATATTATTTTCGAAGCCCTCATATTGATAAGGGCCGGTTCCAACTAAAACACTATCTAGTTTATTATTTAATTTTTTAATTAACTCAACAGGAACAGGTGAAGTAAATTGCATCGAAAGGAAATATAATAAATTAGGCTCCGGTCGACTTAAGTGAATTTCAAAAGTATGGTCATCAATCTTTTTTAGCCCCGATATTTCTTCTGTATAAAACTTCTCCGGGTTTTCTCCAACAGACTCTCTAAATTCATTAAATCCTTTAAGTTTACCAGCAAATAACCATGTTCCATTACTCTTTAAAGGTCTATAGGCCAGTCTCTTTATCTGCCAAAAAAAGTCATCAACCTTAACTTCTCTACCTTCAGGTAGATAGCTGTAACTGTTTTGATAATGTATGCCCTTTTTAATTTTAATGCGATAAACCAAGCCATCTTCACTAATCGTCGGCATTTCTGCTGCCAATGCAGGTATCACTTCATAGGGACGTTTCAAATAGTGATACTGGTATAACGTTTCTAAACTTTGTGCCATTACGAGCAAAGCATCGTCATTAAATGCAACTGCAGGATCAAAAGTTTTGATAGGATCATTTATAACAAGGTTTATTTGGTTATTCTCTTTTTTCTGAGAACCAGTTTTATAAAAAAAACTAAGTCCTATTAATAGAACTACCGTGATCAAGATAAATAGTTTTCGCATTTCTTTCCTTTCATTCCATTATAAAAGCATTTGCACGAGATTTATAGTGGTAGGATTTGACCTCTTGAATCGGAATAAGATATCGATGAAAATTATAATATGTGCAGGTTATTTGGTTTTAGATCCGTAATTAACAGTCAAGTTCACTCTAGTTTAGTTCGAGCAGAGAATGCCTTATGTTCCCAAAGCCTTCGCCATCCAGACGGCTGGGGAGTTGCGTTTTATTTAGAACACACTCCACATATTATAAAATCTACAGAACGAGCAATGGACGATCAAATTTTCCACAAAGTTAGTGGTGTCGTTTCTTCTAAAACAGTTCTTGCTCATATCAGAAAGGCGACCCAGGGAGGACTCAATATTCTAAATTCACACCCTTTTCAATATGGGAAATGGGTATTTGGCCATAACGGTAACCTTAAGAACTTTGCCAAATACAGGGAAAAACTTATTGAGTCTATAAGTCCTAACCTCAAGCGTTTTGTATTTGGAAATACTGATAGCGAAGTCATTTTTTATTTACTACTGACTATTATTGAAAAACACCAACCTCTTATGCAATTTCAATGTTCACACGAAACAATGAGTGAAGTAGTACAAGAATTATGTGATACGATTACTCAATACTGTGGACCTTTGTATGGTGGAAAAGAAGTCGAGCCTCAAGAAAGTCATCTCACTTTTCTGATTACATCTGGCGATACCATGTATGGGTTTCATGGAGGTATGCAGCTTAACTACAGTACCCACAAATCTCTCTGCGCAGAAAGTGACAAATGCCCTCACTATGCTCAAGTTTGTGTAAACCAGGCCAAGCCGAAAGAAAAACTCAATCATTTATTATTTTCTAGTGAAACTCTGGATGGCCCAAATGTCTGGCGTGCTCTCAAACATGGAGAGCTCGTAGGTGTAGATGCCGATATGAACTTTCTTAAAACGAAAGTGAATGTGGATTTTACTTAACCGACTTTCTTAAAATATTCTGGGTCAACACCGTACTCTTCTTCCAGTTTTAATAATTTAAACTCTTCAAAAAGATGTAGGTTATATTCTTCAACCTCAGTCATCAAACCCATTTTATCATCAAGAGATTGTTGAAAACACATTTCGATGAAATGAATTTGAAAGTTATCTAATTCTTCAAAAAATTCTATGTTTAATTGGGTGGTCTGCAATAAATCTCGTATTCCTTTAGCGTAATACATCAACAGTTCTCCTTCACATCTACTTTTCTTATCGGAAAGTAATATTTAGGGCGTTAGCTCTTTTTTTTCTCCCCAAGTTTCGGTAAAATTTATTTAAGCAAGGGAGTAGAGCATGGATTCTTGGATGCAAATTTTAATTGAGCTGGGGATACTAGCTCTTATCGGACTTATCTACTATGTTATTCAAAAGCGCCGAATTATTTACCATGATAAAAATGAAATTTTTCATAAACTGGATGAGCTCCATTATGTTCTTAATGAGTTTTTACATGACAAAGATAGTGAAGCTTATTATGCCAGTTTAAATGAATTTATTGGAAAATTAGATGACATTCTTCAATATCCGACAATTGAAGGAGTCATAACTCTTATAGATAGCTTTCCGCAAGTTGATGTTTTACCTGAAGATATTATGCAGAAACTAAATGAAATTCGCGAGCAGATGAATTTTCACAGAGTCTCCAAAGGAAGCTCTAACTGACCTTTGATTTGCGTATCAAAAAAACGCACCCCCATGCCCAATAAGCGCAGTGGTTCCCTTTTTTCTTCAAAGCGTTTATGAAATAAGGATTTAAAATTCTCAAAATCGACAAAGGCCCTTGTCTCAATTGTAGTTTGAGTAAAATCGAAGTATTTCAGTTTTATAAAAATATTTTTAATCATACGGTTTTCATATTTTTTTAAACGCCTCATCAGTTCATCGTAAAGATGATCTAATTTTACATTTAAGTCTTGTTCATCCAGAATATCATCAGCAAAAGTTCTCTCCACCGAAAGTGACTTGCGCTTAGAAGACACAATCACCTCTCTTTCATCAATACCGCGACAATAGTGATAAAGACTGGCCCCAAAGTCACC
>JBFEUX010000257.1:0-3750 GCA_041547255.1 Bacteriovoracaceae bacterium
AATCTCAGCTGGCAGCTACTCATTAAATTTTTATAAGTCTGTTCGACAATAGTTACCAAAAGCTAAGGGCCAACAAGCTATATCACCGGCTTACCCATCCCCCATCAATGGCCAAGGCCTGGCCTGTAATATAAGAAGCTTTGGATGAGCAAAGCCAAACAACGGCCTCTGCAATTTCCTCAGGAGTGCCTACTCGTCCCATTGGATCTTGTTCTGCCATCGTAGCTTCTTGCCCTTGAGTAAAGCGTTTCAGCATGGGAGTATGAATGGGGCCAGGACAAACAGTATTAATGCGAATATTTTTTTGGGCGTATTCCAAAGAGGCTGCCTGGGTAAGCCCTATTACCCCATGTTTAGCGGCGACATAAGCGGGAATGGTTTCAAAACCAACCAGGCCAGCAATAGAAGAGCAATTAACAATAGCTCCACCACCAGATTCTATAATGGCCGGGATTTCATATTTCATACAAAGCCAAATGCCTTTGAGGTCAATATCAATAGTTGTGTCCCAGTTTTCTAATGTACATTCAGTGGTTAAGGCCGGTTTACCCTCGGTTCCCGCGTTATTAAAAGCACCATGAAGAGCTCCGTACTTATCAAGGGTCCTAGCAACAAGTTGTTTTACATCATTATTATTTGCAACATCACAACCCATAAAGAAAGCAGTGCCTCCCTTATCCTCTATCATTTTGACGGTTTCTATTCCTTCCTTCTCTTGAATATCAGAAACGACAACATTGGCACCTTCTCTTGCAAATAACAAAGCTGTCGCTCTACCAATACCAGAAGCTGCACCGGTGACTATAAAAGTTTTCTCGTCAAACAGTCCCATAAAGAGTCCTCCTTATAATTATTTTCTATTCTCAAAATAAATTGTTTGTTAAATAAAGACGACCATAAGGCCCATTTATATTTATGATAAATCTCATAAGCAAGGCTTCCCAATCTCAATGACACTTAGCCGTTAAGAAAAATTAAGCTATTTGCATTTGTTGCAACAAGAAGTAGAATTTTTTTAAAAACAGGGAGAACCAATTATGACGAAGGCATTTTTATTACTATTGACTTTAAGCTTTATTGGATGCGCCAACTCAATGCAAAAGAAAATGAGCGATCCAGTCATCTTATTTGTTAAAGCAAAATCTGCCCTTAGTGAAACTGACCTTGATAAAAAACTACGTGAGCGTTATCCAAAATTCAAAGAAGTCCCGGGGCTGGTTCAAAAGGTCTACGGGAAAAACAAAAAAAACGGCCAAGTTTGCGGCATCTATTTTTTTGAATCTAAAAAAGCACTCCAGAATTTCGCCCAGTCTGATTTGGCCAAAAGTATCGCTAAGGCTTACAAAGTAACTGAAATCAGCAAAGATGTTTTTGAGGTATTATACTCACTACGCCCTGAAAATGGACCTGTTGATAGATAAGCAAGAGATCACCGTTACTATATCTGCACCGTTTCTTCTTGATGAACTATTTAGGTAGTCGATTTCTTTTCCACATAAGCCATATACTCAGTGAAAGCTCTGCAATGGCCATTGTTAGCATAATTATCACCTGAAATATTTCAGAAAGATCGAAATCAACAAAAAATACGATATACGTGAAAGATGCAACGATTAGCAATATACCGAGACTTTTCGGGATATAGCCTGACTTGAAAACCGCATAACCAAGTACCAGAATATGTAGGGCAAAAAAGATGTATCCAAATAGTTTTATGTTTGCATAACCATAAACATCGACAATTTGAGATACCAGAGCAAATAATCCACTTATCAAAATACAAGCATACAATATCCTGAGCGCAGCAGTTAACAAAGCTAGTTTTTTATTAGCAGGTTTAAGCACTACATAAAGTGCGAGCCCAATAATAGAATCGAGCGCAAGTACCAGTAGATAACCAACAACAGCAAAAGCAAATTTCCTCCCACTGCTCTTAATATCTCTAATGAGAACTTCAGTATCTCCTGGCACTACAAAATTGGCCAAAAGAAAATCATCAATAAAGGATACAATGAAAATCGAGCTTATGAATGCAACTCCCACAATCATTGCAGCTTTACTTGTCGATAAATTAGAAATTAAATTTTTCATCTCATTTTACACTGGTGCTCTCAGCTTTCATTGATTTAGACTCTTCATTTCGATCACTTCTTTATTATATACACATGCAATATATCCTAGTCTATGAATATGGGTACTGATATAAATCACCATCACAGCATAGCATTTGCCCATTTTTATACTCATATTCATTCAGTAAAATGATACAAACATTTAATAAAATCATGAATTTAAGGGTTAAAGCGTAAATACCCTATAACAAAGCAACTCTCCCCTCTTATACTAAAAATATGAAACTCCTACTTTGTGTTTCATTTATACTAGTATCCTGTGATGCTCCTCCCACAAGGGGGATTAGTTCTTCTTATTACGGTACAGATGTTGCTGACCATCTAAACAATTGTACGCCGCAAACAACTGAACTTATTTGCCGTCAAGAGTTACAAGAGACACAAGACTTTAAAAGTAGATGCCTAAGTCAACAAAAGACACTAATCCAATGCGCCTGTGATCAATATCTTTGTGTTGATGAGGATATTAGAGGCTTACAAAACAAGGTCCCTAATACAGAAGTAGTAGATGATGAAGATAAGACACAAAAAGTCGAAGACGATAGAAATGATAGACCGCTCATTGGTGATGTTTTACGGGATTGGCCCAGCCAACACATCGGTATCGATTTTTACGGCAATACCAAAACCTGCTCATCGCTTCCTCCAGATATTGGATGTCTAGCAGTCTTCACCAAATTTAACGAATATGCATTCGAGTGTCGCCGCGATGGTTATGATGTCGTTTACTGCGACTGCGATGATCCAATTTGCCTGCGACGTTAACTCATTTGTTATTAGATCAGCAAGCCTTGGAGGAGGTGCTGCAAGGGCACTTATCACGTTAAAAGCGAAAGCACTACTGATTACAACAATAGACTCAATTTTTGGCGTAAACTTCAACCGCAAACTCATTTGGATCTTCGAAACAAAGATAAGTGCCAGAGGAGTGTTCAAATGACACCCCATCAGTCCATTCGGAAACTTTCTTATAATTTAAAATTTCCATAAACCAGCACCAAAAATGCTTGGATCTTTTGAGATCATTTACGTAATATTCAATATGGTGAACTTGCCCAAATTCCATATAGCTCTACTTCTACCTAAGCTGCATCAGAGTAATCAGCAAACATGATAGATGCTGGGTGAACAGTTAGGGCCTCGGCAATGGTAATTGCTCTTTGCTTTCCAATCTCAACTCGATTATTTTCAATTGCGCTAATATTAGCCTGGGAAATACCTGTCGCATTAGCAAGATCAACCTGAGTCCACTCTTTAAGTTCACGCAAAGTTCTAATCATCTCCCCTGGAGACATTTGAATTGACTTCCCTGCTTCAACAAAATCTTTTTTATTAATGGCCATTTTAAACCTCGTCATATTTATGAGGTGTTACTTTAAGGACATAAATTTCTTTCACTTTTTTGTCCTCAGTGTAAACAACTCGGTATTGAATATTTAATCTAGAAGATCGACACTCTCTTAAATCACCTTTGAGCTTTTCATCTTTAAAGCCAGAAAAATTGTTAAGATTCTTTGAGCCACCATTCTTAACAACCTCGACCCAAGCTTTATACTTACGCTGAACCTGAGGAGGAGCTTTCTTTAAACTTTTAACAATATCTTTCGCTTCGTAGACC
>JBFEUX010000051.1:0-14213 GCA_041547255.1 Bacteriovoracaceae bacterium
CATAATTTTTTCCATTAACTTTAATTCTGTAGTGAACACTTATGTCAAAATTATCTGGTAAACTGATAGGTAGAAAGAATCCAAATAATTTTTCAGAGACATAAAATGTAGTGTCTTTCGCTTTTGGTACATGAAAAGCTAATGCTGGTAGTGTACCATCTACTGTAAATGGAAATAGTCTTCCATCTGGAAGCGTTTCGTTTGGAACAACTCTAAAGTCGTCATTTTCAACATCTTTTGGATCAAAGGCAACTCTGATCATCGTTCCATTTCTTGTTCCGTCATCACTGATACTTGGCCCTACAGTTACTTGTGAGTTGGGAAGATCTGCGATTGGTAATGTTGCACCGATATCAGCGCCAACATTTTCAAGTTCGATTGTTAAAAGAACTTTTCCATCTTGAATATTAACTTTTGGTCCGTTAACACCCGGGATGTACTGGCCATCATTTTGATTAAGACATCCAGTTGTCGTAAAAATCATAGCCGTAAGCAATAAATAAGATAACACCTTCATACTAATTCCTTTTTGTTGAAGTTGAATGGGTTGGTTAAAAACGATATCGGTATGTCTGGGAGCATCTTTAGCCTATACAAGTGAATAATGTTCTAAATTTTCCTCTACAAACTTGACCGTTATCATATTCTAAGTGCATATTAATAGTGCTATAATTAAATCAGTATTCATTTGTAAACGAAGGAGAAGCTTATGAAATTGTTTTTGGCCTTAATTCTAGGTATTTCTAGTTTAAGTTCTATGGCCTTTGATGCTGCAGATCACTTTAAAAAAACATGCAGTAGCTGTCACACTATTGGTGGTGGCGACAAAATTGGTCCGGATTTAGCTGGCTTGTCTAAGAGAAGAGATGTTAAATGGATTACTAAATTTGTCAATTATCCTGATGGAATGATTAATGGTGATGAGGAAGAAGCTGGTTATGAAAAGCCAGATGCAACTGCGAAGAAACTATACGAGCTATATAAACCACAAATGATGGCAGAGCAGACTCTTGATGAAGCTAAGATTAAAGCTATCCTAGCGTATATTGATTCTTTAAAAAAACAACCTAAAGGTAAAATTCTTAAGCTTCTAGGAAAACCTAAGAAGAAATAATATTCTTTTTAGAAATAATACTCGTTAAATAATGCAGTTAGAGAAGGAATACGCCCCAGTTATTAAGTGGCTTTATTTGATTTGCTTGATGGTTTTTGCCATGGTTTTTATTGGCGGAGTAACCAGGTTAACAGATTCAGGTCTATCAATGGTAGACTGGAAGCCAATAATGGGGGCAATTCCACCTCTAACTGAATCAGAATGGCTTAGCGCCTTTGAAAAATATAAAGCTTATCCTGAATTCAATCTGGTAAATTCGCAGATGGATCTATCTGGCTTTAAATCTATTTTCTTTTGGGAATATTTTCACCGTTTATTCGGTAGGCTAATTGGCCTGATCTTCTTGTTTCCTTACCTATTTTTTCTATTTCGCAAGCGGATACCTAAGGCCCAGAATAAAAACCTGATCTTTCTTTTTATGCTAGGTGGCATGCAAGGCTTGCTAGGTTGGTACATGGTTAAAAGTGGGTTAGTTAATCGTCCGGATGTAAGCCAGTATCGCTTGGCCGCTCATTTAGGTTTGGCCTTTTTTATCATTGCTTATGCAATGTGGACGATACTAGCAATAAAATATCCTGCTAGAAGGTTTATTAAAGCGACGTTTAAAGAAAATAAATTCATAGTACTTTTTAGTTTAGTTCTTATGTTACAAATCTTTTATGGAGCTTTGGTTGCAGGCTTAGATGCTGGATTGACTCACAATACCTTTCCTAAAATGGGTCGGTTTTGGATACCTACTGATATTTCTTGGAGTGGTCTTTGGTCTTTAAAAAGTTTCGAGCATGTTGTTTATGTCCAATTTATCCATAGGTGTATCGGCTGGTTTCTTGTTGGGTTGGGGGCCGTTATGCTATTTCGCTTTAAAACGGCAAAACATTTTTTGGTCAAAAGATCTATGCAGTATGTAGTGATGATGCTTGGATTGCAGTTTCTTTTGGGGGCTTTAACTATTGTACTAAACGTTCCTATTAGCGTTGCAAGTATGCATCAAATTGGTGCATGTGCACTGATACTTCTCAATGTTAGGCTATTATTTTTTAGTTTTACGCGAAGCCTAAAGTAAAAATTCCTCTTTATATTCCAATATTTATCTTACTATTTACTTGCCTACTCAGGTTTACCCGTGGATAATAGTTTCGTCAGAAATTTAAAAGATAGGATTGTTTTTGTTAAAACAAATTATACCATTATTGCTTTTTATTAATGCCGCCAATGTTTTTGCTATTGGGGGGAAAGGTCCATTGGAAATGGCCAAAGATGGTGTACAAAATAAACGTTCTGTCGTTTTGGATAAAATTGGTATTGATGAGCATTTAGGTGAAAAAATTGATCTTGATTTGGCCTTTACAGATGAAAAGGGAAGTGAAGTTCTTTTAAAGCAGTACTTCACAGATAAGCCTGTGTTTCTAATGTTGATCTATTATGAATGTCCCACACTATGTAACTTGCATCTTAATTCCTTAATGAAAACCTTTCAAAAATTTGAGTGGAACATCGGTGATAAATTTGAATTTGTGGCCGTTTCTATTGATCCAGAAGAGTCACCCAAGTTAGCAGAAAAAAAACTCAATGCGTATCTTAAGGAATATGGTAAGCCTGAGACCAGAAAGGGCTGGCATTTTCTTACGGGTAAAGAGGAAAATATAAAGAAGTTAGCTTCTCAGATCGGGTTCAAATATGCATGGGATGCGAATCAAGAACAGTGGGCCCATAGTGCTGCGGCTTACACACTAACTCCTGATGGTACTATTAGCTATTATCATTACGGTTTAGATATTAAGCCTGAGACACTAAGACTTTCTTTAGTCGAAGCATCTCAATATAAAATTGGAAATATTGTTGATCGTTTGGTGCTGTTTTGCATGCAGTACGATCCTAATAAAAAAACTTATAGTTTCTATGCTCTCAATGTAATGCGTTTGGGAGGCGTACTGACTATTTTGATATTTGGATTTCTATTGTTTAGATTTTGGAGAAAAGAACATAATACAGACCTTAAAGGAAAGAACGTATGAGATTTATTGGTGACATTCTACAAACCATTTTTGGTTTTTCGCTACCTGAACAAGCGTCAGAGAAAGCTTATTTAGTGGATGATTTGTATAATTTTGTCCTCTTGTTAAGTATTGTTGGTTTTATTGGATTAATGGCCGCGATGACATTTTTTATTATAAAATATCATCGTTCCCAAAATGAAAAAGCAGCCTACATTCCTCACAATGCTTTGGCCGAGACTATTTGGACGGTTATTCCGACAATTATTTTTGTTGGAATTGCAATTTGGGGGTTATTCGCTTATTTCAAAATGGAGCATGTTCCTAGTAATGCTTACAAAATTAATGTTACAGGGAAGCAATGGCTCTGGGAGTTCACTTACAAAAAGGATGGACTTGAGTTAAACACGACAGATATTATGTACGTTCCAGTTAACACACCTATTGTGTTGGACATGACTGCAACAGATGTAATTCACTCCTTTTATGTACCTAGCTTTCGTATTAAAAAAGATACAGTTCCTGGCATGAGAACAAGAGTGAATTTTACAGCCACTAAAAAGGGCGATTATAGAATCTTTTGTACTGAGTTTTGTGGAACTTCACATTCTAGGATGAGAGGTACCGTAAGAGTGGTTTCAAAGGCGCGTTTTGAGAAGTGGCTAAACAGAGAAATTGCTGAAGCCAATGTTAGCGACCCTGTAGAGCTAGGTTCTAGATTATTTGCAAGAAATTGTATGACTTGTCACAATGTCGATACCACAACCAAGATTGGACCTGGGTTAGCAGGTGTCTTTGGTAAGAATAGATCTTTTTCTAATGCAGCAGATGTTGTCGCAAATGAAGAATATATTAGAGAGTCCATTTTAGCTCCGCCTGCAAAAATCGTTAAAGGCTTTCCAAATAAAATGAACTCTTTTGCTGGTCTCTTGTCAGAAAAAGATATTGATCACTTAATTGAATATATAAAAACACTTAAATAGGTAGGGGAATTATAATGTCAGCTACAGATGCACATTCACATGGAAATTATATCAACTGTGAAAAAGGCTTATGGTCATGGTTAACGACTATTGATCACAAACGAATTGCTTTGATGTATTTCATTTCAATTATGGCCTTCTTTTTAGTAGGAGGGCTATTTGCCATCTTATTAAGATTGGAATTACTTTCTCCAGAGCCTATTTTTATGACTGGAGATTTTTATAACCGAGCAATGACAATGCATGGATCAATCATGGTTTTTATGGTTATTGTTCCCGGAGTTCCTGCTTTGTTAGGAAACTTTGCTTTACCTATTATGCTAGGTGCCCATGATGTTGCTTTTCCAAAGCTTAACTTAGCTTCTTGGTATATGCTTATGTTAGGTGCGGCCATTGCGGTTTTATCTCTTTTTTGGGGAGGGGTAGATACCGGTTGGACATTCTATACACCATATTCAGGAAAGTCTGCAGATGCTGTTACTATGGTCGTTTTAGGGGCCTTTATTATGGGGTTCTCTTCAATTATGACTGGGGTAAACTTTATCGTAACGGTACATAAATTACGTGCACCTGGTATGACAATGATGCGTATGCCTTTATTTGTATGGTCATTATATGCAACAGCAATTATCCAGGTAATTGCAACTCCTGTTCTTGGGATTACATTATTGTTATTAGTATTTGAGAGAACTTTTGGTGTTGGGATTTTTAATCCTGCCTTAGGTGGTGATCCGGTTCTTTTCCAACACTTTTTCTGGTTTTATTCTCACCCTGCTGTATACATCATGATTATTCCTGCGATGGGGATTGTTTCAGAAGTTATTGCAACTTTTTCTCAGAAAACAATCTTTGGATATAAAGCGATTGCTTTTTCTTCTTTGGCCATCTCTGCTATCTCCTTCTTAGTTTGGGGACACCACATGTTTGTTTCAGGGCAATCAGCATTGTCTGGTTCAATTTTTTCAGTTTTAACAATGCTAGTTGGGGTTCCGACTGCAATTAAGCTATTTAACTGGGTTGCAACTATGTATAAAGGACGTGTTAAATTAGATACACCAATGCTATTTGCCATTAACTTTTTGGCGCTTTTTACTATTGGTGGTTTAACCGGTCTTTTCTTAGCTGCCTTCAATGTTGATGTTCACTTACATGATACATATTTTGTTGTTGCACACTTTCATTATACAATGCTTGGTGGTGCTTTGATGGGATTTTTTGCAGGTCTTTTCTACTGGTTCCCAAAAATGAGCGGTAAAATGTATAATGAAGTCCAAGGTAGAATCTCTGCTATTATGACTTTTGTAGGGTTTAACCTGACTTTTATTCCTCAATTTATTATGGGATCTCAAGGGATGCCGAGAAGATACCATACCTATGATGGGATATTCACTCCTTATCATGTAGCTTCAACTATTGGTTCTTGGATTGTAGCTTCTGGCTTTATCTTGGCCATTTATATTTTGGCCAGAGACTTCTTTAAGGGTGAGCCGCTTAAAGATGGTAACCCTTGGAATGCGACTACCTTAGAATGGACCAATACGGAAATTGTTCCAATCCATGAAAACTTTACTGAATTACCAACTGTTACAGGGAGACCATATGAGTACCGCTAAAATAGACAGAAGAGTTGAACACTCTCATCATTTTTCTAGCATGCAACAAGAATATGAAGCTGGGAAACAGGGTGTTTGGATTTTTATGGCCACAGAGATAATGATGTTTGGTGGTTTGTTTGTAGGTTATTTTATATATAGATTTGCCTATCCTGAGATGTATATTGCAGGAGGGGACTCACTCAACTGGGTGCAGGGTGCAGCTAACACTTTAGTCTTACTTGTATCATCATTTACTATGGCCCAAGCTGTTACCGAGACGATGAAAGGTGATAATAAAAAAGCTCTTAAGTATGTGATAGTTACAACGGCATGTGCTTTTATATTCTTGATTGTTAAATATTTTGAATATTCTGCTAAGGTTCATCACGGATTATTTCCCGGCTTCGATATGTGGAATCCAGATATGGAGTATATTAAGTCTCATATTAGGGATACTTCTTTATTGGCCAATTTTTCTGCTGAAAATCTTCGCCTGTTCTTCGTCCTTTACTTTGCTATGACTGGGCTACATGGAATACATATTCTTATTGGTATCGGTCTTATGTTTTGGATTATGAAAAGACTAAAAAATAATGAATTCAGTTCTAAGTACTATACAGCTGTGGAAGGTGTAGGTTTGTACTGGCATATTGTTGATATTATTTGGATTTTCTTGTTCCCATTAATGTATTTAATTTAATAAGGAGTGTTTTTTATGGCACATATTGTACCTTTAAATGTAAATATTAAAACTTTAACAACTCTTGTTGTTCTTACAATTACTACGGTTGTGACAGCTAAATATGTAGACCTCGGGCACGGGCATTATAACTTGCTTTTAGCAATGTTTATTGCCAGTATCAAGGCGACTATCGTTCTTGGGTGGTTCATGCACTTAAAATACGATGGGATGATGAATAGAGCGATCGCATTATGTGGATTAGCTTTCCTAGCTTTGTTATTTGGCTTTTCATATATTGATTTATTTTATAGATAAGAGTTTATGTTAGAAAATCTTAAGGTTTATTTAAAAATAAAACTTGTACGTTTTATCGTGCTTACCGTGGCCTGTGGCTTTGGAATGGGATTTTCTGTCGAAAACGAGTTTGTCTGGTATAAATTTCTTTTACTATTATTGGGTACTTTTGGCATTGCTGCGGGATCGTTGTCCTTTAATACCTTTCAAGAAGTGGAAAACGATGCGCAAATGGAAAGAACAAAGCATCGCCCTTTGGTAACTGGCGAGTTTACTCCTAAGTTTGCTGTAACTCTTAGTATTAGTTTGGCCGTTCTTGGATTAGTTTGCTTATATTTAGTTAAGCCCCTAACTTTTGTGATCGGCTTAAGTATTATTATTCTTTATAATGGCCTATATACATTGCACTGGAAAAAGAAATGGGCCTTTGCCGCGGTTCCCGGTGCTATCCCTGGGGCACTTCCTATTACATTAGGTTATTCAGCAATTAATGATAATATATTTTCAAGCACATCAATCTATCTATTTCTGTTGATGTTTTTATGGCAAATGCCGCATTTTTGGTCGCTGGCCATAAAGTATGCTGATGACTACGCTAAGGGAAGATTTCCGGTTCTTCCTGCCGTTTTAGGTTCAGTACGTACTAAATATCATATTTCTTTTTATGTATGGGCCTATGTCTTTCTTGCTATTTTAAGTCCATTTTTTGTCGAATTTTCCTATGGTTACTTTCTTTTGGTACTTCCTTTTGCTGCTATCTTCCTATGGAGATTTATTGTCTTTTTTAGAAGTGAAGACCCAAAGTCATGGTTACCATTTTTTATTGTAACCAATTTTTCTATGTTGGTTTTTGTTCTGGCACCACTGATGGATAAGTGGGGCCCCTTTATTTTTAATATATAAATAAAATTATTTCATTGGATATAAATTATGACTACACGACATAAAGAAGTCTTTCTTAAGGATTATACAGAACCAAACTTTTGGATGGATTCTATTGAGTTTGAATTTGATATATTTGAGGACAAAGTATTGGTTACGGCCATTTCTCATTACAAGAAAAATCCGAATAAGGCCTTAAATGATCTCCAATTGGTGGGGACAAATATGCAACTTAAATCCATCGCTATTGGTGATAAGCTTTTACAGAGCAATGAATATAAACTTCATGAAGAGTGTCTTATATTAGAAAACCTGGCAGATGAATTTTATTTAAAAACGGTAGTGGAAATTGACCCTTTTCAAAATTTTTCCGGTGAAGGCTTATATAAGTCTGGACACATATTGTGTACGCAATGTGAAGCAGAAGGTTTTCGTCGTATTACTTATGCCTTAGACCGTCCCGATGTTATGTCTAAATATAAAGTTAAAATGATTGCTGATAAAAAGCAGTTTCCACTTTTGTTGGCCAACGGTAATCTTATTCAGTCTGGAGAGTTAGAAAATGATCGTCACTTTGTAGTCTGGGAAGACCCATATAAAAAACCATCATATTTGTTTGCTGTCGTGGCCGGTGATTTAGCTAAAATTACCGATCATTACACCACAAAAAGCGGCAGATCAGTAAATCTAGAAATTTTTGTTGACCATGGAAATGAAGATAAGACTGGCCATGCTATGCAATCATTAAAAAATGCTATGCAATGGGATGAGGAGACCTTCGGTCTTGAATACGATCTTGATACCTATATGATTGTTGCTGTTGATAGTTTCAATATGGGAGCGATGGAAAATAAAGGCCTTAATATCTTCAATTCTTCTTATGTACTCGCCAAACAAGAAACTGCCACTGATACTGATTTTCAGGGCATTGAAGGTGTTATTGGACACGAATATTTTCACAACTGGACAGGAAATAGAGTTACCTGTCGCGATTGGTTTCAACTTACCCTTAAAGAGGGACTAACTGTATTCAGAGATCAGGAGTTTTCTTCTGATATGCAGTCTCGTCCCGTAAAACGTATTGAAGATGTAAAGATTCTTAAAGAGCATCAATTCCCAGAAGACAATGGCCCTCTAAGCCATCCTATTAAGCCAAAGTCCTTTGTCGAAATAAATAACTTTTATACTGCTACCGTTTATGAAAAAGGAGCGGAGGTTATTCGTATGATACATACATTGCTTGGATCTGCAGGTTTTCGTAAAGGTATGGATCTTTATTTTGAAAGACACGATGGCCATGCCGTCACCACTGAAGACTTTATACAGGCGATGGCCGATGCTAATGATTATGATCTTGATCAGTTTAAAGTGTGGTATGATCAAAATGGAACGCCAAAATTAAATATAGAAGCAGAATATAACGAAAAAGAACAAGTTCTTAATGTTTACTACGAACAAGAAGTAAACACTAATAATTCCCAGTATGATAGTTTATATTTCCCTTTTTATGTTGGACTTTACAATACTGAGGGGGAATCTTTACTTTCAGCAGACCAGAGAAAGCTTGTAATCAAAGATAAAAAAGGCAAGTTTACTTTTACGGATATTAAATCCAGTCCGGTACTATCTTTAAATGAAAACTTTACTGCACCTATTAATATTGATTACCAGTATACCCAGGATGATCTGGCCACTTTGGTTGGACATTGCCAGGATCCTTTTAATCGCTACGATGCGGCCCAGAAGTTAATAGAACTGGAGATTAAAAATATCAGTCAACAGTTGCAAGCAGGAACTGAATACAATGTTTCAGATAAATTTTTGCATAACTATCGTCTACTTTTAACAGATGATAAATTAGATGCTTCTTTTAAGGCATTTGCTTTGGGTATTCCTAGGTTGAGATCATTTAACGATAAGCTTGCTAGGTATGATTTTAAATATTTGCCCAAGGCCATTGAATATCTAAAATCTTATTTGGCCAAAGAGTTATATAACGAGCTAAACGATCTTGTGATACATAAGGTTAAACGACCGGAATTTTCAATTACGGCCGAGGCCATGGGAAAAAGGGCCTTGAAAAACTATGCATTAGACTTACTTGCCACTAGTGGTATGCCGAGCGCTTTTGATCTTATATATTCCAAATATCAAAAAGCTGACAATATGACAGATGAACTTGGGGCAATGAGTGCACTAATCAGTACGCAAAATCCATACACAGAAAAAGCACTGACTATGTTTTACGATAAATGGAAGCATGAAACATTAGTTATGCAAAAATGGCTGGCCGTTCAAGCCCGCTCACCGCTAACTAACTTGGATAAGATGAAAGAACTTGAACAAAGTGATGTGTATAATAAGAAAATTCCGAATTTACTACGTTCACTTTGGGGGCAATACGCTCGCTTTAATATGCTTAATTTTAATCAATTAGATGGGGATTCATATCGCTATTTTGTGGAACAGATAAAAGATGTAGATAGCTATAATCCACAGATCGCTGCTGGAATGGCTAAGTTACTTAATTTTAAAAACAAATTAGATGATGAGCGGGCGAGTGTATTAGAGGAATGTTTGTTGAGTCTCAAAGAAGATAGTAAACTGTCTAATGACGTTCTTGAGGTGGTAAACAAAAATATTACAGCAAACTAGTAGTTTCGTTGTTGATGCTGTTTTTTGACCTTAACTCTGACCTTTTTTCTCTGGTTAACTTGTTGAATGTATAGACTGTACGCAGTGAGTGCCAATAAGCCAATAGTAATAGAAATAAACATCCTGACCTCCTTTTAAGCTTTATCGGTCGGGTAGTACTTTTATTATAGCATAAATAGGAAATTCCATCTTATTTGCTGCAAGTATTTACAGAAATTTTACAAACAATTATAATAAAAACGATATTTCAGATACTTATAATTAAGAGGTTTTATGCAACAGCACCTAACTACCCATCAAAAAGCTCTGGCATTAAATTTAGACCAAACAATTTATGGCACTTTTGCTGAAATTGGGGCCGGGCAGGATGTTGCTGCAAACTTCTTTAAGGCGGGAGCGGCTTCAGGAACAATCGCAAAATCCATCTCAGCTTATGACATGACTTTTTCTGATGAGATATATGGAAAAGAAAAGTCGGGACGATATGTTTGTCGTTCGCGAGTGGAAAAAATGATTCAGTATGAATACAAATTAGATTGTGAGCGCCTGACCCAGACCCATCAAAATCACAAGTTTTTTGCCTTTGCCAATACCGTATCAGCTCGAAATTTTTATGGTACTAATGAGGCCCATGGTTGGTTTGGCCTAAGATTTAGAACAAGTCCAACAGAAGATCCTAGCGATATTATTTTGCATGTTAAAATGCATGAGCCATCAAATATTCTTCAGCAAAAATCTATAGGTAAACTGGGGGTGAATCTGCTCTATGCGGTTTACTACCAAAGAGACTCTATTGAGCAGTTTATAACTGCTTTGATGGAAGGACTTGATCGCTCACAAATAGAAATTGATATGATTGATACCTCTGGGCCTAGCTTTAAGCATCTTGATAATCGCATTTTAAGCTTACAGCTTTTGGTAAAATCTTATACAGATGCCATTATGTTTGATGAAAAAGGGCAACCCATTTTGGCGAAAGATGAACTCTATAAACAGAATATCATTGTGACTCGAGGAAGTTATAGACCACCTACAAAAGTTAATATGGATATTCTAAAAATAGGGAAGACAAATTTTTCCAAGGACATTTCCTCCAAGGATATCATCTCGCTTGCTGAAATAACGATCAACCATTTAAAAGAAGATGGAGAGATTACTTCCGAAGATTTTTTGGCCAGGGTTGATTTACTTACAACCATAGGACAAAAAGTATTAATCACTAATATGCCACAATTCGTCCATCTCACTAACTATATCTCTAGTTTCAAACCTACTAATATGGCCTTGGTTTTTGGTACTTATAACTTTATGCAAATTTTTGATACCCACTTTGAGAAGTTGGCCGGTGGTATTCTTGAGGCCATGGGAAGACTCTTTAGAAGTAATATGAAAATTTATCTTTATCCTTATCGTGAAGAGAGCGATCAAGATGAGTTAGTTAATCTAGAGAGTATTAAATTGGAAGATCATAAGCAATATTTATTGGATTATATTAAGGCCACAGGGCAAATTAAAGATATACAGGGCTATGATGAGCGATTATTGCATATATACTCGCGAAAAGTTCTTACCATGATTCGTAATTCCGAAGAGGGGTGGGAAGAGTTAGTTCCCGATGAGATCGCTAAAACTATTAACGACAAATGCTTATTCGGCCATCCTTGTACTCATATTGTTAAATAGATCTAGAACTTTGTTTTTGTTCAATACTTAGTTGCGCTTCTTTGAGGTGTGCCTGTAGCTGCTCTTTGATATGATTTTTGAAAAATAAGTATTCATGTCCGTTCATTTTGCGTTTCATTTTACTGTGAAATGAATTGAGGACAGTAAAGGTATCTGAATTTAGATATTGTGTTAAGCACTTGTTTACGAATTTTGAAGAATTCTTTAAACAGAATGTTTCACGGTTCTCTACTAGTTTTTTTATATCTCCTTCAAGGGAACTATTGATGCTCGCTAGTATTTGGCCAAACTGTTGTTCGACTATTTCAAATTGGTAGTGCGCTTTTATTTTTTCAAGATTAAATGTACTAGATATATCTTTATTTTTAGAAAAGCTTAGTAGAATTTTGTTTAGTTCATTATTGTAGCATGATTTAGGACGATTGGAGTTTAGCTTACAGTAAACTAGGATTTGTTTGGGATCTTGGTATTGTTCAAATTTACGTTGTTGCTGTCCTGATAAAGCTTGCTCTGGAGTAGAATCTGAAACAGAAGCGATAGAACGACCAGCTTCTTGATTCCAATTGCTAATCAAGCCCGTCTTTTCTACTTCATTTTTTTGACAGCTACCCATTATCACGGCCCCTATCAATAAAATTAAAGAGTTTGTAATAGTGAGAGTTAAGATTTTATCAAGTTTCATAGCGTTCCTGTGTGTAAAAGGCTAAACCAATATGCTTATTAATCGGTAACTTAGCTATTAAACTTTAGTAAAAAAGTCAGGATAGCATTTGCTCATTTCATTTTTATAGTTTAACTTACTGTTATTATGTTAGAGCTTAAGATATTTTCATCTAATTCAGTGGACCCCTTTTATAACCTTGCGGTGGAAAATCAGTTGTTAATGCAAATTAAACCCCATGAAAAATATCTTTTTTTGTATCAAAATGCTCCGAGTATCATCATGGGCCGTTTCCAGAATCCCTGGGTTGAATGTGATTTGGCCGCCATTAAGCAAGATGGCATTCATTTAGTACGCCGACAAAGTGGAGGTGGAACTGTCTATCATGACCTTGGCAATTTAAATTTTTGCTTTATTCATGGCCATAGAGATCATCATAAAGATCAAAATAACCAAATCGTTTTAGATGCGTTGTCTGAATTAGATATTTGTGCACACACGTCTGGCCGTTCTGATTTAATTATTGACCATCAGGGCATTAAAAAATTTTCAGGCGCAGCTTTTAAGCAAAAGAAAGACAGTTCATTTCATCATGGAACCTTACTTATTAATTCTGATTTGGATAAATTAAATAATTATTTAAAAAGCAGTAAACGAGATATCGAATCTAAAGCGATCAAGTCCAACCCAGCTACAGTAATCAATCTATCGCTTTTAAATGGGATAGCAGATATCGCTAGCTATAGAAAGGCAATCAGTAAGTCCTTTTTAAATTTTTATAGCGATAAGTATAGTGATAGTACTGACATTGCCATAGAAGTGATGGATCAAACCTATATGAATAGTCTTATGCATGCGAATTGGATCTATGGTGAAACGCCAGAATTTAAGTTTTCAGTGGCCAATACTGACTTAGATATGCAAATCAAGGTTAAAAAAGGCACTATTATTGAGCTTTCTTTGGTTTCTGAATCAATTGATATCCAATTATTAAATCTTATCGCAACTGCTTTGCAGGGCAAGTATTTGTATGGCGAAAATCTAGACTTGTTTTTTCAAGAGTTTTGTCAGCAGTATGGAGAAAGTGTTGGCGATATACGAAAAGTGCAATCTTTTTTTCAAGAGCATTTTAGCTATTAACAGTTGATGTAACTAATTAGTGTGCACTACAACTGCCACAACCACCACCGCTTGTGGCCTGAGTTAGGTCTTTAAATTCCCAGATTTTATTATAGCGCTGGTTGATATAAACACATGCATTCTCTAGTGTCGCAAATTCCTTTTGAAAAACCTGCGTATCATTCGGGTCAATAACTGTTACAAAATAAATCAGCTCGGCATCTAAGCCTGCTCCGATGCTTATAATGGCCCTGTTTTGTGGCCCTAAGTATTGAGAATAATTCCAGTTTTCTGTAGTAAACAGCGACATATCTGGCCCTTGTTAGTCTTTTTTGAAAAATGCATCATTTTTTTTGACAAACTTAGCATATAAAAGGTAAGTTACCAATCCTTAAGTAATTAATATATTTAAATTTGAGAACATAGCATAAATTTGGAGGATATATGGCAAAGGGGCCAAGAGTAATCGTTACTTTAGAATGTACAGAAGCTAGAAAGATAGGAAAGTCTCCTTCTCGTTATACAACTACTAAGAATAAAAAGACTCATCC
>JBFEUX010000151.1:0-7318 GCA_041547255.1 Bacteriovoracaceae bacterium
GCACCGGCCCCTCCTGAAGAGTTGTCTGACGTTTATTCCTACGATGTAAGTGGGGACGCCCAAGTTGTCGTAGGGTTATTTGGAAGAGAAAAATCAGCTGAAATGTTAATTGAAATGGGAATTGCGATGGTTGAACATACCCATGTAGAGGTTGCCCAGATCATTGAGCTGCCAGAGCAAACAGACCTGCATGATATGCTTGAAGAGCCAGTAGAAATGAGGTCATTAAGAAGACGAGTTATTGCCATGGCCAATGAGAAAAATGAGTCCATCACCTTTGATCTCGTTCCTAGTCACGACGTTTCCCGCACAGTCTTTGAAATAAGTCATAGGGTACAGTGTAAATGGCTACTCGTTGAATGGGCTGGACGTTCACGCAGTGCTTTTACCTTACACAGACCTTTGGGATGGCTTGAGTCTCATCTACACTGTAACCTTGCAACCTATAGAGATGCTGGTGTTCGCTATATCAGAAAAATTATGGTTTTCATCAATAACGATAACAATGACCGGCTTGTGCTTGAAACCGCTGATCATCTTGCAAAAGTCTTTTGGTCTGATGTCACCATCACCAGTTTTATTAAGGCCACCGAGACCAAAGAAAAGAAAGCCTACGAATTAAATTATCTTAAAGAGCTTGGTAAAAATCTTGAGGCAAACCATATGGCCAAATTAATTGAAGGTGGAGAAAAGTTAAACAAAGTTCAAGCCGCCACAGCAGAATATGACTTACTTATTTTAGGAAATAGTGATCATAGCATGTGGAGATCAGTTGTTGGAACTTTTGCAGATAACCTTATTGCCAAAGCCTCATGCTCTGTACTTTCAGTACATGCGGCTAAATCCTCTGTAAAAAACGACATATCGTAAAATAGTAAATTGTTTAATTGGCTTGTTCTACTGTCATTCTTTTGCCACGAGAGAAAGCATTAAATTCTGGTGCATAGAAAGACTGTAAAACTGCAGGATGTGTTCTAAACTCACCCGCCATATTGGCGCGTATTCTATGCTTTAAAGTGTATTCACCTGTTGGTAATTGTTCCAAAAAGAAGTTCATACCACTATCACGTACTTCTTGATAACGAACCAAGCCCAAATCGTATTGATAACCAGAGCTTGATTCTAGAGGTTCAAAACCACTTGGTCTTGGGTCTCTTAGATGGACATACTCACTGGCATGCTTCGCCGTTATCGAAAGATGAATTTCAACTTCATCACCTACTGAAATCATGGTCCCTTCCTCTAATGGTAAGAGTTGGACTTCATCATTTTTCTTCACTCTTTTGAAAAATGAACGTCTCACATTGAAAAGATCACCTTTTGCCTTTTCTGGTAATTTTTCAGTGGAATAATGCCAAGTTGCTGATACAAAGCTCATCCCCTTACTACTTTGTTTTGCCTTTACAGTATTCATCGTTTTTAGGTCTAGTTTATTTGCCTTAACGGTAAGGAAGTTATCTTTTCCTGTATAGGCATCTGGTTTGAATACATAATTTTTTTGAATGTTACCTACGGATAAAGAAATTTTTTGTTCATTATTTAAAAGATCTTCATCCTTTAAATAATGTAGAAGAGAGTAAATAACTTCTGCTGTCGCTCTCGTCGATTTCCACTGGTTAAGCTTTTTATTGAGAAATAACCATTTAACCAGTCCATGTCTTTTTTTATCTTTAGGAGTTAACTCCATCATAGTACGCAGAGTAAAAGCGTGACTTTCAATATTGTCGTTATACCATAACCATGATCTATCTTCTGGCGCCCAATAAACGCCTAAATCTTTCTCTTCCTTGGACGAGTCCATAATAGAAGCAAATACCAATTTGGCATCATCTTCTCGGTTCATGCGTTTAAGTGTCAGCGCTAACATTGCTTTTAAATAAGGAGGATGCTTTTTCCAATGTTCAAAACTAAAATTTAACATACGCTTTCTTAGTTTTTGAGAGATATACTCTTGAAAAACTGATTTATCTTTATAACTACTTAAGATAAAATTAATACTGGTTAGACTCGCATAACAAGTTTTCTTTTTAATACAGCGATCAATCATTTGCTTAGTTTCGCCCCCCACAAATCTCCATGCATTTCTAATAGCATCTGTTGGTGTCTCTGCTCCAAACTCTTGGGCGCGCGCCATGGACTTCAAGAACTGGATCGTCATAAATAAACTAGGTCTTCCTCCTTTAAACCAAGGAAAACCACCATCATGGGTTTGAGTCTCAATTATTTTTGCCAAATACTTATTGCGTAATGTCTGTACATTTGCTGGTTTCAATAGATTCAGTAGTTTCTCCGTTTCTCCTCCTTCGCTTTCATACATCCAGGGAGTTTCAACCATTTGCATTTTTCGATTAGGATCCGCTAAATTCCATTTTTCCAAACGAGTTTTCCTATCTCCCAATTTACTGGCCATTTGTTTGATATAAGGAAATTTATTATAACTGGAACTTAAAATAGAAGTTGACGTGAAAGCATATAAAAAAGATGTGACGCATTCATAAGGATAACTATACAAATAAGGAAGAGCAGACAACACGGAATAAAATAATTGAGTATCAAGCTTAATGTTCAAGTCACCACTTATTCTCGTCTTGTCTTCAGTTAGCATATTTTCAAACTTGAATTCACGCTGCTCCTTATCTGTTAAGCTTATAAACTTTGATTCTGCTAAGTAAATACGACTTGGTAAAATATTTAAAGACTTTAGCTCACCATCACTAAATCCCTTTGTTTTGGCGATGGCCTTGAACTTATATTCACCGATTTTATTTGAAGGTACTTGTATCGGAATAGTAAAATTAACAGAAGCTCCCGGTTTTAAATTAAATTTTAGCCCTTTAGTAAATTTCTTATTCAATTTAAAAAGAGCTGCTGCCGATTTATCAGTAGAGTCTAAGATAGAAAATATCATCTTGCCCGTCTGTTTTTTATTGCCCCCATTATTAATAACAACTTTAAGTTGAATATTATCTCCTTGGCGTAAAAAGCGAGGAAAATAAGTGCGAACCATAAGATCCTTAATGGACTCCACCTCAGCGCTACTGATGGCAAATTTAAAAGATTTTGTAATGGCCTGGGCCCATACTTTCCAGGAAGTTAAAGTATCTGGAACAGTGAAACTTAATTTTAAATCACCATTTTTGGCCGTCTTCAACTGAGGCATCCACAAGCCCGTTTCAGCAAAATTACTGCGGATTTTATTACTAGAAATAGTTGTTTGCGAGCTAGGCACAGAAGGAATAAGCTTAGATCTTTCTGATTGCTCTGATTCTGTTATAAGATCTGAAGATACACTAGCTTCTGCGGAGACTTCTTTTATCTTTCCCCCTGACTTAGGTAGCGAAAAAGACTTGCTCCTTTTTAACACAGGTATAGGACTCGACTCCATCCCCCCCAAAAAAGAAGAAGCTAAGGTTTTTAAATGGTCTGTTTTAAATGTTGGAAATGGTAAGAGACTATACCAATCATCTAGAACAGTTTGAGCATGATCTACTATATTATCCATGCGTAAGCGACTATGTAGTTTATGATGAGGCCAGTTGATTTTACCCATATGATGGGAGGTAAAAACATCAAGACTCTTATCGTACATATAAACTAAAACTTCCGCGCGTTCTTTAAGTTTAACACGCTTTCCTTTACGATTATGTCCCTTTATTTTTAAGTCCCATTGTACCTTACTACCAGAAAATAATTTTTTCCTTATTCTTGCTAAATCGATATCAAGCTCTTGCTTTATAAAAGGGACATCAATATGCAAACTCTTTTGCATAAAAGTATGATCATGGACTGTGTATAATCTAGCACTCAGTCCTCCTAGATGTTCTTTTTTAATTCTATACTTAATAAATGAGTTCGACTTATTGGCCATAAGCAATTGTTGATCGAGTAATTTATTTCCCTGGTATAATTGAAAGACCATTTGTTGCCCAGGATAACCTGAATGGGCATAGAACTGTAACTGCTCACCGACATGCCCTGAGGTTTTACTTGCTCTGAAAACAAATGGAAGATTAAGTTTGGCCTTATTTCCAACGATTAAAAAGTTATGCTCATTTTCAACATTAGTTTCAAATTTGTCTTTAGTCTTAACAACCAAACGATAAGCACCTGTGGCCAAATTAACGAACTTTTTTTGTATGCTTCCTTGTTTACCAATATTAATAGTGGCCGTATCGATAACTTTCGCAATCTTCCAAGTTTTTAATATAAATTCACTGTCGTACTTTCCTTGCCAACGGGAACGCTTAAAGTCACCATCGGTAGAAAACTTTCCTCCCAAAGGCTTCATCTCGCCATAATATAACTCCTGTTCTGCGGGGGCCAGGGTTACAAGAGGTTGCCTTAGAGAATACAGGGTATATATGACTTCACCCGCAGTCGGTTTGCCATTAAGATCCTCGCGTTTTAGCTCAAACTCAACTCCTTTAGTATTGAAATTTGTTTTTGGACCAAGCACCAGCTTAATACTGGCCGCTCCTACTCTAAATGATTTACTTGCAATAGATGTTTCTCCTCCCTCATTTAAAACCTCTACCTCTACCAGATATTGATATTCAATACCTTTCGCTTTTTTGCCTATAGGCCCATGAGGGAAGAATTCAACTTCATATTCACCATTATTATTTGTTTTAGTCTGTCCGGTTTTTATAATTTGATTTTGATTTCCGAAATCGGTGTACCACCAACGGTACCAATAAGGATAAAAGACTTGACGTTTTACCGTATACTTAACCTGTGCATTAGCAACGGCCATTCCAAAATAATACTTCGCCTGACCTTTAAATTTTGCAAGAGTATTAAGCCTTACCTGCTCTTTAGCTTCGTCTAAGGAAACATAAAAAGTAGGGCGTTTATATTCTTCAACATTGAATTGATAGCTAGCGCTATAACCAACGGTGCGCAAACTCCATCGACCTAGGGCCCTTCCCGTGGGAATGGTAAAACTACCAGCTGCGGTAGCATAGGAGTTTGTTTTCATCTTTTTAGTTTCAACAACTTTATAATTGCTATCCAGTAATTGAACCTCTAATGATTGTCCTGGAGCAGCGCTAGGCAAACCGTATTTTGCCATATTCTTTTTATAGCTTATCACTTTAAAATTAATTTTTTGACCTGGCCTAAAAATGCTGCGATCACTAGCTATTAGGGCAAGCTTTTTGAGTTTTTGACTCTCTTTGACTGTCCGAGCGACATAGAAAGCGTCTCCAGCAATAGTCCAATCTTTTTTATTTTTTAGAACTGCGAGAAAACTTTGAGAGCTTGAAGTTTTTTGCTTCCAAAGGACCTCACCTTTTTCATTCGTCTGTAATGTTTTATAAAGCTTACTTCCTTCCTTTTTGCGCCAATCCAGCTTATAAATATCAATCGTAGCTTTGTTTAAAGGGGCTCCCGTTCTGGCATCTAGTACGGAAAACCAATATCCATCTTTTTTCTGTTCACGAATCAGAAACAAATCAGTTTGTTGATAGAAAACAAACATCAATTTATTCTTACTCGTTTTGAACTCCTTATCAGCTGACGCCACAATAATATAAAAATCTTTTTTATCTATTTTGGGTATAATAAAAGATTTATGATGGCGAAAATCTCCTTTATCGTGAACCTCTTCCATCCAAGTATAACTAGCTTCTTTTTCAGCTGTTAACTTAGAGATATCTTTCATCCGGAGATAATTTCGACGTTTTTTTTGCTTTAGAATAAAAGACAGTAGATCAAACTGATAGGCCCTAAAATACAATTTCTCAATATTAGCATGTTCTATTTCAATACTTCTCTTTTGCGCAGAATCTCTTTTCATATTTTTCATACGTAAATACGGAGACTCTATTTGCGAAACGATATGAGCGCAGCGCTGTCCCGGTTTAGCTTCCGGGTAAGCTTCTTTTCCTTTTAATGCGATAGCACGGGCTTCAATTTTTGATGTATCATGTGACATTTGACTTACGATCTTGGCCCTTAAATACATCCCTTCTGCCCACCACATATCTGGCTTATCCCGCAAAAAATTTTTTAGTTGCTGATTGTACTTTTTCAAGTGTTCATCACGATGAAAATGAACTAATAATTTTCGTATCAGTTCATAACGTGCTTCCATCAAGGCTGCGAGTCTGTCATGATTCCAATGCCACTTTTCATGCTCGGCCAAAAGGGCAACCATTTTTTGTAAAGGATGATTTTTTGAATTTCGTAGGTATTGCTCTTGTGCCACATCCGCACCAGTAGCTAATAATTGATCCAGCGGCAATAACTCTACCGAGTTTTCTTCCGCACTTGACCAAAAATTAGTATCGGCCAAAAACTGCACATAAAAATAAATGATTTTATCTCTTAAGGTATCCCTGACCCCCTCAGGATAGTTACCTCCGGCCAAGAATGCGGCCATCACCTTGGCCTTTGTTTGCTGAATTTTGTTTCTTAAGCGCCAAGCGGCAAAAAAGCTCTGTTCAATCTCTTGGAAAATTTCAGCCTTTACCCATTTTTTTAGTGGTTTTTTTTTGGAACTTACAATTCTTTCTCTTTTATTAATTTCCCAGGAGTACTGATGGTAATAGTCACTTAATGTCTGAGCATAATATAGCTGCAATAAAATTCTTGCATGTATATCTTGTGGCCACTTGAAACTTTTAAATTGCTCTACTGATGTCTCTAATTGCTGAAGTGAGTTTAGCAGCTTATGTTTAATGATTAAGGCCAAGGCCCAGTTTTTTTCATCCTTATCCTCAATAAACTCTTTTAAATTCTTTTCTGTAAGAGTTAAGGCCTTCTGATATTTCTGCTCATCAATCAACTCGTAGATATCTTCCCACTCACTACTCTTTTTCCAAGACTCTTCATTCTCAAACACGAGTGAACTAGCTGCGGCAAAGCTAGAATGAAATAAAAGCACCATTAAAAAGCTATAAACAAATCCAAAAACGCTTCGCATCATTAAATTCCATTTTAAAATTATTCTTGATAAAAATTCTATCACATTGGAATTGTGATAACCAATTACACATCTTCTATATCACAAAACTAACGCAAGCTGTCTATCCATTAAAATTTAGTATGGATATGATAAGTCATGGAAAATAAGCTACTGGAAAATGAAGTCTTAAAGACCTTATCCTTTTTAGAACCTATGAGTTTAGAGCATATTTTCTTGGATATGGATGAAGATTTTACCCAAAGTCACCCTCACTTTACATATGAAGATTTACTTTCAGTGTTAAAAGACCTAAAAGTGCAAAAAAAAGTAAAACTTATTGTGAAAGAAAATCAAAAACTTTGGATCAAGCTTTTCCCTAAAAAGAATTGGCTCAAAAAGTGGCTTAATTTA
>JBFEUX010000037.1:0-16916 GCA_041547255.1 Bacteriovoracaceae bacterium
ACCTAATGTTGCGTACTTAAATTTATTAGACATCTCATCATTGGAATAAAAGTTTTTCTGTAAAATAAGAGCTGTTACTGTCATGGCCGCAGGCTCAGTAATAAATGATCCGAGTAATGGGCCAATCACTAAAGCTGAAATATAAAAGGACATTTTTCCACTTAAAGGTATTATTTTCGACACAGCAACGATTATCTGTTCAGCAAATTTAATAACTGGTCTAGTACCCGCCATCGCCATAATAACAAAAACAAATGCTGGCTCAGTAAAATTTAATGATTCCAAATAAATGGTAGGCGCTCCCGCACCATGAAAGTAAACTGTTAAAAATCCCATCAAAGCTAAGGCCCACATTCCAAAAACAGCTTCCACTTCCCCCATGAAATGAAAAAGCTCTGCTTTAGGAGAACCTTTAGGAAATTTATGAGCTAGATGCTCGAATTTTTTAACCAAAAATGTGTGTAAAACAGCTAAAGCAAAGAGCACAGTCCCTACGATTTGAACTGTCTGATCAGACATAATGGTCTCAATAGTTGTATCCATAACCATTGCAATACCCCTTCCATGAAATATCAATATTAACAACCTATATAGTCTAACAGAGTATTTGAAATTTCCTAATAAAAATTAAGAAGGCCATCTAAAAAAGATGGCCTAAGTATTTAAAAAATTTTGATTTATAGTTGACTATTGCTGCTCAGAGTCACCAATTGAACTAACGGGACAGGCTTCTAATTGTTCTTGGCATAATTCAATTTCTTCTGGAGTGGTTGGTTGCTTCTTTACATAAGCATTTCCATCATCGTCTTCCGCGAAAAAGTCAGGAGCTCCATTATAACAAACGTTGCACGCAATGCATCCTTCTCCATTTTCATCATCCGGATCAGTACAGAAAAATCTGCCAGGTACATTCTTTGGGTGCTTCATTTCAATATTGGCCATTTTTAACTCCTCCTAAATGCCACTTTAGCAGCTTTAACTTTGCCTTTTAGGCATAATCTACTAAAATATTCGCCACTATAGCTTAAAAAGGAATGATTGTATATGGAAGAAAAAGCTTTTAACCTGGCAAAAAACTGGTCCACTGATCCCTATATTGAAGCCAAAGATCAAGAGGAAATTAAAAACCTCCTAGACAGTTCTGATAAGGAAGAAGTTATTGATCGTTTCTATCAGGACTTAGAATTCGGTACTGGTGGCTTGAGAAGTATTATTGGAGTCGGTTCAAATCGTATGAATAAATACAATGTAAGAAGAGCGACCCAGGCCATATGCAACACAGTTTTAAAAGAAAAACCAAATGGGGCTAAAGCAGCTATCTCTTATGATAACCGCCGCTTTTCTAAAGAGTTTGCTCAAGAGGTGGCCAGTGTATTTGCGGCCAACGGAATTAAATCATATGTCTACAGTTCATTAACTCCAACACCTATGCTCTCCTACGCTGTACGCTATTATCAAGCAGACTGTGGAGTTATGATCACGGCCAGCCATAATCCTAAACAGTATAATGGATTTAAAGCTTATTGGAATGATGGTGCCCAAGTAACACCTCCTTATGATCAAAATATTATTGATCAATACAATCTCTTAACAAACTGGGATCAAGTGAAGTCTATGGACTTTCAAACTGCGCTTAATGATCATTTGATTGAGTACGTCGGTGATGACTGTGTTGAGTCTTTCTATAAAATTATTGAAAACCACGTTTTAAAACCAAATATGTGTAAAGAGGAGGGAGATAAAGTTCATTTTATCTATACCCCTTTACATGGTTGTGGATATATTCCTTGTAAAGCAATAAGCCAGAGACTCGGTTTTAGTAATTTTGAAATTGTCGAATCCCAGGCTGTATTCGATTCAGAGTTTTCGACACTTACATCCACTCCAAATCCAGAAGATCCTGAAGCCTTAGCTTTGGCCGTAGCGTTGATGAAAGAAAAAAATGCAGACGTGGCCTATGCAACAGATCCAGACTGTGACCGACTTGGCGTTGTGGTTAACCACAAAGGAATTGAGCATTACTTAAACGGAAATCAAATTGCTCTGCTCATGCTTCACTATATTTTAGATGAAAAAAAGCAAAGCAATACTCTTCCAGCGAATCCTTTAGTGATTAAAAGTATTGTAACAAGCCCTATGCAAAAAACTATCTCAGAATCTTTTGGTGCTACTATTATGGACACCCTGACAGGATTCAAATGGATGGCAAGACTTTTAAAAGACTTGGAAGACAAAGGAGCTAATTACGATTTTGTTTTTGCAAGCGAGGAATCATTTGGTTATATGCCTAATGACCAAGTTCGAGACAAAGATGCGGTAGCCTCTATTGCTCTTATGAATGAAATTACCCTTCATTATAAATTACAAAATAAAACCTTGGTTGATGCCCTAGACGCACTTTATGAAAAATACGGTTATGCTCAGGAAAGTCTTATTGCCAAAACGTATGAAGGTATAAAAGGAAAAGAAAAAATTGCTCGTATTATGCAATATTTTAGAGATCATGCACAAGACGATATTGCAGGCAATAAAGTTAAAATTTATCAAGATTTTGATTCTTTAAAAGCAAAAGATTTTATTAACCAAACTGAAAGTCCTATCGAGATGACAAAAAGTAATGTTCTTGGCTTTGAGTTTGAAAATGGAAACATCCTATTTTTAAGACCATCTGGTACTGAACCTAAAATAAAATTCTACACAATGGTTCAAGTCAAAGATGGAAATCTAACTGAAAAGAAAGAAACAGCTAAAGCTCAAATTGAAACTATTGAGAGTTTTATTAATCAAACAATAGAAAGTATCTAGGGTGCAAATGGGTAATGAGTTAGCGATTGTTTTAGTAAGTGGTGGTATGGACTCTGTAACTGTCGCGGCCATTGCAAAAGAAGAAAACAAAGAGCTCGCTTTTTTGCATTTACGATATGGACAAAAAACCGCCCATAAAGAGTTTGAGTGTTTTAAAAAGATTTGTAAACACTACCAAATCCCCAAAGAAAGACAATTAATTGTCGATCTAAGTTTTCTACAAAAAATTGGTGGTAGCTCGCTTACCGATCAAAGTATTGAAGTTTCCAAATTTGCAGGTGATTCCGATATCATTCCTAGTAGCTATGTTCCCTTTAGAAATGCCCATATCATTTCGACTGCTGTTTCATGGGCCGAAGTTATCGGTGCGACTAAAATTTACATTGGGGCCAACTACGAAGATTCTCCTGGCTATCCAGATTGTCGTCCTGAATATTATGAAGCTTTTAACCAACTTATCAAAGCTGGAACCAAACAAGGCAATATAAAAATCCTAACACCTATTATCCATATGAAAAAAGCGGAAATTATAAGAAAGGCCATTGAGCTAAAAGCGCCACTTGAGTTAAGTTGGTCTTGTTATGCTCGCGAAGATAAGGCGTGTGGTGTTTGCGACTCATGTGCTCTGAGACTAAGGGCCTTTAAAGAAGTTGGAATACCGGATCCCATTGAATACGTATAAATGAGACTATTTGTTGGTTTAGAGCTTCCGTTGGAAGTTAAAGATTATCTTTATTCATTACAGACAAAACTCCCTGGTGCTAAATGGGCCTTAAAAGATAACGTTCACCTAACGCTGGATTTTATTGGAAATATAGAAGATGCTCTTTATGAGACAATTGTTTCCCAACTAAAAAAAGTTCAGTCTCCCTGCTTCAACCTAGAATTAACACAATTAAATTATTTTGGCTCATTTGAACACCCCCATATTTTATGGATGGGTGTGAAAGACTGTAAAAAATTAGTTAAGCTTCAAGAAAAAATCCATCTATTACTCAAAGAGATCGATCTAAAATTGGATGAAAGAAGTTTCAACCCTCATATAACTATAGCTAGATTAAAAGGGACAACTGCTGACGAATTAAAGAATTATTTCCAAAAACAAGCAGCTAGTACGCCACTTTCTTTTGATGTTAATCATTTTTCCCTGTTTATCTCTAAGCCAGGGCCTAAAGGTCATCGCTATTTTGTAAAAAAGAGATTTCAGGTACGCGACACCATATCCTGATTTAAACTAGTTAGATGTTTTTCTGGAACGTTTAAACAGTATATTCAGGGATATTTAAAAATTAAAATGTGAGTTGGCCCAACAAGAATAGAAATTGCTGTAAAACTTCTGTATTTCGACAACTAAAGCATAATGAAAAGCTACGTTACTATTTGTAAATAACTGAAACTGGGATATGGTGTCGCGTACCTTTAATATAATTGAACGAAATCGCCTTCCGTTACCGATCCACCCGAGTGAAGAATAGCAACAGATCCATCAGGGCCAAAATAATCGATGACTTCCAGAGTCCCTTTCACCTGGCCTTTACTTACTCCAAGCAGCGCTCCAGACTCAGGATCATAAATTTCCTGCCCTTCAGTCATAACCTTTAAAATATCGCCCACATTAAGTCCTGATCTTCGACCTGCATTCACATATACTTTAGAGCCTATAATGCGCGCGACTCTTCCCGTCCAGTCTAATTTGGCCCCCAAACTTGCTAGCTTTGGAACAAACTTTCTGACGGCCACTTTAACTGAATATCTTAAAAGTCCTCTACGATAATCGATATTGGCATCACGTTGACTCATAAAAAATCGAAAGGACGCATCATAGATATTTCCATCCATTTTATCTACAAAGATTTCTTTATTTGCAACAACATCAAAAACTCTAATTTCAACAATAGATTCGGCATAAGATTTTGTTTTTCTCACAAAACCAATCTCGTCTGCTTTTTGCCTTACGCGTGCATGGCTTATCCGCCCAAAGACGACTAAGTTTACCCCAGATAGTTTTGCTTTTCGTGAAAGTTGGGCCAGCTTTAAACCGCCACCAGAGTAGATTTCTTTTGAACTTCCAAAAAGAGCTCCCGCTTCTGGATCGACAACAAAGTCTTTGGTTTTAGAAATTTCTCGTCTTAATTCTTCAGTCGCGGTAATCGCCAAATCTTCTTTTCCAAAAGGTGACTCATTATAAAGTTTTAAAAGAGCGATTTTCTTTTTTATTGGACTGAAGAGCTGATTATTCTGTTTTTGTTGATACAAACTATTATTACGCTGGGCATAGCCAGTTCGTCGCCGCCTAATAGGCTGGTTTGTACAGGAGATTAAGAACATAAGAACACTCAAAGATAGTGCACTTAACTTGAAAGTCAAAAAGATTCCTTTGTTAGAGTTTTTCTACAACTCTATTAAATTTTATCCCAAGTACGTTATCTGATTCAATAACATCAAAAGAAAGGTCGTTTTTTGCCGCCTGTAGTCCGTGGAAAAAAGATTTAATCTCATTATAATCGCCATCATAGTATATTATGACATCTGCCTTATCTTTACTAATAGACTCAAGCTTGGTTCGTAAAGAATACTTGACTCCTCTGGACTCTACCAATTTGAGTAAAGAATCTATTTCATTAATATTTTTAAACTTGGTTAAAACTAATCTTTTTATAGAAGAAATAGGAGTAATTTCCTTAATACTTTGAACAATTTCAGAAAAGCTTGTGCCGGCCATTTGATAGACATGATTGGCAATAATGTTTGCCAAATTTAATTTTTTGGAAAGCTTATAAGACTTTTCTGAAGTCGGAAAATTATAGGTTTTAACCACTAGATTTGTTTGCAGATCTTTAAGATAGGCAAAGCCTTCGTAGTTAAAGTTACTTTGATTCAATTTATCATCATGCTCTGTTCTGTTGATAACAACTTCTATTTCCAATAACAAAGAGTTAACAAACACCTCCGGAATATTAGTAATCATGGCCTCGTTAGGTAGCTTTAAATACTCCTGTAATTTTTTTTCATTCCTTCCAGATAAGATTTCAGTGTTAGCTATATTTGGCGGTTGATGTTTACGAAACCAGTTAAGCCAGTTTTTAGTAACCTCACCTTCGAAGTCATTTTCATTCTCTATTCCCAAGTCAGAGTAACTAACTCCTTTCAGTTGGTAATTTACATTTATGAATAAGCTGCCATAATCTGAGGTTTTCTTCCCTCGAATAAAACGAAAATAAGTTTTGGTAAGAAGTGGTCGGTTAACCTCCCCTTCCATTCTTATATAACGATAACGAGGATTTTTTTGCGAGCGCGATATTTTTTTTATCACAAACTTGGGCAACATATCATCCATGCTTGCAAAAGACTTTCTAAAGGTAAGCTTTCTGCTTCTCAATTTAGTAAGGAAGTCTTCTCTTGCTTTAGCATCGGAATTATCATCTATTTTTAACGTTTCTTTCAGGTTCGTTTCGATTTCTGTATATCGCTCATTGAGATTTTCATCATATTTTTCCCAAAATAAGTCTTTATTAAGACCAAGCGTTTCTAGTTCTTTGGACAAAATGCTTTTGGTACCCTCGTACTTTAACTGATCCTTAATGAAGGAATGAGAGTCCCCTGGTTCAGCAACAAATGAACCATCACCTTTAACAAAATCTGCTGCGTTTACAATTGAAGAAACTAAAAATATACAAAAGAATAAAACCCGTTTCATCCTATCTCCTGAGGCAGTTCATATCCGAGCGCTACACTTGGTTACTCATTGGACTTTCTAACTTACCATCAACTATAAAACTTACTGAGTTATTTTGCAAAACTTCATTTACTCGAGCGGCCATTTGAGGGGTCGGATTAATCAAGTAATTCTCATTTAAATTCATTTTGGCCTTACCTTGAGGGGACTCAAATATAATATGAGCAGGAACACTTCCTCTAAAACTCAAAAGAACTTGCTTTAATTTAGGCAAAGTATGCTCATTGATCAATTGGGTATCAACATTAATTCTAATGGCCGTTACACGTTCATCAGATTCATCAGTAATCTCTCTTGCTTTATTGACATAAAAACTACGACGATCATCTGATAATCTTACATACCCACTAAGAACAATCGGGTCTTCTGATTCTAAGAACTCAAAATATTCCATATAAGTCTTAGGAAAAAAGATACACTCGATTTTTCCAGAAAGATCTTCAATCGTCACAAAGGCCATCTTATCGCCTTTTTTAGTCATAATGACCTTTGACTCTGAGATCATACCGGCAATAGTTAAGTTGCGTTTAGATTTATCGTTAACTTTTGCATCTCTATTACGGAAATCAAATTCTGGTTTTTCCATTTTAGGTAAGTCTTGAATTTCCGCGATAGACATGGAAACAAGTTCTGTCAAAATATCTCCATACTTGTCTAGTGGATGGCCAGAAACATAAATCCCTAATAGCTGTTTTTCATAACCTAGTTTTTCTTTATCATCAAAGTCAGAAACATCATTAAGGTTCAACATTTCTTCTGTTTTTTCTTCGCTAGTACCCAAATCAAATAAATTGGCCTGACCTAAAGCTCGCTCTTCCTGTTTTTTACTGGCATAAGTTGTGATCAGTTCCAGGTTTTCTAAAAGCGTAGCGCGGTTCATTTCTTCACATTGATCAAAGGCACCTACCTTAATAAGAGATTCCAACACCCGCTTATTACAAGAACGCATGCTTACCCTTTCACAAAAATCAATAAATCCTGTGAATGGTCCATTGGCCTCACGCTCAGCAATGATAACTTCAACCGGGCCTTCACCAACGTTCTTAATAGCTCCCATCCCAAAACGAATATTATTATCAATGACATTAAACAAAAATAAAGATTCATTAACGTCTGGCGGAAGAATTTCGATACCATTTTCTCTGGCATCATTAATATACATGGTGACTTTATCTGTATTGTTCATTTCCGTACCCAAGAGGGCCGCAAAAAAACATGCAGGATAATAGTTCTTTAAGAAAGCCGTTTGATAAGCAATAACGGCATAGGCAACGGCGTGTGACTTGTTAAATCCATACTTGGCAAATTCGGCCATAAGATCATAAATCTCAGCAGATTTTTTTAGATCATAGCCACGCTCTTTAGCACCATTTAAAAAGATTTCTCGATGACGGGCCATCTCTTTTTCTTTCTTTTTACCCATCGCCCGTCTAAGCATGTCTGCTTCACCTAGAGAGTATCCACCTACGGTACGAGCAATGTTCATAACCTGCTCTTGGTAAACGATAATCCCATAGGTATCTTGTAAAATATTCTCTAAACTCTTTTCTCCTTCGAAAAAGTAGTCGACTTCTTTACGACCAAACTTACGCTCGATAAATTCATCGTGCATTCCTAGGCCCATTGGACCTGGACGATAAAGAGCATTGATCGCCGTAATGTCATCAATAGTACCAGGCTGTAAGCGAGAACAAAGGTCTTTCATCCCCGAAGATTCCAGCTGGAACACTCCAGTCGTTCTCCCCTGAGAGATCAACTCATAAACATTTTCATCTTCATCGTCTATGAACTCGATATCAAAATCAGGGTCAAAATCACGTCTTATAAAATTGGAAGCATTTTGAATTACCGTCAAAGTTTTTAACCCAAGGAAATCAAACTTTACCAGTCCAATTTGTTCTGAAAAATCCTTATCGAATTGAACAACTTGTTCTCCCTCTCTTCCTTTGTACAATGGACAATATTTAACCAGTGGTTCATTAGTAATGATAACCCCGGCGGCGTGGATAGAGGCATGACGAAGCAGTCCTTCCAATCTTTTAGAAATCTGAATTATTCTTCTGATCTTGGGATCTTTTTCAGAAAGCTCTAACAGTTTGGGCTCCATATCCAGGGCCTTATCAAGAGTTATTCCCAATTCATCTGGAATTAGTTTCGCAAGAGCATCAGTTTCCGAATAAGGTAATCCATACACCCTGGAAACATCCCTAATGACGGCCTTGGCCTGCAACTTACCAAAAGTAATTATCTGCCCAACTTTTTCAGCACCATACTTTTTGGTTACATATTCAATAACTTCAGGTCTTCGATCCTGACAAAAGTCTACATCAAAATCCGGCATGCTTATTCTTTCCAGATTGATAAATCTTTCAAAGAGCAAATTATACGGAAGCGGATTGATATTGGTAATATCCAAAGCATAGGCAACGAGAGACCCCGCTCCAGAACCCCGTCCCGGACCAACTGGAATATTATTTTTTTTAGACCACTGAATAAAGTCGGATACGATACAGAAGTATCCAGGGAATCCCATTTTTAAAATGGTCTCAATTTCTGTTTCTAATCGCTCATAATACTGAGGCTTCAGTTCATTTTCCCAATTATCCAGGTCTACTAACTTTCTAAAATGAGGACCTTTAAACCTACGCTCTAAACCTTCACGGGCCGTGCGTTTAAAATACTCTTCAGTACTTTCCCCGGTATCTATCTGTTGATCAAAATCTGGTAGATGATAAATTTGCTTACCCTCTTCATCTTGCCAGGTAATTTCAACATTACATTTATCTGCGATCTCTAAAGAATTATCACAAGCTTCAGGAATATCCTTAAACGATTCCCGCATTTCTTCGGCTGACTTAAAATAAAACTCGTCAGTCGTAAGCTTCATTCGTTTCTCATCCATGAAAGTCTTACCCGTTTGAACACAAAGTAAAACTTCTTGAGCAGCAGCATCATCTCTTGTGAGGTAATGACAATCATTAGTTGCAACTAACTTGATATCGTGTAAGCGAGCATAATCAATAATTTTATTATAAACTTCTTCTTCTTCTAAACCATGTCTTTGAATTTCTAAGTAAAAATCATCTTTAAAAATATCATTTAGCTTTTGAATAGCTTGATGAGCACGATCATCTTGATTAGTAAAAAAATTAAAGGCAGCTTCTCCCTTAAGACAGGCAGTCGTAGCAATCAAACCTTCCGAATATTCACGCAAAATATCTAAATCAATTCTCGGTTTGTAATAAAAGCCTTCGAGATAAGCAATCGACAATAACTTACATAAGTTTTCATAACCAGTTTTATTCTTACACAATAAAACCAAGTGATGAATCTGATGCTTACCTTCTACCTCATCTTGAGAAGAAAGTGTTTTAGCATTCTTTGGTGGTCTACGATCAAAACGTGACCCCGGTGTAAAATATACTTCAGAACCCAGGATGGGTTTAATGCCATTTTTAATTGCCTTGGTATAAAAATCGATCGCCCCAAACATATTCCCATGATCGGTCATCGCCACTGCTGGCATATTGTATTCTTTGGCCTTCTCAAATAGATCATCTAATCTCAATGCTCCATCTAAAAGGGAATATTGCGTGTGAAGGTGTAAGTGAACAAATGAGTCAGCTCGCTCATCTTTGATCTTGTAATCAGGATACTGAAAAGGGTTATGCATAGGCCTCTCAAAGCTTTGTGTGAGAGGTCATTATGCCATTTTTGCTATAAAAGTACCAGAAGACTTCTGGTTTGCCATGAGTCAAGTATGTAATGACACATAGCTTTTAAAATAAAAAAGCACAGAGTTGCCTCTGTGCCTTTTTCCCTTTTCCTCTTTTTTACTCAAAGCTTACATTCACAAGGCTTTAAGCGGCCAATTTACCATAAGCAAGATCATCATAGATGTCTGGAGCTAATTCATAGAGCAATTCAAACCACTGGTCTTCTGAGAGAGATTCGTTCATGAAGTTTGTGATTCGTAGAGCTCTTAACCTTGAATTAAGACTCTCAACATCTAAATAGTTCTTTCCGGCAAATTGGCAGTTTTGGATGATTTCAGTGATTTCATCGGGATACTCTTCCCTTAAAGTATCAACGAGTATTTCATTATCTAGCATCTCATCTTCTCCTAACTACAAAACGTTCCAAAAAAGAAGCTAAACCTTTTCTTCAAGGATCAGTATAGATCTAAAACAAAAAACTGGATGATATTTAGAAAAACTCTTCAAAAATTCTTTAAATTCAGTAACTTAAAAAAGATTTGAAGAGTTTATTTTATTCAATAAAATCTGTTTATTCTTGCTTTTTTGGCCAATTTTGCCAATTTTTTGAGTTTACCTCAGTTGATTTAATCGATAGATACCAGAATTATGGCCATCGCTAAAAGTAATCGCCAGACCGTACAAACCGACTGGTTCTGCCGCTGAGACCTTAATTTCAGAAGATACCGAGCTCGTATCAAGAATTTGCTCCCCAGTAATTTCATCAACACATTTAGCACACTGGCAAGCGGTTCTTAATGCCAAGGCAGCATGGGTTGTATGCTCACCATCTGTCCAATCAATCTCAATGGCACCTTGGTCATTAATGACATAGCCATCCACACTCAAGGCATTTTGAGGTGTCTCATTTAATTTAAAAAGCACTGTTTGAGCAAGTTTAGTAAAGGCTTGTGCCGATGGCGCATCTGCAGCCGTTTTAAAAATAGGATTACCTTCATCACAAGCATTCATAAGTTCAGCATCAAGAGGGATACTAGCTAGAATTTCGCTTCCTACTTCAGTGGCCATTTTTTTAAGAGCATCACTCTTAAATAACTTGGACTCTTCTGCACAATGAGTACAAGCAAAGCTTGCCATATTTTCAACAATTCCCATAACAGGAACATTCACTTGTTTAAACATTTCAAGTCCAGACTTAGCTACGTTGGCCGCTACTCTTTGCGGTGTAGAAACGATAATCGCCCCACTTAACTGAGCCTCTTGAGCAAGAGTAATATGGATATCTCCAGTTCCAGGAGGAAGATCAATTAAAAGAAAATCTAACTCTCCCCAATCAACTCCATGTAAGAATTGTTGAATGGCCTGAACAGCGATAGGTGCACGCCAAATAGTCGGGCCTGAACCTTTAGTTAGATTGGCCATCGAGATAAATTTCATTCCATCTGCATGCAATGGTTTAATCATTCCATTAAAGGCCATTGGTTTTTCTTTTTCCCCACCAAGCATACCAGCTTGACTCGGACCATAGATATCCGCATCCAATACGCCTACATTATAACCTTGCAGCTTTAAAGCATGGGCCAGATTCATGGTAACAGTAGATTTACCAACCCCACCTTTCCCACTTCCAACAGCGACAATATGTTTAATCTTATTCGTACTCGCTTTTAATTCATTAATAGCTTGGGCCCCACTGGCATTTTGTGTCCCTTGCTTCAAACTTGAGGAACCACAGCCCCCTTCTGAAGAGCAGCTCCCACAACTAGATGGAGGGCACGATCCCTTAGGTGTATTTTGAATTAATTCTTCTTGTTTATTTTCTTTTTTCTTTTTCCAAAACATTACATATCCTTTATCGCTTCAAAGCCTCCAACCAGGCTAAAAACATTCTTATTTCCAAACTCTCCTAAAAGCTTTGCTAATCCCGAAGCCCTAAAGCCCTTATCACATAAAATAAGAAAAGGCTTATCTTGAGGGTAATCAGGAATCTCTCCCATGACCTCTGCTTCACTTTTTACCAGGATCTGATCAGCAGGAATAGAGGCAGGTAATACTCCCTCCTTAGATGCTACTCGAATATCAATCCAGGTATAATCTGCAAAGTTAATTTTAGTCGGGTCTACTTCGTAAAACTTCATACTAGCTTTCCTTTTATGTTTAACACAAAAATTACAATTATCATCTTTTGGATATTGCAATTTTGTTAATTCAAAATTTATCAAATTAAATGTCTTAAGTTGGTTAAAATCAGAGTCTTCAGCTAAATCTAACAATAATTTTAAACCTTCTGTCGCTTGCAACATCCCAAAAAGCATGGGAACGACTCCCAGCACACCATTATCATTACAATCACCTATTTGCTCTGGTTGTTCTTGCCATAGGCATCTTAAACAACCTTTATCGCGTGACTCTGCATATTTGAAAACCTGCAACTGCCCATCAAATTTATGAATACTGGACTGGACCAAATTCACTTGCTTCTCATAAGCAAAATCATGAATAAGGAATTTTGTTTTTAAATTATCAGTACAATCAAGAATCAAATCATGATTCTCAAAAATATTATCTAAATTGCTGAAATCAAATTTTTGCGGGATAGCTTCTACGTCAATCCAAGGAGCAACCTCAAAGACCTTCTCTTTAGCAATATCGACTTTGTATTTATTTATATCGTTTCTATTAAAAAGTGCCTGACGATGAAGATTCGTCACATCAACTTTATCGAAGTCTACAATGGTCAGACTGCCCACTCCGGCCCTTGCCAAAGCATCAATGGCACTGCAACCCAAGCCTCCGGAGCCTATCACTAAAACTTTTGAATCTAAAAGTTTTTGCTGTCCCGTAACGCCAACAGAGTCCAGCTTAATTTGTCGATCATAAAAATGACTTAAACTTGGATCCATCAATTAATGCTCCCCATGGTGCCTATGACTCGCACATTTATCACAACGAACCCAAATAGGCTCTTGTCCAACATAATGCTCTTTTTTCCAAATAGGTACTCTGGCCTTCACTTCATCTATAATATACTGACAAGCTAAAAACGCATTTTCTCTATGTTCACTGCTGGCCATAACCCAAACGGCCATATCGCCAATTTGTAAGTGACCTTCCCGGTGTACACAATATGCATTGTTGATATCAAATTTTGCCAATGCCTCTTCTACAATTTTTTTACCTTCAGTAAGGGCCAATTCCGGATAAACTTCGTATTCAAGAGAAGTCACATCCTTATCTTCATTGTGGTTGCGAACTCTCCCTTCGAAAGTAACAACTCCTCCAACACGAGGGTCTGCAAAAAGCTCGCGGTAATTTCTATTTTCAAGCGATTGGTCCGTTATTTCAAACTTTGTATTTCCAATTGTTAATGACATCACTAACCTCCCGCCACTGGTGGAATAAAGACAACTTTATCTCCATCAGTTAAAACAGTATCAAATGTTTTGAATTCATCATTGATAGCCACTTTCAACTTACTTGGACATAAATTAAAGTCATATTTTAATTTTAACTCCTGATAAAGTTCTTTGGGAGTGCCAGCTTGTGTACTAACAACCTCTGACGATTTTTTTGCCAGATCTCTAAAAAAAGCAAAATAACTCATATTAATCGTTTTCATTGTCGTGTCTCCAAGAATGATTTAGCTTTTTGAAACTCTTCCTGAGTATTGCAATTATCCAATGCATGTTGATTATCTAATTGCAATAAATTGATTTCACTATTAAATAAAATTTTACGTGGGCAAAGACGATCCATCCCCATAAACTGATGTAATTTTAATTTAGCTTTTGGCTCCCATATAGTGCACAAAGGCTCTGGCCATTTTCTTTCTGGGTTTTCAAAACAGCTGGCCAACTTCAAAGGATTTCGCTTTTCAAATAATTTATCCAAGGTCTCATCATCCAAATAAGGCAAGTCCACAGCTACCACTAACCAGGCTGCTTGCGGATCAGTATTCATGGCAGAAAGAATGCCTGAGATTGGCCCCTGACTTGGAAAAACATCAAGTACCTGGGGTAGTCCCATGACATGTTCATCATTTTTCTGGTCACTACGAACAGAAACATAAATTTCGTCAGTATATCTAGCTAGCATACGGGCCAAGGTCTTAGTTTGATAATCACCGTGATAGTTTAGTTGTCCTTTATCTTTTCCCATACGGGTACTTTTTCCACCGGCCAAAATTAGAGCCTTAACTTTAGCTGGCTTAAATAAGCTTAGTATATATTCAAAAAGTGCTTCTGCTTCGTCTCGATAAAAAACAGGTAAAGAAAACTCTTGCTGCAGTTGCGGGATAGCTCCAAAGTCCTCGGTAATAATTCCCAGCACATTTTCTAACTCACCCGCCTTATAGCGTGTCAGCATGGCTTCATCGGCCATAAGGAATTTGGGAAGTTTAGAAGACTTATGCCCTTCTACGATAACAAAGTCACAATCAATTAAGACTTGCTTGAGGGCAAAACTATTTAACTTACCAGATGATTGCAAGCAAGATTTAAATTCATTTGAGATAAAAACATCCTTGGCCCCCGCCTCACGGAAACGAAAGGTATCTTTACCTTCTTTATCCATTTCAAACTGATGAGCATCGTGCTTTACCACGCCGACTTGATAGGCTTGAGAACTTGCTATTTTTAATATTTTTTCAATTAAAGTAGTTTTACCACTATTGCTATGACCGCAAATGGCAACTTCAAAAGGATGGAACATGCTATTTTTCAAATCATTAGTTTTCATGATGATCCCTTTTGAAATCTCTCTTACCACCACTTTTCTTTTCTAACTGAACCATTTCGATTTTTATATCATGAGACATGGCCTTACACATATCATAGACCGTTAAAGCGGCTGAAGTTGCTCCCTGCAGAGCTTCCATTTCAACCCCAGTCTTTCCGGTATTCTTCACCATGCAAGTAATGATTAATTTATTATCTTTATCAAACGAAGTATTCAGCTTAATACTTTCCAAGAGTAATGGATGACAAAAAGGAATAAGCTCACTGGTTTTCTTTACGGCCATAGTTCCAGCGATGACCGCCGTCTGTAAAACTGGTCCTTTTTTGGTATTAATTTCACCTTCATTTAATAAATCCAGAATTTCTTGCGGCAAATATACCTTCGCACTGGCAATCGCCTCTCTGGTGGTCGTAGCTTTTTCAGAGACGTCCACCATAGTTGGATTATTATTCTGATCAATATGTGTTAACACTAGCCCCCCAATTGGTACATAGGTGTCTCTTGCACCTTAATTCTATGCATCGGTTTTTTGGCAATTAAATTCGGCATAAGATTTTGGTAGTCCGTCAATGGGATATCAACCAGACTAATTCCATCATTTTTAAACAAGCAAGGGTGAACCTCACCTTTAGCATCCAATCTTAAACGGCTACAGCCACTACAAAATGGCTTAGACTCGGAAGCAATAAAACCAATACGCGCACCATTGTCCAAAATAAAATTTTCACTTGTTGAATCTTTAGGACTTGGCTTTAAAGTCATCTTATGTTCAGTCTGAATTTGCGCCATCATTTCATCTGCACTCATAAACCAACGGTCAAAATGTGGTTTAACCACTCCAATATTCATCGTTTCTAAAAAGCGCACTTCAATATTCTTTTTCTTACTGAACTCTACAAAATCCAAGATCTCATCACTATTAACATTTTTCATGATAACCGCATTGATTTTTACAGAAAAACCGTATGCCAAAGCAAGGTCAATTGATTCCATCACTTTGTTAAAACCATCAACTTTGGTAATATTATGAAACTTTTTAGCTTGCAGCGTATCTAAACTAAAGTTCACAGATTTCAAATTGGTATTGGCCAATTCACTAGCAAATTTTTTAAATGTTAAACCATTAGTGGTTACCGCCAGTTTCTCCAAAGGCAAATGATTAATAGCACGAACAATATTCATAAAGTCCGGACTTAGAGTCGGTTCCCCACCCGTAAGACGAATCTCACTGATTCCAAGTTTAACAAAGTTTTCAATTATACTAACGAGACCTTGATAAGGAATACGAGACTCTTTGGTAGAAAAGCTGGCATTTTCCGGCATACAGTAAATGCAACGAAAATTACAGGCATCCAAAAGAGAGACACGCAACTTTTTCATACTACGCATATGTGCATCAACTAAAATATCACTCATTTAATTTTTACCCCAAAGAAATAATTTGTGAGCTGTACCTGCTTGAAAAATATCCATTTCCTTATCCAACTCCAAAATACCATCACTATAAGCAAGGGCCCCATAATCTCCAGAACCATTCGTCTTAATTGGTGTGGCCAATAATTTACCTTCTTCACTTACTTTTACTGAAACCGGACAAAAATAAGTCAATGCCTTATTAAAAGCATAGTCCTTGGTTAGCTCGGCATAAACTGTTTGTTCATCCCCTCGCTGTAATTGCAACCCAGGAATAACATAACGTCTCAAGCATGTTATGGCGGAAACAGGGTTTCCTGGTAGACCAAAAACCAATTTGTCTGAGGTGGCCCCAAACCATAGCGGTTTTCCAGGACGCTACGGGTTCGGCAAAAGATAAGGCCCTTGCCTATGCCAAGGCGATAGGCGGGACAAGAGCCGGTGTGATCGAAACGACGTTCGAGGAAGAGACGGAAACGGATCTTTTCGGCGAGCAAACGGTTCTTTGC
>JBFEUX010000264.1:0-3642 GCA_041547255.1 Bacteriovoracaceae bacterium
ACAAACTGACCTTAGAGGTCTGGACGGACGGAAGTATTTTTCCTGAAGATGCTGTTGCTTATGCTGCTAAAATAATGAAAGAACAAATGACGTTTTTTATAAATTTTGATGAAGATTTAGAACCGGTAATTGATACCAAGGATGAAGAGCAACTCAAACCAAAATTCAATGAAAATCTATACCGAAATGTTGAAGAACTCGAACTTTCCGTTCGCAGCGCCAACTGTCTTAAAAATGCCGATATACACAAGATTTATCAGCTCGTGAGCAGAACCGAGGCCGAGATGTTAAAGACCAAGAACTTTGGTAGAAAGTCTTTAAATGAAATCAAGGAAGTTTTGGGTGAAATGGATCTTTCCCTTGGGATGAAACTTGAGGGATTTGAAATACTTGAGGAAGATTTAGGAAAAAAGTTATTTGATAGAGTTGGTAAAAAATTAATTATTAACAGTCATGGCGAGGCCGTTAAGGAATATGCAACGAAGATATTTCGACATTCAGAAGAGATGATTCAATACTTAAAATCTGATTCAACTCAACTTATAAAGATTCTAAAAATAGGAACTGTTCCGTGGCTATCTAAAGATCAAACATTTGATTTTCTAAAGCCTCTTCTCGCAAGTCAATATATTAGGGCTGAAGTTTATCAAAAAGACTTAGATACATTAATCAAAGACATACAACACAACAGATTAGATATTGTGTTGTGTGACTCACCATATTCCGGCCGCTCTAAAAAACTTCAAGGGCATCGACTTCAAACAGATCCGATCATTTGTGTATCATCATCCAAAAAGGGCTTTAAAGGCAAATTCCCCCAAAATATCGATGAAAAAAAAGCAATCACTTACTCTGAAGCCTGTATGATGTCTGACAAGATTGATGAGTTCTTAAAAAGTAATAAAATCAATATCGAGACAGTGGGGGCTTTTACTGATTCTTCATTAATAAAGATTGCAATTGAGAAAAGTAATACTTTGGGTTTTTTACCTTATAGTGTTGTTAAGAAGGAATTGAAAGATAAATCTCTAGTCAAATTAGGAGAACTCGCAAAACTTAAATTTTCACTTTGGGCAATAACCAGGAAGGACTATAAAAAAAATGGATTGATTGCAATGACTATAAATAATGCTAAAAAGACTCATGGGAAATAAGTTCAATCTGCATTAATAATTGTCCAGACTTGTTTCCTAGTGAAAATTAGGGTGATCTTTTGCAAATGGACTTAAAAGAAACCAATCTTTAAAACTTGTAATATATTTCTTATCACCTTCAAAAACCAGATATCCTTTCTTTTTTGCTTCGGCCACTGACATTTGTCCCATCCAAACTTCAGTAAGCCCTCTAAGACAAGCTTCAATTGAAATGTCCTCTTCAAAGCCGGGGTGATTGGTACATAGATCAACTTTTCGATCTTCAATCACTAGCCACCAGTTTCTCCTTTCTTGAGGAGCTCCAACCAAGTAGAAATGCGCAATAAACTTTCCTTTTTTAGGAAAAAATTTTGTATCGAGCCTTCTTTGGATATCCCACATTAACAGAGTAGGATCCAGTTCGTTTTCCGCAAACTCTTGCATGATAAACTTTTGTCCCCAGACTCCTAAAGTCATTACAATTGGTGCCAGCTCTTTACCGGACTCAGTAATTGAATACTCATGGCCGCGAGCACCCTTGATTTTTTGCTTGCCTACAATTCCTGCCTCCTCTAATTCGTTTAAACGCTTAGACAGCAGCGAAGGTGACATTTGAGGTAATCCCATACGCAAGTCATTAAATTTAGAGCTCCCTGCTAACAATTCTCTAAGCAGCACGGGAGTCCACCGGGATGTGACTATTTCTGCGGCCCTTGCCACAGGGCAGAATTGGCCATAAGAAGTTTTATTTTTCATGCAAATTTTATAACAAATATCAATATGTAAGAAAAGGTGCTAAGTACAAATAAAGAACTAGAATCACAGTTAGCTGAGTTGTAAACTAGCAAAAACTGTTAATTTTGGAGGTATTATGAAGATATTAGCATCACTCATCTTAATGACTATTTTTATTAGCTGCGCATCAAACAAAAAAGAACCGACTGCCAAAGAGCAAGTACAAGGTTTGCAGAAGATGTGCACGGACAACAAAGATGCCATGGAAAAAAGGCAAAAAGCCAACCCGTTATACAATAGACTTAGAAAAAAAGAAGGTATTACCGAGTTTGTTGATAAGCTTTACCTAGCTCATAAAACCAATGAAAAAATTGGCCATATGTTCCAAAGAGTTCCTGAGAGACGTTTCAAGAAAAATGTTGTGGCATTTCTAACTGTTGGAACAGGTGGAAAAGGGAAATATAATGGTGGGACAATGAAAGATGTGCATGCACATTTAGGAATTACTCCGGCAGACTTCCTTGCCGCTGGTGGAGACGTAAATACAGTTATGAAAGGAATGAAATTTGGGGATAACGAAATTCAAGAAGTTGTTTGTGCCCTCGTTGCTTTTGTACCAGTTGTAGTAAGAATGTAATTTATTTTGCGAAGAACTCGAGTGATATTAAGTTCTTCGCATTACATAATATAATAGCTGATAAATCATTTTTATTAAAAAGAAACTCTGGCTTCCCGGCGCTTGGAATTGATTAAATAGAAAGTTGCCTTTACGCCCGATATTCCTTCCACGACGGAACAGCCTTTCAAAGAATATTCGCCCGCCTTGAGCTTTTTCAAATCATTGATACTGTTCAAAGATTTTTGATCATTAGCGAAGCCTAGAACAGTTAGCTTTAGTGTTCCAAGTCTATTTTCAGCGATAGAAACTTGCCTAATATTGGAAAAATAGAGAGTAACTCTACTCACTAATGCGATCACATTATGATTCAACTTAGAATGTCCCTTTAAGTTTAACTCGACCTCAGATAAAGGATCTAGCGTTGAACAAGCCTTACGCAAAGAAGCTTCAAATTCATAATTATTAGCGTCTGTTTGAACAGAATTAGCTGTATTCATAGGGGCCAACTCTTTTGCAGCAATATCTTTCTTGAGGCTGATTCTTTGTGCTTGGCCACTGCTTATCTTGGCGATAATAGACCTTTCGCTCCTTTCCTGTTGACTTATTATTAACTCTAAGTCTTGCAAGGTTTGCTTTAATTCTGCACATTCATTATCAAGAGAAGTCAATTGCGCAGTAGAGCTTTCAAGTTGCTTGTTTTTAAATTGAGATTCCTCTTTTTTGCCGGCCACAGCATCTTTTAAACTCGCAAGTTCTATTTCTTTAAGCCCAATGACCTTTTGTAATTCCCTGATCTTTAATTTGATTTCTATTGTCTTATTTTCTTCTGTTTCAACATGATTAACAAGTGTCGAAAGCTGCTTCTTTTTTCGCTCATACTTGCGTTGAAGCTCATGTAAGCTTTGTGTCGCTTGCGCAGCTTCTTTTTCAAATTTCACAAGTTTATTAGAGTCTGTCTGTCTTTGTTTCTCAAGAGCGACAATTTGTTGTTGCATATTACCTGCTGCTGCCGTACTATTTTTTAACTCTCTCTGAGCCGTAGCTATTAGATCAGTGATTCTTTCCACTTCACTTGATATCTTTTGCATTTTTGAATGAGCGAGTTCAGAGTTTTTAGAATAACTGGCTAATCTTTTGTTCAAAGCTTTTAGAATC
>JBFEUX010000012.1:0-25762 GCA_041547255.1 Bacteriovoracaceae bacterium
CGCATAGTTTTCTTTGTTTATCCCAGAGCGTCCATTTCCCAGCAGTGAATAATGATCCACTCCAAATGATTTTTGTAATATATTGCGCATCTCAATTTCCTCTGTAGGGGAGTCAAAGAGCACATGGCTAGTAAGTAAAGCAAATGAAAAGCGTCCACTTATAAATTCGGCCATAAAGGGGCGGCGTGAGAAAACATCTCTTTTGTCTTCCCCCATGTCCTTGGCATCCATGTTAATAATGCAGGCAAAGGCAGCTGCTTCCATAGGCTTCTTGTTAGCATGGCAATAAGAATTTATTTTGGGTTTTACAACGCTTGAGCGATAGTAGTATCCCACCAGTTCTGGCATGGGAGATTCCTTCGCAGCTTCTCCTTGTGGTGATAGAATTAGTGACCAGGATTCATCCCCAGTAAATCGGTGTAGTTCATCTAATATTTTGAGATAACCCGGTTTTCGATATAACTCTTTAACATCTTTAAGGTCTGAAATCAGTTCATGCCTTTTTCTTTGTAGCAGAGCGAGTTTGCGCTTTTTCTGAGCTACGCCACGTGGGGAGCGCGAGATGCTCCTTTTCAGACTGTTTATTTCTGCTGTTAGATTTTTTATTTCTTGAGGTGTTTCATTTAAAAAAGTAATGATGTTTTGATTATTGGTATAGTCGGCCCCTGCCAAGGGAATAAGCTCTGTAACACCAACAACATCGAATTGATTAATGATATGAGCAACACGTCTGTAATCTTTAAAACGGGTTTTTCCCATACCTGGATGAAAGACATTGAATTCACTTATGCGAATATTTTGATTGGCCATGGCGTTTTTACGGCTATAGTTGCTTTTATAAGCATTGGCATTGTAATGGTGATAATTTTGTTCACAGAGAATCTGATAAGGTTTTTTTAGAAATTTTTTATTATTAAGACATTCTTGGTGAAGCTCTTCTCGGGCCTTGTCATTATATAGGGAAACTTGTAAAGGTAGCGCTTTCGCCCACACAGAATTGAGGGATAAAATGAGAAAAATGAGAGAAGTTTTGCTCCAAAAAATCATTGCCGTAGTATAGTCAGAAAAGAGGGAGGGAGCAAAAAGAATGTAATGTTTACACCTATTAAATTTTAAATATTTAGGTTCTCAAATTCGTATTGTGGGTATTTTTTAGAAAGTTCTTTTAGCACATTTGTATTGGCCGTATTTTGCGATTTATTGTAAATATAAATAGTTGCGCCTTCTTTTAAGAATGAATTGGCCGCTTCAAAATGTTTATTTATCTTTTTGAGATCATCCTTATCCTCCACAATAATATGTCCAATAAAGAAAGGATTCCCGAAATTTTCAGCTAGAAAAAAATTAAAGCGAGCTGGCTTTTTATGCTCTTCTTTTTGTTGGGAAATGGTTTTAAGCAGAATACCATTTAACAGGTAGTTAAACTCATAAATTCCAGGGCTTTGGAAATTTAGCTGCTTATCGGTAAGCCAAATAATTCCCGCAGTGGTGGGAGTGATATGTCCAGAAAGGTGTTTAATATCCAGGTTCATCATTAAGTTTAAGTTTAAACTTAGGAATGTTTTTTGGCCACATTATCTAGAACGCCATTAATAAATGCAGGAGATTCTTTAGTGCCAAACTTCTTCGAGATTTCAATAGCTTCGTTGATGACAACACTAACAGGTGCCGTTTTTGTAAAGCAGAGTTCATTAACGGCAAGTAGGAGATTTGTGTGATCAACTTTTGAAAGCCTGGATAGTTTCCAGTTTTTCAGATTTTCACTGATGATATTTTCTATTTCATCATAATTTTTTAAGGCAGTAGCAATCTGCGTTTCTACAAACTTATTACTATCATCATTCATTAGATTATTAGTTGTTTCTTTAAACTCGTTGATTGAATTTTTTAATGTTTGTTGTTGTCCATCTTCTAATAATTGTTTTCTTAGATCTTGGAAAACGGGTAATTGCAAATGGAAAAAATATTGAAAACAAAACTCTCGCGCGACTCTTAACGGGTTCAATTCTACCTACCTTAAACTACTATGACTGGTATTAAATGTTTCTTCTTCATGTTGCAGTTCATGTACGAATTCTTCTACGTCCTGGAATTTTCTATAAACTGAAGCAAAGCGAATATAGGCCACAGGGTCTAAATTACGTAAATATAACATAACGATATTACCAATATCCTGACTACTTACTTCTTTAGCTGAAATGTCCCGGATACCTTTTTCTATATTATCTAGGATATGTTCAACTTGTTCTGTGGAAATGGGTCTTTTTTGACAAGCTTTTTCTATACCGCCTAGGATCTTTTCCCTTTTGTAGGGCTCTCTACGGCCATCTAGCTTAACAATATTGGGCATAGAAATCTCAATGGTTTCATAGGTTGTAAAACGTTTTCCACAACCTTCACATTTCCGTCTTCTCCTTACGGAGAATCCTTCTTTGAGCAGTCTGGAATCGACTACTTTTGTTTCTGCTTTTTCACAAAATGGACACTTCATAGGGCGTTCCTTGTTGATATGCTTGAAAATACCCCTAAATATGGTGTATGTAAACCGTATTCTGAGTATAAATAACACAAGATGCGATGCGTTCTTTTTTTGAAAACTTGACGGTAATTTAATTAGCTTGCTAAACTGGGCTTACACACAACGCAGAGAGAGACATGACAATTTTAAAGCACACAATTCTTATTATTGTACTTTTGCTTATTATGCAGCAGGCATTTAGCGTATAAGCTACTGAGCTTAATTCTGACAAGTACCTTCGGTGTATTCTGTAACGCCAGCGCAACCTGCTTGGCAAGGACTAGGATACGTCTTTCCATCTTTACCGCAAACAGGATTATATTCTTTCGTACAGATACAGGCATCATTCTCTTCAACTATGCCAGTGTCAGCATTTTCAGCAGTGTCCATTGGATCTTGCGCATTTTCAGCAGGGGCCATAGTTTCACCTGTTGCTTGGGGATTGATCATTGTTTTAGCAGGATCTTCTTTTGGTTCTTGGTTACAGGCCACAACTAGAAGAACAAGTGAGATAAGACTTAATAATTTCATTTTAACTTCCTTATTTATAAACGGGATATTCTTTGCAAAGATTTAAAACTTCAGAACGAATCTGCTCATGCTTAGTTTCATCTGTGAGTGCAGTATGAATCCAAGTCGCTAGCGTTTTCATGTGCTCTTCCTTTAAGCCTCGAGTTGTGATTGCAGGAGTTCCCAAACGAACACCTGAAGTTACAAATGGAGAGCGAGAATCTTTAGGAATCATATTTTTATTACAAGTTATATGTACGGATTCCAAAATAGCTTCAGCATCCTTACCGGAAAGATTAACAGAGTCAGTTTTAACTAAGACCAAGTGGTTATCTGTTCCATTAGAGACTAGATCAATTCCATGATCCATTAGTCCTTGCGCTAGGGCGCGAGCATTTTTTACGACTTGTTCCTGGTAAGTTTTAAATTCAGGTTTAAGTGCTTCTCCAAAAGAGACTGCTTTGGCCGCGATAACGTGCTCCAAAGGACCACCTTGAATACCTGGAAAGATATTGGAGTTCAACTTTTTACCCCAATCTTCGTTGTTAGAAAGAATAATTCCTCCACGAGGTCCTCGCAGAGTTTTATGTGTCGTTGAGGTGACAAAATCTGCATAAGGGATTGGACTTGGATGTACACCTGCTGCTACCAGACCTGCGATATGGGCCATATCAATCATAAGCAGGGCATCGACTGAGTCTGCAATTTCACGCATGCGCTTGAAGTCGATTACCTTGGCATAAGCAGAGGCTCCACCAACAATTAGTTTAGGCTTGTGCTCTTTAGCAAGAGCGGCCATTTTATCGTAATCAATTTCTTCGGTCTCAGCATTAAGTCCATAGCTTACAAAGTTAAAAAGTTTTCCAGAAAAATTTACGGGTGAACCATGAGTAAGGTGTCCTCCTTCAGAAAGGTCCATACCTAAAACCGTATCTCCAGGTTGAAGACAAGAAAAATAAACGGCCATATTTGCTTGAGACCCTGAATGGGGTTGTACATTGGCGTACTTACACCCAAATATTTCCTTAAGACGGTCTATGGCTAACTGCTCTACACCATCAACAAACTCACATCCACCATAATAGCGTTTTTTAGGATAACCTTCGGCGTATTTATTGGTTAGACAACTACCTTGAGCCTCCATCACTTCTTTTGAACAGTAGTTTTCAGAAGCAATTAACTCAAGGCCTTCTTCTTGGCGGTTTTGTTCAAGGTTTATTAGTTTAAAAATTTCCGGGTCGTGTGTTTGAAGCATTGCGTGGGTCCTTGTGTGGAATGGATTCTAACGCCTTAATGCTATTGAATTTTACGAGAATTGGGAAGTGTAAAGTTGCTTTTACTCTGTGTACTTTTTAAAAATCGTAGTTGAGTTTGTTCCGCCAAAGCCAAATGAATTGTTAAGAGCATACTCAATCTCACGTTTTTGTGCCACATTTGCTGTATAGTTTAAGTCACACTCAGGATCTTGATTATCTAGGTTGATTGTTGGAGGAATCATTCCTTCTTCTAGGGCTTTGATACAGAAAACCGATTCTAAGCCACCAGCAGCACCCAATAAGTGACCGTGCATTGATTTCGTGGATGATACATTTAATTTATAAGCATGATCACCAAATACTTTTTTGATGGCGTTTGTTTCTGCAATATCACCTAGTGGGGTCGAAGTTCCGTGAGCATTAATATAATCAATTTGTTCTTTATTAATCCCAGCAGTTTCTAATGCTTGTTGCATACAAGGAACAGTCCCTGCGCCCTCTGGATGCGGTGAAGTAATATGGTATGCATCGGCAGTAGCACCAAAACCTGCTACTTCTGCGATAATATTTGCTCCTCTGGCCTTTGCTTTCTCAAGGTTTTCCAAGATAATGATACCGGCACCTTCACCCATGACAAAACCGTTACGGTCTTTATCGAAAGGCCGACTGGCCTCTGTTGGACGATCGTTCCATTTGGATAAAGCCTTCATATTGCCAAAGCCAGACATGGTTAATCCTGAAATAACAGCTTCTGATCCACCAGTCACCATTGCATCTTGTCTACCTAACATAATTTCACTAACAGCTGCACCAATAGCATGGGAGGCTGAAGCACAAGCAGAAGAAGTTGCGTAGTTAACACCTTGAAAGTTATATTTCATGGAAATCATTCCTGCTCCCATATTAGGAATAAAGGAAGGAATGAAAAAAGGACTAACTCGGCGAGGACCTTTTTCGTGATAGCTTACCGTAGTTGCTTCAATAAAAGGAAAGCCTCCTAAGCCTGTCCCAAGGATGGATCCTACTTTAATGGAGTTATAACCAGCATCTAAAAGTCCTGATTTAGTTACTGCTTCATGGGCCGCGTGCATAGCATAGTGGATAAAGAGATCAAATCTTTTCTGTTCTTTTTTTGCAAGAATATCTTCAGAAATTTCAAAGTCCTTGACTCTACCGGCAAATTGAATGGGCCACATTTCTGGGTTGACATCAGGTATTGTGGAAACACCAGATTTACCCTCAATTAGATTAGTCCAAACTTCGTCCATGGAGTGGCCAAGACCACAAATAGCACTTACACCAGTAATCGCGACTCTTTGCAATTTCATTTTGCTTCCCCAAAAAAAAGGCCTCTCTACTGAGTAAGAGGCCGTCTTTATTATGTCTGCTTTTTAATTAGTTAGCGTTAGCTTTTAAGTAAGTCGTAACATCTGAAATAGTTTTCAGATCTTCAGTCTTATCTTCAGGAATTTCGATTCCAAATTCCTCTTCCATTTTCATCATCATCTCAACCATATCAAGAGAGTCTAAGTTAAGATCGTCAACAAAACTAGTTTCAGCTTTAATATTAGCTGCTTCTACGTTAGCTGCTTCACTTACAATCGAGATTACTTTGTCTTGAATTTCCATTATGTCTCCTCTTAAATCCTATAAACAAATCGTCAATTTTTTATAGGGGTATATTAATTAAATATATAAACCACCGTCAACTTTAATTACTTCCCCTGTAATATATTTAGAAGCATTACTTAGTAAAAACAGAGTAAGATTGGCAACATCTGCTACATCTCCGTATTTACCTAAGGGAATCGCACTTATATACGCTTCTTTCGCCTTTTCTTCAAGGTTTTCCGTCATTTCAGTTTCGATAAATCCGGGACATATTGCATTGCATCTCATTTTGCGGGCACCAAGTTCTTTGGCAAATGACTTGGTGTATCCAATCATACCAGCTTTGGAAGCTGCATATACTGTTTGGGCCACATTTCCCATAAGTCCAACCACTGAACTCATATTTACAATGGAAACATCTTTGGCCTTCAAAAATTGTCGGCTCATATGATTGGTAAGCACCATGGCAGCTTTTAAATTAGTGTCGAGGATATTGTCGATATCTTCTGGCTTTACTCTTAGGGCAAGTTGGTCTTTAGAAATTCCCGCATTATTAACAAGTCCAGAGATAGGACCATTTTCTTTAACGAAAGCATCAATATTGGCCTTCATGGTAGCATAATCAGTTACATCAAAATGGATGGCCGAAACTTTACTGGCCCCCAGGCTTTGAAAATGATCTTTAAGTTCATTCGCTTTAGACTCATCTCCACGGTAATTAAAAACCACGTGAGCTTTTTGTTTGGCAAGTGCCTCACAAATTGCACGTCCAATCCCGCGGCTAGCACCGGTGACTAATATCGTTTTATTCTCTAAATCATTGTAGATCATGCTAAAAACTCCTTAAGGCCCGCAAAAGATGCCTCAGTATCTAATGTGTATGTTTTAAATGTATTATTGATTCTTTTGTTAAGTCCACTTAGTACTTTTCCTGGGCCAACTTCAATACAAAGAGTTTCATCAGCTAGGCTTTGCATACTTTGAGTCCAAAGCACACTTCCACAGACTTGTTTAATTAAATTATTTTTAATGCTCTCGCCATCGGTGCTGTGTTCTTTGGCATCAATATTCGCAATATACGGGATATCATTGTTTTTAAATTCAATAGTGTCCAAAAAGCTTTTTAATTTTTCTTCTGCAGGTTTCATCAGGCTAGAATGAAATGGCGCTGATACTGCCAGCTCTTTGGCCATTTGCTTGCCTTCATAGTTTTCTTTTAACCATTGTACTGCTTTGTCTGCAGCTGCCGTATGTCCTGAGATAACGACTTGAGTTGGGTCATTAAAATTAGCACACATGACTTTTTCATCTGCAGAACTTACTTCGTCGCAAGCCTTGGCCACAATTTCTCCAGGGACTCGTAAGATGGCATACATTTTACCTTTTCCAGCAGGAACTGCTTCTTGCATATATTTTCCTCTAAGATTAACTGCTTTGACAGCATCTTCAAAACGAATAGCGCCAGCAGCGACTAGAGCAGAGTATTCACCAACTGAATGACCTAGTACGCGATCGATTTTTATATTCATTTCAGCGAGTACTGTCTTTAAATGATTAAACAAAGCAACAGAGTGAGTTACAATGGCTGGTTGAGTGAACTCAGTAAGTTTAAGTTTTTCTTCCGGCCCATTAAAACACATATCAGAAATGCTAAAGTCTAGGGCCTTATCCGCAGCTTGGAATGTCTCTTTACAAGCACTAAGGTCTTGAATGTTTTGTCCCATACCAACGTATTGTGATCCTTGGCCAGGGAAAATTAAAGTAACAGATTTCATAGTCTATCCTTTTTAAAATTTAAGTAACATTGCTCCTGAGGTCAGACCAGCACCGAAGGCGGCCATCAGAATAGTTTGACCTCTTTTAATTCTGCCATCTTCCACTGCTTCATGAAGAGCGGCTGGAATAGAGGCCGAAGAGGTATTGGCGTATTTTTCTACATTAACAATTACTTTTTCTTCCGGACAATTAAGTAGTTTTCCAGTTGTTTCAATAATACGTAAATTCGCTTGATGAGGAATGAACCAATCAATATCGTCAATAGTCATATTATTTCGTTCTAATAAGGTCTTGCAGTGAGAAGACATGGTTTTTACCGCATTCTTAAAAACGGTTTGGCCATCCATAGACATCCACTGTGCATTTTCATCCAGGACATCTTGTCTTACTGGGCGTTTTGCTCCTCCTGCAGGAAGAATTAGACTTTCCTTTTTAGATGAGTCACTGCCAAGAATACTGTCTATAATAACAGAACCCGACTTCGCTTCATCTCGCGAAAGAACCACAGCTCCCGATCCATCTCCAAAAAGCACACAAGTGTTACGGTCTTCCCAGTTATTAAAAGATGAAGCCATCTCTGTTCCACAAACGAGAATATTTTTATACTGACCTGTTTGAATAAGAGCATTGGCCATAGTCATAGCATAAAGCCAACCAGTACAAGCGGCATTAACATCTAAGCAACCGCAGTGGTTAGTGATTCCCAAACGCTCTTGTAAACAGCTGGCAGCATTAGGAAACAACATATCTGGCAAGGTGACTGAGAATAAAATGAGTTCTATATCGTTAGGTTCAAGACCTGCATTTTTTAAGGCAATTTTGGCTGCACGTTCGGCCATTCCACTTGGGAACTCGTCTTTGGCAATATCTCCAATTCTTCTTTCCTTAATTCCCGTGCGTTGAACGATCCATTCGTCACTGGTATCTACCAATTTACTGATATCATCATTGGTCATGATTTTTTCTGGATGATATTTGCCGGTCCCTGCAATTTTGGCGTTATAAAGTTCCATCTTGAATCCTTGTATAGATTTGAGCTAAAAAAGTATACAGAGGTTATACAAAAAAAGCCCTCAAATCACAATCTATGATTTAAGGGCTTTTTATTTAAAAATAATTAACTAATGTTAAATCAAATTAAGCTTCAGCTTCTGTTTCTTCTTCTTTAACTTTGATAGTAAATACTTCTTTTCCTTTGTAAGTTCCACAGCTAGGACAAGCAGTATTTGGCATAGTTAAGTCACCACAATTAGGACAACTCATAGGGTGTTTTCTATATAGTTTGTGGTGTTGACCAGCTCTTCTTAAGCCTTTTTTCATTACCGACGTTTTCTTCTTAGGAACTGCCATATTATTCTCCAGTTATAATTTTATTACGTATTCCAAATTTAAGAGTGTAAATATTTAATATAAAATGACTCAGATGCCAATAGGTTTTTTAGGTTTTTTTAATAATTGCTTATAATTTGGGTAACACTGGTAAAATACACCTAAAATCCACTGGGCCAGTAAGGCTTCTTATTCAATCGTAAAATTTGTAACTTATTGATATCATATAGCTTTTAGTATTTAATATTTAAAATTACAAGTTCAGGTCTGCAGTTGAAGCGAATAGGTAAGATTGAGGTGCCCACTCCACGACTGACATAAAGCTCTGACTTATTTTTTTTAAACCATCCTTCATTAAACTTATCTGTTCCCTCCGGAGTCCACAGTGCTCCAATGTAAGGAAGTTTAAATTGTCCACCGTGAGAATGGCCAGCAAGAGATAATTGAATATTACTTGGAATTTTTTTGAAAAAACCAGGAGAGTGAAAAAGTCCTATATTAAGTGAAGTTGAATTCAAATCACTTGCTATTTCTAAATTAGGTGTTCCTTCAATGTCATCAAAGCCAACTAAAGTGAGATTGGCATTAATTTTTGCGACTTTATTATTTAGGTATTCTATATTATTTTCTTTTAAAAGAGAGTTCATCTTTTTTATTGGATTCCAATACTCCCAGTTCCCATTAACAAAATAAACACCGAGTGGTGCTTTTATTTGACTTAGAACTTCTTGATATCCAGTTATTTCACCATTTGGAGTTGAGATATCACCAGTTATGACAATAAGGTCAGGTTGTTCTATCTTCAGTGCAGATAGAAGCTTGCTTTCAACACTTCTTATACCCATAGTATGAAGGTCAGTTATATGAGCAATTTTAATTGAATGATTAGCCTTATTATATATTCTTTCGTGGAAAGTGACCTCAAGATCATTTGGACAATAATAAAATGAATAAAAAGAAAGTAATGCTATAATAAAAAAGAAAAATAATTTTAACATATAAGATATTTTAGCATGAGAATTTCACATGAGTAATATAATAACTTTAAAAGAAGAAGCTAAGCTAGAAATATATCAGTATATTGATAAACATATTAGATCTCTACCTAAAAAGCAAAATGGTAAATTCGATGAATTCTCAAATGGATTTCTTGATAATGATGTTGATGCTTTAAGGCATGCTTATGTTAGTGGGGTTTATACAATGGTCTATAATGAAGAAACTGCAGATAAGCTTGGGCAACTCCAAGAACTAGTTATGACCAAGGATGAATTTCTCTCTCAAATTAAAGAAGGTAATTATTCTGGCTACTCATACAAAACAGTTGATGGAATTGAGATTCCAATTTCAAAAAGAGATCGCTATAAATTTAATAATCTTGGGTGAACTTGTGTTAAATCACGTGGTTGGAGACCTACAAAGATAAAGAGATTCAACCGGCTTCAGGTAAAAATTCAAACTAAGTCATTGTTAATATTAAAACAGCAAGAGCATTCCAGCATGCATTTGATAGAATGACGATGAATCACATTGTAATACAGTAAAATACGTGGTATTGTAAAGAATGGAGGACTTATGGCAAAAGGCGCTGTTTCAGTCAGAATCGATGAAGATAAGATTAATGAGCTTGATCAATTAGCTGAACTAAATAAGAGAGATAGAAGCTTTTTGATTAATGAGGCCATTGATTTATATTTAGATGTTAATAAATGGCATATTGAAAGAATTAAGGCTGGGCTTAAACAAGCAAAGGCGGGGGAGTTTTCCTCTCAAACTCAAGTTGATAAAGCTATGGCGAAATGGCGCAGTTAAATGTTAAATGGACTCAGTCGGCTTTAGAGGATCTTGAATCAGCAAGAGAGTCTGTTGTTTCTGAATTTCCTCAATATCTAGATCAAGCAATAGAAACTATTTCGAATTCTTTAGATCAATTAACTAAGTTTCCTGAGTCTGGTAGAGAAGGTAGGGTACGAGGAACAAGAGAATTGGTTTTATCTCCTTCACCATTTATCATTGTTTATAGGATTAAAAACAAATCAATTGAAGTCTTAGCTTTCCTTCATCAATCTAAAAAGTGGCTTTAAAACATTGTTAGAAAATCGAATATCCTGTGTGCTGGGTGAAGAGTTCCAGTGCTCTGGTACCTACCAGCGAATTTCCAGACTGGTTAAGCTCAGGAGACCAACTAGTCACCACAAATTCCCCCGGCAGCACTGCTACAATTCCTCCTCCAACACCACTTTTGGCCGGAAGACCTACACGATAAGCAAAATCACCAACATTATCATAGAGACCACAGGTCATCATAAGGGAGTTCACTCGCTTGGTTTGCAGCGGAGTGAGAATTCTTTCTCCTGTGAGTGGATTAACTCCACCATTTGCCAAAAATAAAAATAGGCGCGAAAGCTCCTTGGTCGACATGGCCAGAGAACAATGATGAAAATAAATATCTAATAGTGTCAGCGGGTCCGATTTGATATTGCCAAAGCTTTTCATAAAATAAGTGAGGGCCGTATTTCTTTCTGAATGTTGATATTCAGAGCGCGCTACATTTTCATCGTAACTAATATCATCGCATAAAGTATTGGTGCGAACAAAATTTAGGATTTCTTGATAGGCATCCTTGCAACTTGCAATGATGGCATCAGTTGTAACTAGGGCCCCAGCATTGATAAAGGGGTTACGGGGACGGCCCATCTCGTTTTCCAGCTGGATCAGCGAATTAAAAGGGGTTCCAGAGGGTTCTCTACCAACTCGTTCCCATAATTTTTCCTCTAGGATATTTATGGCCATAACCAAGACAATAACCTTGGAGATACTCTGGATGGAAAATCTCTCATTCGCATCACCAATGGAATATTCATGCCCATCAATCGTATGGATGGTCATGGCAAATTGATCAGGCGCAATTTTTGCCAGCTCAGGAATGTAGTCAGCAACTTTTCCCTGACCGTAAAGCAGGGGAAGCTCTGTTGCAATTTGTTCGAGAATCTCTTGCACTAAAACCTCAAGGAAAATAATTTTGCCTTATTTTTACCTTAAGATTACATATTGGAAAATAAATAAAGTGAAAGGAATGTCTTTTTTACATGGGGCTGATTTTTACAAATAAAAAGGCCCGTCCTTTAAACGAGCCTTCTTTATATGTATTTTCGAATAAGTGCTTTTTACAAACTAGAGCTTCCTGAAATTCATTGGCAATTCTTGATCATAAAGTGAACTATAAACTACAGCTGTAAATGCATCATATTGGTTAACAGAGCTTAAATCAACTCTTTGATTAAATGATACTCCATTTTCACATGTAACTTCTGAAGTTAGGATGTCATCTGCAATGACAGCGGTTCCTGAACATGTAAATTCACCATATGGTGATGTTTCTACAAGCACAATATTACCATCTTTATCTATTTCTATAATATTTGTAACAGGTGCAAAGTCTGATGTTACTTCATACTTTCCTGCTATATCGGAAAGACTCACAGCAAAAGCTGAAAATGATGATAACAATGTAAAAGCTAAGATAATTTTTTTCATTTCTATCCCTTTGTTTATAATTTTGAATAGAAGTAGGTGTATAATGTATCGCCGTGTCACACTACTTAAGAATAGGAACTATGTAAAAAATATCTACATTAATATGACCTAAGTAATTTATTGTTTAGTTCCGGAAGTTTCTTTGCCCCAATGCAGAGGAGTGTTCTCATCTTTAATCGGGTATTGATTGATGTTTAAATACACTTGTTCGTGAACCATCTCATAGATATCAGCTAAGCCTTTGCGGTAGAAATAGAGTTCATACATCTGGTCTTTTTCGAAGATATCAACTTGGTCTTGGAAGGCTTCGTCATGTTCAAGAGCTTCATCTAGAAAACAGGCATTGATCTCAAGCTCCAGCGAGTCGTTCATGTCCTCCAGTGTACGTACACATTGGGTAATATAATCCGTACTTAAATGACCTTTAACCAATAGGTACTCACCGTATTCTTTTTTAAAGAGCTTTTGGATTTCTAATTCAACTGTAAGGTCTGTTGCTGCAAAGACATCTTCCGGGGATTTGGATTCAGCTTTTTCATTGAGCTCCATTAATAGCTTTTGAGTCCAATCTTGATTTTTATCTAAGTGATAAAATTTCACTGTATTTAGTGGGAATCTTGTTATTTTAAGTTGGCCAGCAAGGGTATTTTCCATTTTTGTTTTTTCTGTCATAAATCACCAGTCTTGTTTATTTCGCAGCTTTATAACCTATTTAACGCACTGACGCTACCAAAAAGTGCCTGGCACCTTTAGGATAGGGCCATGAATTATTTTATTTGCGGTTTTACGGGCGCTGGAAAATCCACACTGCTAAAAGAACTTAGTCAGGACCACTGTCTTTTACATTATCGCTATATTGATTTGGACGAATATATTCTTGCTAAATTTCCCGAGTTTACCGCGTTAGGGGATCTGATTCGGCAAAAGGGCTTTCCCTTTTTTAGAAGAGTGGAAGAAGAGACCCTGCATGAATTAACTGAAGATAATCAAAGTTATTTTGTGGCCTTAGGTGGAGGCACACTGACTGAAAATACGCTTAAAATTTTACGAGACTGGAAAGGATTTTGGCTGAATACAGATTTTGAGACTTGTTATAAGCGCATTAAAAACGATAAGAACAGGCCTTTAAGTGAACGTTCACGCGAAGAACTTTTACGTCTGTATGAAGAACGGGAAAAATTATATAAGAAATTTCCTGTATACGAAAAAACGAATTAACAACCACCTGGTTCTACATCAACATCACAGATTCCACAGTACTCTTTTACCTCGTCATATTTTGAGTCAGCACAAGGGCCAACTCTATCACCATGCGCGAGATGATCCTCGACGGACTCCTCACTGCCAACTGCCAATAAGTTTTGTTTTTCTGGCTTCCCTGGCGGAGTATGGCAAATGAGAAATTTACTGCCACCTTTACTGGGGCATTTCATTAATCTTTTGCCTCTATTATTTTTAGCATGTACTTCTGTGCTAAGCATAAAAATCAAACTGGCCACAAGAGTAAGGTTTCTCATCATATTTATATCCTCTGTTTTTATAGTTATTATACACCTCTTGGGGTGGTCAATTTTGTTTATTTTATAATTTATCCACGATTTCAAGGTGTTAAGAAATACCATTAGGTTGAGTTAAATAGGCAGGTTTTTCGTGACTTGTCAGAAGAATCTCAAAAATGCCATAATATATTGTGGAATTTAGTTCCTGCTCTGGGCACATGAAGTACTCAGATGACGAAAATATTCGAAGGATGATTAAATGAGAAGACAAAAGAGCGCTCGTAAGGATTTTCAAGTTGCCCTTTTAATGGATGATGTGGCAGAGGCCAAAAATATCTCTGATGGACTTAGAGAAATTGGTATCTATGCTCACTTCTATCAGGATCTGGATGAGCTATGGGTTTCTCTCAATGCTTACACTCCCGATTTATGTATCGTTGATGTTAAGAAAATGTCCCAGGGAACTTTATTGTTTAGAAACCATCCCAAGGTAAAAAATAATATTCTCAAATATGCTTTCTATTATAAAAACGCGACCCAGGTTTTGTTAAATTCGACTTTTGGAATGAATCATTATGGATTAATCCGTGCCGAGTTAAATTTGGTTGATCAACTGAAGTCTGTGCTTATGAGAAGAAATGAGGAATTGCGCTTGCTGGAACAAGTAGACTCCATGCAAACTCGAGTGGAGAGACTTAAGCGGCGTAGTGTTCGTCTTAATGAAGAACATGAAAACTACGAAGCCTGGAAAAATCGAATTGCACAAGCAGATGAGTTGGTTCATAAGTTTGGTTATACTGCGAGCATGGGCGAGTTTAATCAACGTCTGATTTATTTATTCTCTCAATGGACAGACTGCTTGGAGTTTGGAGTTTATCATTTAAATAGTACTAATCAGAAGTTAGTTAGTGTGAACGCTCACAATCCTAAATATATAAACCTTCCCGATTTATGGTTATCTACAGCTTGTGAAAAGGGGATAACTCAATACGCTCGTGAGATGGCCTTTGATGTAGCTTATGGGCTTATGGATGGGGATTTAGTGACTTTACATATTAATGGGATGTTTGATGAGCCTAGCATGATCTTAGTGGGAAGCTTCAATGCAAATGCGGTAAAAGATTTTAATTGGAGTGCCATTGAAAATAAATTAAGTAATGAGTACCGCAAGATTTTACTAAATCAAAGTCAGGGTGAAAAAGAAGTTAATCATCTGGAATCGCTGCATACTACTTTGCAGAATTTGGATGATATTCATTTTCATCAGGTTGATGTGACCCATCGTTATGCCCTCGTCGATTTTGCTAATTTGGTACAGATGATTAAGCAGCGAAGTGCAAATCGTTTCCATTGGAAAACTTTTGCGACTGAGTTTATGAATGGATTAACGGAATTACTTTCTGGAAATTTTAAAATTTCTTACTATGGAACTGAAGCTTTTCTTGTCGGGATTGAAAGAAAGCACATTGAAACCGACTTTAATAAATTGAAAAGTTTTGTAGAAGACTTCCAGTTCTGGCGTTACTTTGAAGATAGTTCACTGGTTGTTTCCCATGATTTAACTCCGCAGGTGAGGTTTGTGGCACCATCTTCGGTAAATGTAATTCGTCAGATGCAAGATGGCCTTTCCGATTTTATGCAAACAGAGTCTAATGTGCAGATGAGAAGACCTCATATAGAAGTATAAGTATGCGACTTGGATCTAAACTAACAGTCGATCTGGGGCAGCTTGCTACCAATGTTAATCTTTTAAAAGAACTTGCCAGCAACGAAATTATTTTTATGGTTAAGGCCGATGCCTACGGGCATGGTTTGTTGGAAGTTACTCATTTTGCTTATCATGAGCTAGGCATTAAAAGATTCGGTTGTGCCTGCTTGGGTGAGGCAATGGCCATTCGTAAGGCTTACCCACAGATGGAAGCTGAGCTATGGGTTTTTAGTGACTCTAATTTAGAGCAGGAAGAAGCAAAAGAATATTACCTGGATTATAATATTGCTCCCGTGATTCATGCTTTGTCCGATCTAAAAATTGTACTAAACGATAAAGACTATCAATATCTTCCTTTAATTTTAAAATTCGATACGGGTATGCACCGGCTGGGGCTATGCCAGGGGGATTTAGATGAGATCATCATGCTCTTAAAAAGCAGTGGCCGTAAAACGGTGAAGCATTTGATGACTCATTTTGCCAATTCTTATTTGAAAATCAAGCAAACTGATCGCACTAGTCGCCAGTATCAAGAGTTCCTGGATATTAAACAGAATTTAAAGACTGCAGGAATAAGTATCGAAGAAACGAGCTGTGCTAATTCGGGGGCTATCGAACAAAAATTTTCTTTAGCGGAAACTCATATTCGACCTGGACTAATGTTGTATGGACCCCATTGCGGTTTGAAAGAGCGCAAGTGGCAAGGAAAGCCTATTTCAACTTTAAGTACTAAAATATTAAAACAATTTCCCGTGAAAAAGGGGACTCCCATTGGTTACGGTGGCCACGTGATAGGAAAAGATGGGCATATCATTTATTTACCTTTGGGCTATGGTGATGGTATTTTAACCTATTATAGTGGACAGGCTTTTTATCAAAATGGGGAAAAAGCGCAATTTATCGGGCGAATTAATATGGATGTAAGTGCGATCTTTTTTGAGAATTTACCTACTGGTTTGGCTTCGGGAAAAGAGATTCATTTATGGGATAAGGATAAGGATATTCCCGAGCTTGCTGCGCAGTTTAAAACGAGTTCTTATCAGCTTTTTACAGCTCTAACGAATAGAGTTCCTAGACGATACCAAAGATAAGAGAGTACAATCAATCTATGGGTAAAATAATTATTGATCCGATTATTAACTTTATAAGTAGTTTTGGTGCGGCCATTTTGACGGGAGTTCCTGCTTTAGGCCGTATAACAATCTATATGTATAGTTCATTCTTATGGTTTTTAAGACCGCCCCTAAGAGTGCATTTGTTTTTTGAGCAAATGGTTTTTATGGGAAATAAAAGTTTATTTATTATCTTTTTAACCTCCTCTTTTACGGGAATGGTTTTTGCTTATCAAATCTATCTGGGTTTTACTGCATTTAGCGTAGATTCTTTTGTCGGACCTATTGTTGCCATTGCTATCACCAAAGAATTAGCACCGGTACTCAGTGGCTTGGTCGTTGCGGGAAGGTGTGGAGCTGCCATGGCCGCAGAGATTGGCTCTATGAAAGTTACTGAGCAAGTTGACGCTCTCGAAGTTATGGGAGTTAATTCTATTCAGTATCTGGCCGTACCTAAAATCTTTGCTACTGTTATCACTATGCCTATGTTGGCGGGGATTTATATGTTAGTGGCAAATTTGGGCTCATGGATGGTTGGTACCAAAATATTAGGAATAGATGAAGTTATTTACTTTTCTAAGGTCAGTGAATTTATGACTTTGAAAATGATTGTAGAGGGCCTAATAAAAGCGGCTGTTTTTGGTTATCTGATTGCCATTATTGGGACCTATCAGGGATTTGCAGTTAAAGGTGGTGCAGAAGGAGTTGGTAAGGGCACTAATATGGCCGTGGTTTGGGGGATGATTATTGTATTAGTCGTCGATTTCTTTTTAACGGCAATCTTAACAAAAATATTATGAGCGAAGAGAATCAAAACTATACCATTGAATTTCAAAATGTGGTGAAAACCTTTGGGACCCATACGGTATTAGACCATTTGGACTTTAAAATTCACGAAGGAAAAATTACCACTTTACTTGGTTTTTCTGGAGCAGGTAAATCAACTATTTTAAAGCATATCCTGGGAATTTATCATCCTACTTCCGGTAAGGTCAGAGTTTTGGGTAAGGAACTTGAGGGGATGTCTGAAAAGGACGTAAGAAAGTTTCGCACCAATTTTGGTATGAGTTTTCAATATTCCGCACTTTTTGACTCTATGACAAATTTTGAAAATGTGGCCTTTCCTCTTAAAGAGTTTACCAAAAAATCGAAAAAGGAAATCAACGAGCAGGTTTTAAAATTAATGGAGCAAGTTGGTCTGGAAGAACATGCCTGGCACAAACTACCTTCTGAAATTTCAGGGGGGATGAGAAAAAGAGTAGGGCTGGCCAGGGCATTGGCATTGGAGCCCAAAATTATGCTTTATGATGAGCCTACAACTGGGCTTGATCCAATTACAACGCATATGGTTGATAATTTAATTCGAAGCACGCATGAGAAAAATGCACATATACCTATGACTACAGTTATTATTTCTCACGATATTGCTGCAACATTGCGAATCTCAGACTATATCGCTTTTTTAGAAAAAGGCAGAGTTGTCGAACACTCGTCGGTAGAAGATTTTCGTAAGTCCAAAAATCCAATAATTCAGAGATTTCTTGAGCTTTCAGCCTCCGAAATAGAAGCTGAGTTTGAGAGTCAGCAAAACTAAAAAACTCAGTAACTTCTAGCATTTTTATTAAGTTAAGATACAATATATAAATATCTAGTAATATGCGTGAGGATTGTTTTTGAACGAGTTAAAAGTTGGTATTTTATCTTTGATGGCGATTGCCTCTATTGTTGCAGTATCGTTACAAATAACTGCAAACAAGGCAACTTTTGGTGATTTTATTGAATATCGTACCATCTTAAATGATGCGACTGGAATTTATGAAAAATCGTCAATAAAAGTTGCAGGTATTGTGGCGGGAAGAATTAAGTCAATCGAGTTAAGTGGTTCACAAGCACTTGTCCGTTTCGAAGTTTTAAAACAGATTAAGGTCACTCAATTCTCACGCTTGAGAATTAAAAGTGTTGGTTTTCTTGGTGATAAGTACATTGATATCTATTTGGGTAACCCCGATGCCCCTCGACTGAAAGCCGGTTCAATGATTAGTAATGAGACTGGGGCGGGATTTGAGCAGTTAGGAAAGGATGCCTCGGAAATTTTAAAAGATGTAAAAGTTATTGCAAAGGTAATTAAAGATTCCCTATATACCGAAGATAAAAAGAACGCTATCAAAGAAATTGTAGCGCAAGTGAATGAGTTTAGTCATAACGCTAACGATATATCAAAATCCCTTAAAAGAATGCTCAATGGTAATGAAGACAAAATCAACGCAACTATTGATAACTTGAAGAAAGTTACAGAACAATTGGCATTTGAAACCGATCGTTACGCTGATGATTCTTTGATGAATGATATGGAAGCTGTTGGCCCGATTCTGGCCAAAGTGGATACAGCTGTTTCTGATTTAAAGGAAATCATGGCCGATGTTAAGGCAGGGAGAGGCACTGTCGGTAAGCTGTTACGAGATGATGAAGTGGTAGACCAAGTTAGCCAGACATTATCTGGAATTAATCGGATTGTCAGTCGAGTTAACCGTTTTAAAACGGATATCTCTATTTTTAATGGTGTGAATAATATCGATGGAACAAAGACACAATTAGATGTTGATCTTATGCCAGGTCCAGAACGCTTCTTTAGATTTGGAGTTATTTCTGGGGATACTGCCAGTCTAGAACGTAACGTTTTAACCACGACTGTTACTGATGGAGGAGATCCTGTTGTTGAAGATAAAACTCAAATCAACACTACCGCCTATCGCTTTAACGCACAAATTGGGCGTGATATTGGTCGTTACACAGTTCGAGCTGGTTTGATAGAAACGACAGGTGGTTTAGGTTTTGACTATTCAATGCCTGAATATGGGGTGTCCGCATTCTTCGACGCTTTTGATTATAGAGAAGATATTGGGGCCAAGCTTAGAGTGGGTACAGACTTTAGAATTTGGAATATTATTCATGCAAGACTTTTTGCTGAGGATATTGGTAGGGCCAGTGATTATCACGTTTATACCTTTAGTATGGGCTTAAAGTTTAACGATGAAGATTTGGCATCGTTAATTGGGTTAGCATTATAAATGAAAAAAAACTGGTTAATTCGAACAAAAAACAATCATATTTTGGGCCCAGTCTCCAAAGATAAAATTAAAGACCTTATTGCTAATGGTTCAATTAAAGGTGATGATGAAATTTGTTCAGGCAATGGCTATTGGTTCTATATAAGAGAGGAAGATTTAGTTACTAAGTACGTATTAGGTGATGAGCCACAAGGATTTAACCCGGTACAAGAAGCTTGTGTTGCGGAAATCATCTCTTTAAGTCCCATTGAAAGTACTGAAGAAGAGAATAAGCTTCCTTCCCAAGAGGATCTTGAATATCCGGATGGGGAGGAACAGAAAATTCAACTGAACTCTAGCGATATTGATGATGATATTGAGAACGATATTGAGAATTACATTGATGATATTACAAAGTTTGATTTACAGCTTTCTGAATTACAGAGCGAGGCTGATGCTTCTTATGATATAGATGAAGAGCGGAGGGAAGCTTCCGAAGATGAAACAGATGAAATAGAAATTATGGAAGAACTGTCGTTAGAATCGGAACAAGAGGCAGGGGCTAAAAAAAAAACTCTAATCTCAAATCTGTTTCATCTAAAGAAGACCAAGTAAGAAAAATTCGGAAAAAGGTTCACAAGATGAATATAAAAAAAATAGAAAAGAAAAAGCCAAGTGTTTCTCTGGATTTTCTATTGTTTTTAGCGTTAGTCTTTTTGATTATTGCCATTGCTTCTTTCAAGTTTAAGAACCAAATTATTAAAGAACTCAATAATAGTATGTTGCCTTTTGTTCCTACTGCTGTCGCTCAAGACTTTAATTCAAGCGTAAAAAAAAAAACTGGCTTAATCTAGCTTCTGCCAATTACGACAATTACAGCCTGCAATATGAATTAACTCCATTTGGATTGTATTTAAAAACAAATTATTTAGGTGAAATAAACTGTGAAAGTAAAATAGATGTTGATCAGCTATTTTTCATTTTGTATTTGGAGAGTCAAAAGACAAAAGACAAGTTGCTGGAATGTTTTAATAAGCAACATGAAGCACCAACCCGTGATTTACTTAATATCAAGTTAAATTTATCTAATAAAAAATTTAAAAAGTTACAAAAGATTTCTTATCAAGATAATGCAAAAAAACAAGTGGCCGTTTATTCTGCTGTAATGTCCTTCAAATATGATATTGAGTTGGCCCATAAGTTTACCAAACAATTGAAGAAGTTTAATAATATTTTGGCCCGCTTATTGGAAGCTTATTTATATATGATCTCTGGTAATTATGCGCGCTCTGAATATATTCTTTTAAATATTATGGAAAAAGAATTACTTTTTTATGCTTTAACTTCTGATATGAGTAGTGTGGGGCTAGAAAAGCAAACAAGACTAATTATCGATGTAATAAAAAAATTTGAAAATGAGTTGTCCAAGCCAATAATTTTAGAAAATTTGATTTTCTATCTCTATAGTAACTCTCAAGGATATTTTAAGAAAAAACTTGCGGATAGTTTTTCTATTAAAGATAGCTCACAATATATTCGCAAAGGCTATAAGTCGATTCGTTACGGAAGACCATATCCTTTTGTTTGGGGGCCTTCTGTTTTTGAAAAGAGCTCTCAAGTCGAATATGATCAGTTTCTTGAAAAATCCCTGGTGGGAGAAAAACTAGGGGAGCATAAGATGGAGCATCTGTTATTCTTTCGCGCTTTGGACGGAATAAAGGAAAAATATAAGTCTTCTGTTTTACGTGAATTTAAAAAGTTGGGCAAGGTCTCGGATAGTTACTCCACAGAAGTCTTTTTTCGTGTCGTTGATGACGAGAGCTTTTTCAAATTTGTTAATGCTCATTCCAAAGTCAAGATTGGCCTAGTGGCAAATAGAAAGCGTAAATTCTATCGTAAGCAGGTGGAGCAAATGGTAAATTTACCTTATGCTGTTTATAATTTGATCCAACTGGGGGATGTAAATTGGGAAGATCTTCTAAAGGTGATGGCCTTTGAGCAAGCTAGATTATAAACAACCATCTTTTTATCATTTTTCCCAGGACTCTGTGGTCTTAGCAAAATATATAGCTGAAATTTCTCAAGGGAAAAAAGAATTAAGATTGCTAGACTTAGGCTGTGGTTGTGGAGTCATTGGAATTGAGTTTTGCTTAAACTTTTCTGATGTTTCTAATCTTATATTCGTAGAGAAGCAAAAAGAATTTCTGCCTTATCTTGAGGAGAATCTAAAACTCTTTATTCCCAATTTTTCATATACCATCTTGAACAAATCTTTTAGTGATGTGGCCATCAGTGAAGATATAGATATCGTTGTGAGTAACCCTCCTTATTACTTGGAAAATTCGGGCAGGCTTCCACCTAACCAGCAAAAACAAATATGTCATTTTATCGATCAGAAAGAATGGGATGCTTTTTGGAAAAGACTGCAAGAGTTTCGCCAGCAAGGAGCAGAATGTTACTTTACTGGTAGGAATGATCAGAAATACTTACAAGATCTTGAACAAGCAGGAAGTATTATAAAAATAAAAGACTTAACTAAATCGGCCATCTTTAAGATAGCATAAAATCGGTAAGGATCTTTTTTATCTCGGGATCATCAATATCTTGGAACAATTTAGCTGCTTGAGATTTTTTTTCCAAATACGCTGGCGAAAAGGGATGCAAGCTGGAGCTTTTATTCTTCTGAGGCTTGGGGCCTGCTTTGTGAGTAGAGTGAGCAAATTGGTCACTTGTTAAATTTGAATGAGCAAATTTAACTTTAGATAGATTTTCGTCAATATCTGGAAATGTTTTTTTGATCTTTTCGATAATCATTGGGGCCAAAAAACCAAGCTCTTGGGCGAAAATAGCATGTTTAGTGCTAATATAGAGGGTGTGGTTTTTTATCTTTAGCGGAATCGTATTTTGCGCCATAAGAGTCCCAACAATATCCTCCCAACTTTTAATCAGCTGTAAAAAGTTAAATAGACCAGGCGTGCGACTATAGGGACCTTTTAAAGACCTAGCTTTTCTCTTTTTCTGGTCACTTACGTAGAGTTCCTTTTCTTGGTCGTCGTGTCCTAGGATTTCATATAAGGGTTTAGGGCCATTCATAATTCTTTTTTAGCACGAGATTTAAACATTGAGTACTCCTGCTTTTGCTGCGATGAATAATTGCTTGTCTATATATATTAAATCAAGTAGCTATAATTAATGAGAATTTTTTTACTATTCATCCTAATTTCATGGCAGTCTTGTGCAGGGTATCGTTTTCAAAAAAAATCTAACCCATTTGCACAATATTCCATCCGCTCTATTAGTGTTCCTATGTTTTATAATCATAGTAACTTTTCCAATGTATCGGGAGTTTTTACCAAGGAAGTTTTTCAAACACTCTTGGAGTTTAAGGATTTACAACTAAAAACAGCTGGAGAGCCTAGTGATGCAGTCCTGGTAGGTATTATTTATTCTCCAAAAAATAAAGCTGATTCTGTAACACCCGTTTCTTCTAAAAAAGTAAAAAATGCCTTTGGAGAGGATAGTATTGGCCCTAATCGTCAAGATTTTGTAGTTTCCAGTGTTAATCAAATTAAATTGCGTTTAAAAGTGATTGTGATTAAACATCCTACTCAAGAGGAAATTGAGTTTTTACAAAAAAACATCGGGCAAAATGCTATTAGTTCAAAAATAATTTTTAATGATGAAATTAGTTTAACTGCCAATTATCAGCTTAAGGAATTAAGAGGTGAGGCCACTAAAGTCATCGCTACTCAGAACCGGGGAGTAGAAAAGCAACGATTGAATGATATGGCCAAGCAAGCAGCGACAGGCTTTAAGGATATGATTCTTTATGCATTCTAAGTGGAAAATTTGGGACTTCTTTAGAGCGCGAGCTGAGGTTTTGAACTCTGCAGTTCCGGTACTTGCTCTTAGTACTTATCATCCACTGGCATTTCAACTAATTAAAGATCAGATTCCTAAAGAGAAATATTTTTCAGATGGGAAGTTGAATGTCTTAATGGGAAAAGAGATAAGTAAAACTTGGTGGGAGGATAATTTCTTATCATTGGGCTTGTTTGGAAATCAAGAGTCCTATTTAATTCACCAAGCCCAGGATTTAAACAGTGATATTCAAGAATTACTTTTGGTGCCGGAGCAGCTAATCCTAGAAGGAAGGCATGTTATTTTAAATTTCTCCAAGGAAAATGCTTTTTATAAAAAACTTATGAAATTGCAGTCTCCTTTAGTGGAGTCCATTCAAATTCAAGCCCCTGCTTTTTGGGAAGAGAATGAATTATTGAATTTTCTCTGTGAACATATGAAAGTATTTCTAAGTTTTCAGGCAAAGGAAAAATTCCGAGAAATGGTTCCTTTTCAATTGGACACATATTTTCAAGTGTTGAGCCAGATAAAAATAAATTTCACTGATAAGGTTAATATTACGGATCAGGATATTCTTCCCTTTTTCACAGAGGCAAAAGTTGATCATTTCGAATTAGCGAATTTATTTGGGACAAAAAAATTAAATTTATTTTACCGCAAACTCGTGGAGCAAATGGAAAAGGGCGCTGATTTAATTAGTGCTTTGTATTTTATCCAGTCCCATTTGGTAAAAATGTATGATCCTAGTTATTTAGATGAAAAGTCCAAGTTAACCAAATATGACAAGCAAGTCATCGCCCATGCTAACATCTGGTCCAAAGCAGAAATAGCTCGTGGCTTAAATTATATGAGTAAGCTTTTGATTAAGGCCAAAAGTAAGGATCTTTTTTTAGAGCAGGAAATCAAGCACGGTCTGCTTAATACAATGGCATTTTAATAAGCAGTAGCCTTGGCTTGCATGAAAGAGTAGAAAAAGACGGCGTTGGGATCACTGGCCACACGCTTCAATTCCTTTTGTGCATTATCAGCGAGTTCCTGCGTGATAACTTTTTCATGAATAAGTTGCTCTTTTGCACTCATTAAAAGATTGGTCCAAAACTCAATCGTCTCTTTTCTTTGATCTGGATTGCGATTATCATAATGCCAGGTTTTTACTTTGGTATGTATATCTTTAAAACCCAATTCTAAAAGGAAATTTCCTAGTTTTGCTCCTACGAAAGGATCACCAGCATGTTCATATTGAAAATCATTAAAGGCCATCCAATAACGCCAAATATTTGGTGAATAGGGCTCCAGAAAGAAAGAGGAGTTCATAACTTCAGTTATATAGATAGGTGAGCCTGGCTTTAGCACTCTTCTTACTTCATTTAGTGCCTGTCGCGGGTTGGGAATATGTTCCAGTACCCAACACAAGAATGCGCCATCAAAGCTATTGGATTCAAAATCCATTTCAGTCGCATCCATTTTTAAAATTTCATAACGTTCAGCTGGGATCTGACCTTGGGCAAGATTGCGTTTCGCCGTATTCAGTTGATTGTCATTGAGTTCAATGCCCGTTAGGTGAAGTTTAGGGAAACGTCTTAATAGAATTTCTGATTGCGCACCAACACCGGCCCCTACTTCAAGTAGTTTCTTAGTACGAGAGAAATCGATATCTTTATAAATCGTAAATTCTGTGAATTGAGCTTGTTGGTAAAGCCGATCCTGTTCCTCTTTGGAAAAACCATGTAAGTAAGGAAAATCAGAATTCGCGCTCATGGGCTATAAACCTTCAAATAACTCTTTGAGGTCACCTGATTCAAACATTTCTGTGATGATATCATTACCACCGACGAGTTTTTCTTTTACGTATAATTGAGGAAAAGTTGGCCAGTTAGAATATTCTTTTATTCCTTGGCGCACATCCATATCCTGAAGAATATCAAAAGTGGTAAATGATTTACCCAGGTGTTTAAGAATCGCCACAGTATTGGCCGAAAAACCACATTGAGGAAACTC
>JBFEUX010000211.1:0-4888 GCA_041547255.1 Bacteriovoracaceae bacterium
AGCCAGTTTATGAGCTGCTCATGTGTGATATTAGAAATGAGATTTTGCAAAGAAACCTCTTTCTTTGGAAGAATAATGGCCATCCGGAAATCTTCGTCACCATATGGTAACTCGACAGCCTGAATATCATTATCTTCCAGATAAAAGAAATTTCTTTCCTGATGCATTAATTGACAGGTGATGGTATGTCCTGCCGGGTGATAGAACTGATCTTCCTGGGTCAATTGCGGATCAAACTGGTAGGTCCATATACCCTTAAAATATATGGCATTAATCAAAAACATGATGTCATTCGAATCAATTTGGTTGATTATTTTCTTAATTTTTCCATGGGTCTTTCTAAAGATTTAGACATCGGATTTGTAATGGAATTTGGTGAGATTGCGACTTCTGCCTTATTTTTTAAATATGCATTTCTTAATAATAAGGTGGGCCCTAGCGTAGCTCTCGAATTTGGATATGGCTCAACTGAAACAAGTAAAATCTATTACGGCGGAATGGTAGGGTCATTGGCCTTTAGCGAAGAATTTGAGTTATTTCTAAATGGTCGTGTAAATAATGTCAGCACTGATGAAACTGATATAGAAAAAGATAAGTGGCATGGAAATATTATGATTACCGATTATGAAGTTACATACTTGCAACTTACTTATGGTTTCAATGTCTGGTTTAATGATAGCGCTGGCCTCTCCCTTTACTCATCTTATTTCAAGGGGAATAACTTAGAAACCATAGATGACTCCATTTTTGGTGGTTCATTTTTATTTAAATTTTAAATTCATTAAGGATAAACACACATGAAACTAATAACATTCACTTTAATTCTTTTTACCCATATCAGTTTTGCTGGTCTTGCGTTAGAAACTAATTCTTTTTTAGAAATAGAAAAAAAGGCAGTGGAGCTTGGAAAAAAACATGGTAATAAAAATGTATTATTGGTGTTTGATATCGACAACACAATAATGGCCATGCCTCAAGACCTAGGTAGCGACCAGTGGTTTGGCTGGCAATATAATTCCTGCATCAAAACTAAATCTAAAGCAGATTACTGTGTCACAAATAATATGGGTGAGCTATTAAGTGTTCTTGGAAAACTGTTTTCCCTATCAAAAATGATTCCGACAGAACCAGATGCACCCAAGGTTATTAAAAGATTACAGAAAGCGGGATTCAAAGTTATTTTATTAACTTCACGCGGGCCAAGCTATAGAAACGCAACGGAAAGAGAACTCGGTCGCAATGGATACGATTTAAGAGCAAGCGCTATCGGGCCTAAGGGTGGCTATCCAAGCACTTATCTTCCTTACCAATTAACTAAGTACAAACAATACGGTATCAGCACTAAGATGGCGAATAAGGCAAAACTTTCAAAACCCAGGGCCATCAGTTACATGAATGGAGTCATGATGACGGCGGGACTTAATAAAGGCATTATGCTTAAGACATTATTAAACAAAACAGGATCAAAATTTAAGGCCATTATATTTTCCGATGATCATTCAAGACATACGAAAACAATGCAGGCGATCATGGGAGAGCTCAAAGCAATTGACTTAGTCACCTACCGTTATGGAAAGATTGATCCACAGGTCAAAGCATTTAAGGCCTCTGATAAAAAAACGGTTATTCAGGCTTATAAGAATTATCACACTGTAATGGAAAAAGTATTTAAATAGGTTTTTAATATGCATCTTAACCAGATACAAAACATTATAACTAACTCAGAGCAAGTCCTTAAAGGCAAAAGCAAAGAGGTTAAAATAGTTGTATGTAATATTCTAGCAGGAGGACATACTTTAATTGAAGATACTCCCGGTGTAGGAAAAACAACTTTGGTTAAGTACTTAGGAAAAAGCTTAGGCGTTACCCTATCTAGAATACAATTTACCAATGACTTACTACCTGCGGATATTCTAGGGGCAACCATATATAATAAAAATAGCGCCAATTTTGAATTTCACCCAGGACCGATCTTTGGAGAGTTAATCCTTGCAGATGAGCTAAATAGGGCCCCACCAAAGACCCAGAGTGCTTTATTACAGGCCATGGAAGAAAAACAAATCACCATAGAGGGCAAGACCCATAACTTGCCTGATCATTTTACCGTTATTGCCACTCAAAACCCTAATGCCCAAATTGGAACTTATGGATTACCTGAATCACAACTTGACCGCTTTTCCTGCAAGTTAAAAATGGGTTATCCAAATAAAGAATCTACAATTGAACTTTTAAAGGCCACTGAATCAAGCATTGACCGTCAAAATATAAAACAATTTATAACCACGGAAGAACTTAAACAGACTCAAACATTTATAAAGAACTTTCATGTTGAAGATGCAATCTATGAGCTCGTGTATAAATTGTTAGATTACTCTCGCAATCAAACAGAGCTATTACCATTAAGTAATCGTTGCGGACTGGACATTATTCGGCTGAGTAAAGCGTGGGCATATCTTCATGATAGAGAATATATTATTCCTGATGATATCTACACTATTTTTCCATATACCGCAGGACACAGACTCGTACATCCAGAAAACGCCGATATTGCGCTAGAACACAGTACTGCACAAAGCATTTTGCAACAAATTTAATATGACAGCAATAACACAATATTTGCTTAACAAGGCCAATAGCTACAGTAAAAACAGAACAAAAACTTATATCATTCCGACAGCTGCCGGTTTTAAATTTATCTTCATCAATTTTTCTCTTTTATTGATAGCACTAACTTATGCCAATAATCTTGCCCTACTTATTAATTTTTTAATGTTTTCCTATTTTCTTATCCAAATGCTAGATACCCATCGCCTTATCCAACAATATCAGTTAAAGAAAATATCTGTTACAAATCAGTTTAGTTCAAAAGAATGTATTGTTCATTGCACTCTAGACACTGCCCCTAGTTCAAATCAATTTACATTCTTACAAATAGAGCTGCATACTAAAAAAGAAGTGCTAAAACCTTTTAATTTCAAATCTTTTCACGGTCATCACGTTGATTTTAAATCTACAGATCTTAAAAGAGGTTACTACCAAATTAACAAGATAAAACTCTTTACCTTTGGCCCCAGCAGGTTATTTTATGTTTGGCGCTATTACGGCCAGAGCCTCAGCTTATATATTTACCCAAAAAAAATTCCTATTAGTTTACCTATGCAAAAGCAAAGCAGTACCAGCTCCTCTGAAGAAACTGAGCTTGAATACGATCAACATATTCGCTACGCCCCGGGCTTAAGCTTCAAACGCATCGACTGGAAAACCTATGCCAAAACAGAACAGCTATATTGGAAGCGCTTTACTCCTCGCCATGGACTTAACTATGAGATTAATTACTACAAGATCACAGGTGAAAAGGAAGATAAACTATCCAAGATGGCATACTTAATTGAGCTTTTATATAAAGAAGGTAACACCTGGAACCTTATATTGCCTACCAAACAACTTAATGCACAAAGTACAAGGGCCCATTATTTAAAGTCTTTGGAGGCACTTAGTGAAGCCTGAAACAAAATTAAATGTTCTCAGATACCTCCCCTTACTCATTCCCCTCTATTTGAGTTTAGATTTTATTCCTATTTGGTATGCTATTTTGTATGGGATACTTATCACTCTACTTGTCTTTATTAGATTGCCTAAGTACTTTGCTTATCTCAATTTTATAAATATATATTTAATTTTCAAATCAGTTGGGCCCACTATCATTCCAGAAACCATGATTCCACTACTGGCCGTATTTTTAGTGTCACAGATTATCACAAATCGCGTGGAAAATAAGTTTGAAATTTATCCGTTATTCCTATGGATTGGAGTCTTTGCTATATTTTCGGCGAATTTATATTATTTGAGCTATGCCCTCTTGCACATTTCCATACTTTTTTTCTTTCAAGAGAGTTCAGGGCCAACATCAATAAAAAATATCATTAAAAATATTGTCTTCCATCGTAAGCAAATACTCTTTATTGGGCTTTTAACTTTTTTTCTATTCCTCTTCTTTCCACGATTTCACAATTTCTTACCTACCTCCAACTCAAAATCAATAGGAAAAATTGGTTATAGTGAACAGATAAACAACTCTGGAATCAGCGAGCTGGCACTATCTAATAAAACTGCATTCTTCGCTGAATTAAAGCAAAAGCTTCCGGCAAAGATGCTCTATTGGCGAGGGCGAGTATTTACCCACACAGATGGCTACAACTGGAAGTTTGTTGAGCCTATACCAGAAATTAGACCTGTGAGTAATGGAAAAAATCTAATCTACCAAAAACTGAAGTACGAACAAGACTTCAATGGTGATATTATTTTATTAAACTCTCCAGTTTCAATTATCGAAACCAATCTTAATTATTATCATATTCCTGCGACCAATGAATTTAAATCTTATAACAAGCATAAGAAGACTATGGTAATGGCCTTTTCTGAGTTGAACCCTGATATTCATTATCAATTAAGACCTAATGTAATTGCCCAGTATACCCAGGCACCTCCTTTTATTCCCAAGCAGATGAAAAGTTTTTTAAAAACAATTGATGCAGTAAACGCTTCTGAGATTATCTTACAATTTAAACAAACGATTATTAAAGAAAAGTTTACTTATACACTTACCCCGGGCGCGCTGTTTACCCTTGCTGACTTCCTCAAGAGAAAGAAGGGATATTGCACACACTTCGCCTCATTATTAGGTCTTACCCTGAGACTAAAAGGTATACCGACCCGTCTGGTTAGCGGTTTTCAAGGGGGGGAGTACAATCCAATTGGTAAATACTATGTTATAAAAACCAATGATGCTCATGCTTGGGTCGAATTTTATGACAATAATCGCTGGAATACTATTGATCCTACCAGCTTTATCTCTCCAGATAGAATCCAGCTTGGGGGAACCAATTAT
>JBFEUX010000361.1:0-1936 GCA_041547255.1 Bacteriovoracaceae bacterium
CAGGTCATTAAAATTAGGATATTTATCCAGTATGTTAGTGATACTGCTAGAGAGGTCTAGACCTGAGGGAATTCCAATTGGCTCACATAAAATTCTTTCTTTTATTAAATTTCCTCTTTTGACAGGTCGGTCTTTTTCGCGTTCTCCAAGAGAGGAGTGAACACTTAGTAAACTAGCTAAGGTTAAAAGACCTTTTCGAGTATTTTGAGTGCTGGCAATACTTACAAAACTATTAGAGGTTGTGCTTCCATTATAAAGAGGAGCAGTAAGATTATTAGCATAAACTTGATTATGACTGAAAATCTCTGGCAATGATGATTTATCATTCACGACGAGCTTATCAATATAAAAAGTGAATTCATTCTTTAAGGCAACACCTAATCCCACTTTATCTAACTTTGGAAAGCGTTCCGGATATTTGGCCATATCGTCTAACTCAGTTAAATAAAGCCATTGCTTGAAAAATTCTTCTATCCACATTCTTCCTTTGTTCGACTCGATAAGCCGTGCCGCATGGGAGCGAATTTTTTCGGTATTTAGTTGATTGTTAAGAGCATCAGCAAATAAAAGATCGTCTGGACTATCTCCAGTGAGAGAATAGGAAAGAAATGAAGCTTTTTCAAAAGAATCCATTTCAAATAGCCCACCACTTGAAGCTAAATTTCCATACTCACTTCGGTAGAGAAATTGAGGGGCCATCAAAATTCGCGTTACGAGAAGCTCTAGAGCATATTGAGTATTGCCTGAAGTTAACGTTTTGGCATTCGTATAAACAGCCAGTAATTCTTGTGCATCAATTTGAGCAATAGGACGTCTAAATGCTTTTGTTCCAAATTTATTTATGAAGTCCTGCAAACAAGTATCGGTATGTGAACTACTAAGACAAGGAAAATCTGTTTTTGCCTGTCCCTCTAAATATCGGGAAGCAACAGACTGAGATTTATTAAGTAGAATAGAAAAGAGATTCTCTCCAAGACTTAATGCTCTCCCTGTAGTATAGCCAGTCGTTTCATCTGCAAAATCTAATTCGTCTCTGATTGTCACGCCAGTAAGACTTTGAATCGAGTTGGTATACTCCTTAGCACTTAATAATCTCACGCCTGCCGTAGGATAACTAGCCGGTACAATTTTTTCATTTTGGCTTCGATAGTAGGCGGTGATATCAGCAATATCTTGATCAGATAAGCTTTTCAAATAATTCATTGACCCAATTGAGATAAATGATTTTTTAATATCATCACAAGTAAAATCTTTTTTCAGTCCGTGGCAATTTAAACATTTATTATTAACGAGGTTCTCTCCTTTTGAGATATCACCACCTATCTGATTACATGAAGTAACTGGGGCTGGTGTCGGTGTTGGCGAAGGTGTAGGCTCGACAACAGGTGCTGTCGCCTTGGTTATACTTCCACTTGTTAAAACATGACTTAGCTTACTTGTCGTTGTTACATTGGCAAGATGACTTGAAACTGCAAAGCCAATGTAAACGTCTTGTTTCATATTAATGGTATTTGTTCCAATAACTTGAAAGTTAACTCCATCAGAAGATATAGATGAGATAAAACTATTACCTTTTCTCTCTATTTTTACATATCTTTCATTATTATCACTTGGTGGTTTGATTGATGTTGTTACATCATTCTCTAAATGTCTAACCAATACTCTGAGACCATTTGCTGCCGATACAATTGTTGAAGCATGTTTTGATCCAGGAGTAAGACTTTCTCTAATCATAACCCCTGACTTTGCCCACTCAAAGGTATTTTCAAGAGAATCAACTTTAGCTGTAATTGATCCATCACCAGACAAAGAAAGATAGTTAAAATTTAGACTATCACTTGTTCCCCAAATATCATATCCAGCAGAAATAATAGTATAGACTCCACCGCTATAATTAGCACTTCCCTTAATCCCAGGATTACCAATATCTTGATTC
>JBFEUX010000386.1:0-1524 GCA_041547255.1 Bacteriovoracaceae bacterium
CTGCTTATATCGCTTCCTTAGTAGATACCACGCCTACAACTGGAAGTGTCTCTGCCAATTTAATGTTCGCGACAACAACTCCTGGTCAAGCTACCCCTACAGAGAAGATGCGAGTTACCTCTAGCGGGAATGTGGGGATTGGAACACAAGCTCCTGCTGGGAAATTACATATTTCAGGTAATGGCTATTCAACCACGCCCAGTACTGATGCAGATGATGTTCTTATTACTGCGAGCAATAACGTTGGTATGAGTATTTTAGGATATGATTATGCCGCTCTTGATTTAGGAGCTTCTTCCACTAGAAAGGCACGGTTTAGCTATTCAGATAGTTCGGATACTTTAAACCTCACTGTAAATACAAAACAGATCATGTACATACGTAGTGATACTGAAAGAATAGGTATTAGGTCTTTTAGTCCACAGTATAACTTCTATGTCGAGGGTACTGCTGGAGGGACAAGTTCTTGGCAAGTCTTTTCAGATAGACGCTACAAAAAAGATATTCAAAAAATTGAATCCGCCCGTGAAAAACTGCATAAGCTTACTGGTGTCGAGTTTATTTGGAGACATGATGAGTTTCCTGAACATGATTTTAAAGAAGGTAAGGATATTGGGGTAATCGCTCAAAATGTACAGGATGTTTTTCCTGAAGCAGTCATGGTTGGTGAGAATGGATATATGTCAGTGGCCTATGCAAAACTAGTGGCACCTTTAATTGAAGCCTTTAAAGAGCTGGATGATAACCTAGAGATGTACAAAGTCATGCATGAAGGAACTCTAAGTAATCATGAACGTCGTATTGCCTCATTAGAAGCAGAAAATAAAGCCATTAAAGTTAAAACTAAAAAGCTTGAAGCCGAAAATAAGCTCATGAAAGAAGTACTTTGTGAACTCAAGCCCTCAGCATCTTTTTGCCAATAAATAATTTGTTAATTAAGTCTTCTTAAGCTTTTTTCCAGTGAATTGACACAAATTTAAGTCAGTTTAGTTTTCTTAAGTAGTTTGGTGGCCTTTCTTCACGCTAATTTAAGTGTTGGTATTTACTCATTTATTCAAGACTGCATCGATTAAGTCCGATACTCAGATACAATTTATGCATTGACTCATAAAAAACTGAGTAAGGACTTTTATGCGACTTGTAGGCTTATTAAGTGTATTAATTTTTACGATATCTTCCTGTTCCAAGGATATTGTAAATATAGATGGGCTTAGGGGATCAGAGTTTGCTTCACCCAAGGCCGATGTAATTTCCATAGATGTCGTAGATAATAAAATAATTGTTAACGGATCAAATTTTAATAATATTAAAACCGTTCAAATAACCGATGCCAATGGTTACCATGACTTTAATATTGAATCGCAAACAAGTTCACAGATAATTTTAACTGCTAAAAGCTCCTTTGCCTTTTTAATGGAAGGGGCAATGAATATGATCTTTGCCAATGCCTACGGACAGGTGGCAGTGCCTATTACGGTGGATCTTGGTTCCATGGGTGCAGCGCCTGGACAAATTTTACAATAC
>JBFEUX010000040.1:0-16370 GCA_041547255.1 Bacteriovoracaceae bacterium
ATCTGCGTTTTACAACTATGCAGATACATAAGACTTCTAGAGAAACCCAAGGAACGAGTAACGCTTATAATTCTGCCGTTATTGTCGATTTAAGTTCCAAAGAGGACGATTTAGATGAGTCTGAAACTATGAGTATGGTTTCAATTGGTATCGGGAGGTACTTTTAATGAAATACCCTGCTTTAATCGCATTTATCATGCTTTTGTTTAATGCTTGTGACACGACTGAAGAAAAATATCTTTATAGCAAGTCAGATAGTGAGTATGCTACTCTATTGGCCATGGCCGTTGAAAAATGTATAAATGAGGCGAATATTTTTGACAGCTTAAATGCCACTGGAAATTTTGAAACTGCGGGCATGCTTGGTAAGATTTATAAAATAGTCCAAGATGCTAGTCCCCAAGTAACTCTTTATACTAAGATTATTGCTGTCAGTGCAACGGAGATGCAAGTGGCCGTGAACTCTGCCGATTCTAGTTATGATAAAATTATTTTGTTTGAAAAAGTGGATCACGATGCCATTTTAAATGAGTTAAAAATTATGGCCTGTAATTCTACTTATGCAGGCAACTTTAGTGCCGGGGGGCTTAGTAGTACAACTGCGATGAGTTTAACCTGGAATAAAAGATCAATTACTCTCATTGATGGTGATGATGCAGATACTGAGCCAGATGCTTATAACGACCGTAAAGATGCTTATACTATTTCTACCAGTTTTCCTTTGTTCTTTTTTTATTATAATGCTACCAAAACCAAAACGATAAAAGCGAAGGATACCGATGCTGTCGTCACTACTAGTAAGATTACCATCACCGATGTTACCGAAGCCACTGAGTGTGATCCGACAGATAGCGATAATTTCAAATTAGAATGTGATTTCAGTGCTGGCACGACCGGAACATTCACTTCTTGTCCCTTAGAAGTGGCAACGGGAAAATATTCAACTAATGCTTTTGGAGATGAGATCATCAATTTGGGTGGTTTAGCAGGTTGTAATTTGCTACCTTCTACCATTTAGTTATTTCTCTCGATCCCAAAAGAGAAGAAAGGTTGAAGTTTTAAAAAATTTATATACTTCTTTGATGAGTTTTTGAATATTACGCATGATGTAGTAATTACTAGGAATACTCTCATAGTAAAACTTCACTTCATCTTGCTGGTCTTTTAGTGCATTCATAATCCTGGATATTCGGAAAATATGATAGTCACTGGAGATGATCAGGACATTTTTTGCATTAGGAAGTTTGTTAAGATAGTGGAGAGTGGCCAAACCATTTTCGATAGTATTTCTGGCCAGATAATCCAATTCAATATGATGACTTTCTTGTTCCAGATATTCTTCAATGGAGATATTTTTCCCCTGTTTTTTTAGTAAAATCTCCAGGCTGTTTTTGGCATAGACACCTGTGATAAATACTTTGGCCGAAGGATATTCTTGGGCCTTTTTTAGAGTATAGTCAATTCTTCCGCTATCGCCGGTAAAGGTAACAATTAGATCAGGGGATCTTTGAAAGAATGCTTGTGAGGTAATTTCGTTTTGTTTTTCGGCATAAGTAGGAATGTAAACACAAAGAAGTACAAAGGAAATAAAACTCAAACTTAAAAAAATAATAATAGTTCTGATAATTCGCTTGGAGCGAGTGGTTTTTGTTTCAAAAATGTACTTCTTACTAAACAAGTTTATCCTTTTGCAGCAATGACTTCGATTTCGACAAGTGCTCCTTTAGGAAGAGCAGGAACTTCTATGCAGCTTCTTGCTGGGTAAGGTTCTGTAAAATAATTAATATAAGCTTGGTTGACTTGGTCAAAGTTTGCTAAATCAGTTACAAAAATACTTGTTTTGATGATGTGCTCTCTAGTTAGGTTACAGCTTTCAAGAAGTCCATCTATGTTTTTCATAATTTGGGCGACTTGATTTTCAAAACCTGCTACGAGTTGAGATGTTTTGGGATCAATGCCGATTTGTCCAGAGAAGTAGTAGACTCCATTGTATTCAACGCCTTGTGAGTAGGTTCCAACTGCGGCCGGTGCTAAATCAGTTTTAACGATATTTTTGGTAAAACCCATGTTTATTTTCTCCTTATTTTTTTTGTAACTCGCTAATAAGAGCTGTGAGATGTGTCATATTTACAATTTCCTCTACGGTAGAAGTTCTTTGTACAATATTGGCGGCATATTCCATTGGGGCAAGAATTGGCCCAATAGGAGTACACTCACTTAGTTGAGTAAGCATTTTGTAACTAATATTGGCTGATTGTAAATCTGGGAAGATAAGAATATCAGCAGGTTTTTTCAAATCAGAAAATTTAAAAAGATTTGATAAGATGTCATTATTAACAGCAACATCTGCTTGCATCTCTCCATCAACCATAAGTTCCGGACTTCGCTCTTTTACTAGCTCAACCGCTTTGATAATTTTGTTAGTCTCCTCATTCATATTAGAACCAAAGTTTGAGTAACTAAGGAAAGCAACCGCAGGATCTTTTTGCATTAAACTGCGATACATTTCAGTGGTTAAAAGTGCAATATTTGCTAAATCTTCCGAGTTTGGATGTAATTGTACCGTACAGTCAGAAAGAAAGATAATGCGGTTACGATAAACCAAAATAATAATCCCACAAGCTTTTGATTTATCCGGGCCATGTCCTAGTACACGCATCATGGGACGGAAACAATCTGGATAGTTTTGAGTGGCACCAGTAATCATACCATCTGCATGACCTTTTTTGACCATCATCGAGGCAAAGTAATTACCTCTTTTCATTAAGTCTTCTGATAAGGAAAGGGTCGCACCCACGCGCTTTCTTTCTGAGTGATAAGTGTAATAGTAATCTTTAAAGTGTTCATAAGACGCAGGCTTAACAATTTCTACTGTATCTTTAAGATGTTCAAGTTGCAGTGTATCCATTCTATGATGGATAATTTCAGAATCACCAATCAGTATCGGTTCGATTTTTCCCTCATCAATAAGAGTATTAACCGCTCTTAAAATTCTAGTGTTAGTTCCTTCTGAAAAAACAATTCTTTTTTTCTTGTTCTTTGGCAGTCGAGAACGGATTGAGCGCATAAATTCAGCTGATTGTCCCAGTCTTGCATCTAGTTCCAGGGCATATTGATTAAAATCCGAGATTTCTTTTCTAGCGACACCTGATTCACAAGCAGCCTTAGCAACTGCAGGAGAAACTCTGGTGAGAACACGTTTATCAAAAGGTTTAGGGATAAGATATTCTTTACCAAAACTAAAACTTTTTCCACCGTAGGCCATTCGTACATTTTCAGGAACTTCTTCTTTTGCAAGGTTGGCCAAAGCATATACCGCTGCAATTTTCATTTCTTCATTAATTTTTTTTGCTCTAACATCGAGGGCCCCTCTAAAAATAAATGGGAAACCTAGAACGTTATTGACCTGGTTAGGGTAATCCGAGCGACCAGTGGCCATAATAGCATCATCTCTTACTTCAGCTACTTCTTCTGGAGTAATTTCAGGGTCGGGGTTGGCCATGGCAAAAATAATGGGATCTTTCGCCATTGTTTTTACCATCTCTTTGGTAACAACGCCTTTAGCTGAACAACCCATAAATGCATCAGCATTTTTTAAGGCATCAGCAATTGTTCTCGCTTCAGTTTTCACCGCAAATTGCTCTTTGTATTTATTCATTCCTTCTTTACGGCCTTCATAAATAACGCCTTTGGAATCTACCATAAGTAAATTTTCTGGTTTAATTCCTATTGTAAAAAACAGTTTCGCAATGGCCATAGCAGCTGCTCCAGCTCCACTGAACACGACTTTACAGTCTTCCATTTTTCTATTGGTTAATTCCATGGCATTAACAAAACCTGCGGTCGCAATAATAGCAGTACCATGTTGATCATCATGGAATACCGGGATATCCATGATTTCTTGGAGTCTGGTTTCAACTTCAAAACACTCGGGAGCTTTGATATCTTCTAGATTGATTCCTCCAAAAGTTGGTTCTAAAGCTTTAACAGCGGTAACTATTTCATCAACAGTATTGGCGTCAATTTCTATGTCAAAGACGTCAACGTCTGCAAACCTTTTAAAAAGAACCCCTTTTCCTTCCATAACTGGCTTTCCAGCAAGTGGACCAATGTTTCCTAGTCCTAAAACAGCTGAGCCGTTACTTACAACACCAACAAGGTTTCCTTTTGAAGTATATTTATAAACATCATCCGCATTTTTGGCGATTTCTAAGCAGGGTTCAGCTACTCCAGGTGAGTAGGCTAAAGACAAATCTCTAGAAGTAATACAAGATTTGGTAGGAACTACCTCAATTTTTCCAGGTCTTCCCTGGCTATGATAATTTAAAGCTGCTTGTTTTTTATTTTCTTCCACTAGCGTTTCCTTTCATTAAAATTAAATTGTAGCTATTCTAGCATAGTGTGCAGTGTCAATTCTGCATTAGAATTGAATTTTTTTTGAAAAAAAGCAAATTTCTCAACATTTTTTTGATGTAATATGTATAAATGGGAATTTTAACCAAGATATTTAAGGGTAAGCTTTCGGTTAGGGCACATCGCTTTGAAGTTAAGAGTATCCACAATTTATCCATGGCCATTGATGGGTTGAGATATACTATCACAAATATTTCTATGTCTGGAATTGGACTCGCCTCAAAAGAGTTGGCCAGTATTTGTCGTGTTAACGATGAAATTTTAATTACGCTCAAAGTAAACGATAGTATTTTTAATGTGTCAGCTAGAATAGTGCGCATTAATAATGGATTTTTAGGACTTGCCGTAACTAGTCATCTTAGTGTGTATGAAGCGAATGTAAAAAAATATTTTGAAAGCGAAATTAGTGCTCTAAAGCTGCAGGAAAAGGATGCCAGTATCTTCAATGAAGATTATATGGGGGAGTTAACTTGGTTGTACTCAGATGATTCTCATGAATTACTATATGGTATCTCGGACGACAATCTTTTGTTTTTTAAGATAAATTTTCAAGGGGTCATTTATCAAAAACTTGAACAACGACCTCTGGAAGTGTTTCAGACTTTACTACCTGCTCATGAGCAGCAAAGCCGTTTAGCAAAATCTGTTGATTTAGTCCCCTTAAATGAGGAAAAACCTGAGATGTTCGAATTTGTGATTAGATTTGTAGATGCTATTCAGGCGTTAAACCCACTAATAAAAGATGAGATTATTGAAATTCTTCAGCAGCATTAAAAGCATAGCTTTGGTAATCCCGTAATAATTCAATGCTCTTTTTTAAATTAACAACACCTGGAACTCGTATCAGCTCCCTTAGAGGAATCATCCCTAGCTGTGGCTTATAGACCTCTAGTTGATCAGCTTGAAAAGAACCTTCAAGTATAAGTTTCTTTGTCACTTGAACTGAGAGTTCTGGGGCCATCCCTAGAATAAAAGCTGCGATACCACTCACCATGGGGGCGGCCATACTGGTTCCAGACATATTGGCATATTTCTGCTGTGGAATAGTAGAATAAATAAAACTACCAGGGGCCAAAATATCGACTCTTTCTTTTCCGTAGTTACTGAAGGTTGCTATTAACTCTGAATTTAAATTGGGAGTTGAAGCTGCTACAGAAATAAAATTTTTTAATCTACGTTTTTGATAAAAAGGATGAGGGAAGGATGTCTCTTGATCAATGTTTTTATATTCATTACCTGCCGCCTGTATCACTAAAACTTCATGTGTTTCAGCGTAAGCTATGGCCGCTTGTACTTCTTGACTGTGGGGAGAACGATGTTTGCCGAAGCTCATATTAATGACTTTAGCACCATTTTCGACTGCGTAATAAATGGCATTAACAATATCCTTGTCTCGTTCGTCACCATTAGGAATGGCCCTTATCGGCATAATTTTAGCATGAGGGGCAATACCTTTAACTGGAATATCTTTTTGATGTTCAGCGGCGATAATACCAGCGATATGAGTTCCGTGTAATGGATCACTTCCGATGACATCATTGTTTCCATAACCAGACTCTCTGATCAAGGACGGATCATCATCTACTAGTTGTCTTCTACTGGAATCGTATGGATTGAAATGATGTTCATATTGCATACGATATTGTGCTATTTGTTCATTAATATATTCAAGATTAATATCATATGCCAAAAAGTTCTTTAAGGTTTTGATCGCCATGTTTATCGACTGATTGTCAGATTTTATTTCTAGTATTTTTTCTAAGCTCAAATTTTGGGTGGTAATATCGAATTCAGCTAATACTTCAATGGATTTAACAAAGGCATCCCTATCAAGGCCATAGGATTCACTTAATTTTATAGCTCTTTGACGGGCGGCAATAATTATTTTTTGCAGCTCAACTAAACGATCTTTCTCAATCGTCGTAAGCGGGATTTCGCTTAACTGCTTATCTAGTAAGCTTTTATATTCTCGAGTTATTTCTAAGCTATCCCCATTATGCTGGGGGGCATTGGTATTTCGAATTAAATGAAATTTTCCCGCAGTATTTGTTTTAAAGGTGGCCATTCCAGCTTTATTACCTAGAAAGTTCCATCCCATAACATCATCAATATACCCATTACCATCATCATCTATACCATTATTGGGAATTTCTTCTTCATTGATCCAAATTTGATTATTAAGAGCGTAGTGGTTTACATCAATACCGGCATCTATAATTGCTACGATAATGGGGTGGTTACGAGTCATTATTTCTGTGCGAGAGTAGATTAGATTTGAGCTTATACCTAAGAGTGTATCCTGCTCGAAATCTTGGTGATGCCAATTTTTTGGAAAAAGTGCAGAGTTGTCTAGATATAAGGTGGTTCCGCGATGATCGAAGTAACGAGCGATACGCGAGCTTTTCTGGACTTTGGCCAAAGCTTGCGATGTGAACAAGATACCGTAAATTAAAAAGGCCCCAAATATTTTCCCCATGGCGTAAGGTTTAGCAGATTTGGTTTTGTGCAGCAAGTTAGTTGTAATAATTATATAAAGTTAGAGATGTTTTATTCTAAGTTATTGGGCCACTTCAACGAGCTCATTGAGTAAATGTCCAATTTGGGTGTCTAAGTTATGAATTTCACTTTGGTTGTCTAAAATAAAATGGGAAATCGTTCTTTTGCTATCTAAACTCATTTGTTGATCTAAAATGCTGTTAGCTAACTCTAAATCAATATTATCGCGACTAATCAAACGCCTGGTTTGGCTGATACGATCTGTATAGACAAGAATAATTAAATCAAAATAAGCTTGTATGTCCTTTTCAAATAGTAGCGGGACGTCGTAAACAATAAATTGGTAGCGAGAGAAGTCGAGCTTTTCCACTTCCTGCAAAAAGACCTCTGGAAGCCTTTCGTATATATGTTCCTCGATTTTGGTTTTAATCAGTGGGTTATTAAAAAATACTTCTCGAAGCTTGGGGAAATTTATTTGATTCTCATTGCTATTAATGCAGTGAGGGGCTTGTTGTGCGATGAAATTTAAAGTCCTTTGCTCTGAATAAATAATTTTAACTAGCTGATCCGCATCAATAAGGGGAATCCCCATTTTCTTAAGTTTGTCTGAAGTCGTGGACTTACCTGAAGCAATGCCGCCAGTTAAGCCAATAATAGGATATAGAGCATTGTAAAGTCTCTGTTCGGGGCTAAGTTTAATATACTTTGATTTGAGCTTATGCATAACTAATTGTAAGATCTAACGGAATTGATTGTACATCGGAGTTTTAAGATATGGAAGCCCATACATATATTTCTAGAGAGGTCGATAGTCAGGGCCGTGTTGAATGGTCTGATCAGGAAAATGAAATTTGGAGTAAATTAGTTGCCAGGCAAAGTGACATTATTGTCGGAAGGGCCTGCCAAGAATTTATAGATGGTTTAGGGATTTTAGATTTTCCTGAGAATAAGATTCCTCAAATACCAGATATAAATGCAAAATTAGCTAAGCTCACTGGTTGGGGAGTTGAGCCGGTACCGGCCATCATTCAACCTCAAAAGTTTTTTAGTTTATTGGCCAATAAGAAATTTCCTGCTGCGACTTTTATTCGCATACCACAACATTTGGATTATTTGCAGGAGCCGGATATTTTTCATGAGGTTTATGGCCATACACCATTGTTAACTAATCCTGCCTATGGCAAGTTTATGGAAAGGTTTGGACAAATTGCTTTGGAAGTTGAGCCTAAAGACCGTCGTAAACTTTTTCGTTTGTTTTGGTTTACTATAGAGTTTGGTCTTTTGAAAACTGAACAAGGACTAAGGGCCTATGGCGGAGGAATTTTATCCTCAATTGGGGAAACTCAATATTGTTTAACAGAAGAACCAGTCAAGAAAGAATTTGATGCTTTGGAAGTCCTTAGAACACCTTATCGAATTGATATTATGCAACCGATGTATTTTGTTCTGGATAAATTTGAAGATCTATTTACTATTTTAGACGACGATATCGTTGGTCTGTTAAATAAAGCGAAAGAGCTGGGAGACTTTCCTCCTGCTTACCCTCCAAAAGAACCAGTCGTAGAGGCTGAAGAAGATAGCATGGGAGCAATGAAATGTTAGATGTAAAAGTTGAATATCAAAAACTTCCAGAGGGCTGGCAGTTAATTGAAACGAGAAAGCTAACAAAAACTTTTGAGTTTAAAGGCTTTTTGAAAACGATGTCTTTTGTGAATGCCATTGCATGGGAAGCTAATCGTATTATGCATCATCCAGATATGGAGGTTAGCTTTAATAAAGTAGTGGTGAATATTACGACTCATGATGCAGGAAATGAGCTAACTGAGAAGGATTTTACCTTGGCAAAAAATATTGAAGGACTGTTAGCATAGCATATGATTAAAGTAAAAATTTCCTCAGATGAGTTAGAGAGAGCTAAAGAATACATTATTGATAAAGATGAAGCCATTTTGGGGCGAAAATCAACTTGTGATATCTGCATTAGTAGTGATCATATTTCTAGGGAGCATTTGGAGATCAGTGTTCAAGACGATGTGATATTTATTAAAGATATAACTAAAAATAACTGGGTTTCTTATAACGATGAACCTTTGCCAAAAAACCAGTCAGTAGAATATTTTGAATTTTCTCCTTTGGCCCTACCTGGAGGGTTTAAAATTAATATTGAAGCAGGAAGAAGTTTTGAACCAGATTTGGACGAGATAACTAGCGGAGTAGCAACACAAACTATAACAAGAACTAAGAGTGGGGTTTCCAGGTTTGGAACTCAAAAAAAGACTAAAATAAAAAAAATGAATTTAAAGCTCGAAAAGACTAGTGGGGAAATTAAAAGTGGACGTCGTCCTAATAAAAATATCGAGAAAAAAATAGATGATGACAAGAAAAAGAAAGTAGTCTTTTTTGTTATCTTTTTAATAATTATAGGTGTTGTCTATTATTATTTAGACCAAAATCAATAGAATATCTTAGGAATAAATTTTGAAAGAAGTTAAAGTTGCAATCATAGGTGCTGGCTCAGCTGGATTATCGGCCAGAAGAGAGGTCGCCAAGAAAACAGATGATTATGTGGTTATTGATGGCGGGATCCTGGGGACGACCTGTGCTCGTGTGGGCTGTATGCCATCCAAAGTCCTTATTCAAGTGGCCGAAGACTATAATCGTAGACATAAATTTGAACAAGTTGGTATTCATGGTTCTGAGAGTTTGTCTCTAGACTCCAAGCAAGTTATGCTTCACGTAAGAAAATTACGTGATCGTTTTGTACGGGCCGTAACGGGAGATATGCAAGACTGGGTGGAAGAAAAATTAATAAGAAAGTATGCGCGCTTTGAATCACCTCATGTTCTCGATCTGGGGGACGAAAAAATTAAGGCAGAAAAGATTATTGTAGCTACTGGATCTAAACCAAAAAATCATCCCTTATTTAAAGATTACCCTGAGTTTGTAATAACGACTGATGAATTCTTTGAAATTGAGCAGCTACCGGAAAAAGTAGCGGTTTTGGGATTGGGAGTTATTGGAATTGAGTTGGGGCAAGCACTCTCTCGCTTGGACGTAGATGTCATAGGGATTGCTCGTAGAAAAAATATTGCAGGAATAACGGATCCAGAACTTAATGATTATGTGACGTCCAAATTCTCGGAGCAAATGAATTTGTCTTTCAAGGGACTTGATAAAGTAGAAAAACAAGGAAATCAGTTAAAGCTAACCACTGGTGGTAAGGACTATTTGGTTGATAAGGTTCTGGTGACTACTGGCCGTGAGATTAACTATAAGAGCTTAAACATCGATATTTTAAATGTAAAATTTAATAAAAAGGGAGTTCCAGAGTTTGCTGCTGATACATTTTCTTTAAAAGAATACCCACATATTTATTTGGCTGGAGATAATACGGGAAGGGCCCAAATATTACATGAAGCAAGTGATGAGGGACGTATTGTTGGTTATAATGCTGTAAATGGGCATCGTGCTTTTAAAATGCGCTCACCTCTTTTTATAACTTTTTCAGACCCCAATATTTGTTCTGTTGGAAAAATGTATCAAGATTTGATTGATGAGGGCATAGAATTTGAGGTGGGGCAAGTAAGCTTTGAAGGTCAAGGGCGTAGTATTGTTAAGCTTAAAGAGATTGGCATGTTGCGAGTCTATGGCGAAAAAAGTTCTGGTAAGTTACTGGGAGCTGAATTAATGGCCCCAGATGGTGAACATTTGGCACATCTTTTAAGTTGGGCCATTGCTCAAGACTTAACTGTTAATCATATATTGGCCATGCCTTTTTACCATCCGGTAATTGAGGAAGGACTAAGGACTGCTTTACGTGACTTACGAGGTAAAGTAGATGAGGCAATACCACCATTAGAATTAGTTAAAGAGAAGATTTGGTAAAGGACAATTAGACGCTATGAGTATTTGGTTTGATCAGTATTCGCTAGAACAGATAAATTCACAAAATACGAACACGATGGTTGAGCATTGTGGTATCAAAATTACCAGTATAGACGAAGATACTCTTGCGGGAACTATGCCAGCAGATCATCGTAACAAACAACCTTTTGGTATTCTGCATGGTGGTGCTAATTGTGTATTGGCGGAAACGTTGGGAAGTATCGCTGCAAATTTGACTTGTGATCCAGCGAAACAACATGCAGTGGGATTGAGCATAACAACCAACCATATTAAAGCAGTTCGCAACGGTTTGGTGACAGGAATTGCAAAGCCTTTGCACCTGGGAAAAAAAACTCATGTGTGGGAGATTCAAACCTTTAACGAGCGTAATCAACTAACTTCTAGCACGAATCTAACCTTAGCGATTATCGAACGATTAAATTCTTAGGATTGATCAGATTTTTATTTCAGTTATAACAGCTCGGTGATCCGATGGAAATTTTCCATTGAATTTAGTTGTATCAATAACATAATTTAAAACTTGCCAGGGGTGTTGGCCAGAAAGGAGCACATGATCAACTCGGCAATCTGGAAAATTGTGACCCTTTCTAAGATAGCAAAGATCCTTATCTGAGTGGTAGGCCCCATCGACTTTAAAATTCTTTTTGATATCAAAGGCATTGATAAAAACTTGTTGGGTTAAAGTTTGATATTCTGGCATATTAGTTCTGATATTAGTATCGGCGGCCAGAATAACAGGGTCTTTTGCCTCACGAAAGATTTTGTTCACTAAATAAGCAGAGCCTAATAAATTTGCAAGCAAGTTATCAAAATGGGTACTGGCAAAAATAATATTTCTCTCTTTTGTTTTGAAAACACCCCAAAGAATTTGACGGGGCAGAGCATATTTCCAGCCCAGGGTAAAGCTTCCATCGCCAGGACCTAGCCAACGCCTATGTTCGCTAAGCAGCTCAAATTTTTTAGCATTGTAGATCAGAGTTGGGTCAGCATAGCTTATCCATTCTCCCTCATTGCTGATGATTTTGTAATCTGGAAGTTCTCCTAAAATTTTTCGTATTTGTCCTGTCGTTCTTACTTCCTGTAAAGCAATTAGATCTGGCCGATGTTTTTCAATGATTTTATGTATTTGCTTAATGCGCTTATCATAATTAAAAAAGTCAGAACCTTTACAGAAATCACACATAGTGTTAAAAGTCATCACTTTGATAGACAGAGCAAAGCTATTAAAAGGTAATAAAAATAGAAAGAAGAGGATAAGTTTCATATATTTATTTATATGATTTAATGCCTGAATTGGGAACTAAGCAAATAGATCAAGTACTTATGAAGTTTAAACGAATTTATTTAGAGATTTCTAACCTATGTAATGTTCAATGCAGTTTTTGTCCTGTGGTGGATAGAGACAAAACGATTATGGCACCTGATCTGTTTAAAAAGCATCTTACAGAAATCGCACCTTATACTGAAGAAGTTTGTCTGCACTTAATGGGAGAACCCGGGGCCCATCCTAAAATCAAAGAAATTTTATCTATGGCCACTGAGCTAGGAGTAAAAATAAATTTAACTACCAATGGTCTGAATATTGAAAAAAAAGCGAATTTATATCAAAATTCTTCCTGTCTTAGGCAAATCAACTTTTCGTTACAAGCCTATAAAGATAATTTTCCACACAAAGCTTTATCTGGCTATTTACTTCCTATCCTTAAATTTACACAAGAGTTATTAGAGCAAAGAGAAGATATATATGTTAATTACCGCTTGTGGAATGTAGGAGCTGAGGCTCAACATAATGAAGAAATTTTTACTGAGATAGAAAAATTTTTTCAAATACAAATTAATCGCAATATTCAGGTAGAAAATATTAAATCGAAACGAATATGGAAAAAACTATACCTGCATTTTGATTCTCGTTTTGTTTGGCCAAGTCTTGACGCACCAGAATTGGGAACGCAAGGAAGATGTCATGGATTAAAAAGTCATATTGGAATTCATGCAGATGGAACTGTTGTACCATGTTGCCTGGATAAAGAAGCAGTCATCAAGTTAGGTAATTTAAATGAGCAAAGTCTAGGTGATATTTTAGCATCAGAATTGGCAGTTAACATCAAACAAGGTTTTGAGCAAAATCAATTGCAGCATGACTTGTGTAAACGTTGCGAGTATATCCGCCGATTTGCAAAAACCTGACTATTAAACTAGTGAAACTAAATTAAAATTCAGTGAAAAAATATTGTTTTCACTCTTTCGGCGAATCCTGAATTATGCTCTAATATTTTTATATGATGACGATATTACAGAACGAATATGATAATTTGGGGCTAGGACTAGCTGAGCTGGATCCAGAGGTTATTAAGCGTTATTCTTCAACTGTTGAGGAGTATGGCCATACTGGTTATTGGGAATGGGATCTGAAGAACCAGAAGTTCTTTTTTTCGGACAAAATGTATCAACTATATGGCATTGAATCCGGTGTAAAAACTCTGACCTCAGAAATGTTTAGAGAGCGAGTGCATAGTGATGATATTATTCGTTTGCAAGCCGCGCTAAAGAGATCTCTAGAAAAGAATAAGGAATATGATATAACCTATCGAGTGGTGGTTAATAACAAAATAAGTTATTTACGCAGTAGAGCAAAGTTAATAAGAAATTCCAAAGAAGAACCATTGCTGATGTATGGTACTTGCCAATGTGTTACTGAGACATTTGAAAAAACAAAAAAGCAAAATGAGAATCTAAAATTTTTGAAAGATCTTATTGAGTATACACCACTTGCACTTCTCGTGATAAATGAAGTGGGAGAAATTATTTTTGTTGATAGTAAATTACTCGATATGACAGGTTATTCAAGAGACGAGTTAATAGAGCAAAGCTTAGGAAAAATTGTACCCAAACAATTTCATCGTTCATTTTTAAGCTTATTTCAAGACAATATTACTACCAGAACTACTGAAACAAGATTAGCACAAACTGAGCTGAAGACTAAAAGTGGTGAGATTGTTAATGTTGAATTTACTCTAAAACCTTCTTCTTATAATGGAGAAAAGGTCGCAATTGCGATTATTAACGATTTTTCTGCTAAGATAAATAATTTGAAGGTCATTGCGGGGACAGTAAAACATCACTTAAATAATTCACTTATGGTTGCCAAGGCGACTTTGGAAAGAGTAAATCAGCAAGACTGTGCTTCATTACAAGACCAGAAATTTCAAGAGGATTTGAATCTTTCCCTGCGTAGTATAAATAAAACCTTAAAGATAATTAAAAATTTGGAAGACACTGAAATATATAAAAAACAGCTCTATTATGGCGATGAGTTCATTATCGACATTGATTAATTCCTAAAACAGATGACAAGCTGCTCACTGTTGACTAATATCTTGGCATGGAAAAGTTGGCCGCTATTGATATTGGATCAAATGCCATTAGATTTTGTATCGCTCATCTAGATAAAGAAGGCATTCTGTCTATTGAACAAAAACAAAGGATTCCTTTGCGATTAGGGACAGAGTCTTTTCAACAAGGACATTTCTCCGATGAAACTATTGAGTTTGCGGGAGAGGTGTTTAGGGGCTTTAGAGAAACTTTAAATAAAGAAGGTGTTTACGAAGTTGCCGCTGTGGCCACTAGTGCCTTTCGTTGCGCTGATAATTCCCATCTGCTGGCCGAATATATTCTCGATCAAAGTGGGATTAAAATAGAGGAAATTAGCGGAAAAAAAGAGGCCAATATGATTTTAGATGCTGTAAAGGCATCAGTGAATATTGGTGAGAAAGATTTTTTGCTAATTGATATTGGCGGGGGGTCAATGGAATTAAGCTTTCTTTCTAAGGGAGAGGTTCAAGGAAGCCAGTCCTATCCTTATGGAACGGTTCGCTTATTAGGGGCCATGCAGGAGAGTAAAAAACCAGAAAAAAAGTTACATAAAATTTTGCTTGAGGCGGAGCAAGAGATACAGCCTTTTTTGAAGCAATTTTGTGTCAATCGTGACAAACCGATTCGTGTCATTGGAACTGGAGGAAACTTCCGTCGTATGGTAAAGCTGAAAAAAAAATTGTGGGGTGAGGATTTATCTTTTTTATATCCATCAGAACTTCCTCTACTTTACGCTCAGTTAGATAGTGTTTCTGTAAAGGAAAGAATAAAAAAGTTTAATTTACGTGCGGATAGGGCCGATGTTATTTTACCAGCATTACAGTTAGTGATGATGGTTATTTCAGATTTACCGGTAAAAAAAATATATGCACCTGATATTGGTCTTATGCATGGGGTTTTGTTAAGCCAGCTTCAGGGAAACTTTAAAAAGTTTGCAGTTAATTACTAGAATTCACCATTTTTGTACGCATCAATTTGAAGGGCTTGAGAGTTAATCGTACTTTTTTTGTCGCTTGGTCTTCTTTGAGTATATTGTCCTTGAGCATTCATTTCCCAAAGATGGCGATTATCGCTCAGTTGAATTTGTAAATTATCCCAAATACCTTGTTTTAAACCTTTTTGCATAATAGGTGTAATGACTTCAACTCGACGGGATAAATTGCGGCTCATCCAGTCTGCAGAACCGATATAAATATCTCCATCGATAACATTGTCCTTACCATTTTTAAAGTAATACACCCGTGAGTGTTCTAATAGCCTTCCTATAAGTGAATAGACTTGAATATTTTCACTTAGGCCTTTTATTCCAGGTTTTAAGCAACAAAATCCTCTTACAATCAGCTTAATTTTTACTCCGGCTTTTGAAGCCTTGTAGAGTGCATCAATAATGCCGGGATCTTCCAATTGATTCATTTTTGCTACGATAAGAGCATCTCGCCCTCGTTTTTTATGTCCAATTTCTCTTTCGATCATACGAATAAAACTACGGTACATATTAAAGGGAGCGACCAATAGTTTTTTGTAATCTTGCTTAATAGAGCGGCCAGTAAGATAGTTAAAAACTTCCAGAACTTCGTCGGTAATGGCCTTCTTACATGTAAAATAACTATAGTCTGTATAAAACTTTGAAGTGGTAGGATTAAAATTTCCAGTACCTATATTACAGTAGGTGCGAATAGCATCTGTATCTTGCCTTACCGCCATGATCATTTTGCATGGGTCTTATATTTCATAAAACCGTAAGTAACATGGATGCCAGCTTCTTCCAGCTTTTGTGCCCATCTGATATTACTTTCTTCATCAAAACGGGCCTTTAATTCAACGATACAGGCCACTTGTTTTTTATTTTCAGCGGCCCGAATTAAAGCATTGATGAGTGTTCCTTTTGCGTCAGTTCGGTAAAGGGTCATTTTAATGGCCCTTACCTTAGGATCCTCTGCAGCAGTTCTTACAAACGTTTCTACACTGGAAGTAAAAGATTCATAAGGAAAGTGTACCAAGTAATCTTTGCGTCTTATCAAATTAAAAATATTTTCATCTGTTTCATTTAAATGAGCAAAGCCACTAACAGAAGCTGGTGAGTGCATGGGATATTTCAAATCATTAAAAGGCAGCTCTGCAATTTTGGCCATATTTACATAGGAAATAATGGAGGGCATCTCAAAAATTTGCACATCTCCAAG
>JBFEUX010000182.1:0-6282 GCA_041547255.1 Bacteriovoracaceae bacterium
ACAACCTTTAAATAGAAGCAGTGCAATATCTTTTTCACTTTTTGTTAAGTCCCAATTTTTAAAATTAATCTCTAAATAATCATGAACATCAGATTTAAAACTGGCCATTTTCTTTTTAAGAGATTCAAAGTCTTGCTCTAAATTCGTCATTTCTACTTTTGTTTTTTTATATTTCTTATAAATCAGCTCAGCAGTGATAAGAATCATTATAAAAAGAGAAGCAAGAAGAAAAAATTCAAAAAGGATATGAAGTAGACTGGAGCCACTTTGATAGTCAACAAATGTATCATAGGAAAGAAATCCAAATAAAAACAATAAGATAAAGCCAATAATATAGGTATTCTGTTTATTTAGCTCTATGTATGACATGTGTATCCTTTTTTGTATTCTGTGGATGTTTGCAACAATTGTCGTATTTAAAAATCATAAAATTAGCCTAATTATATAAGAAAAACAAGCGAGGTGCATTTGATTTACATCATACGATTTTTGATTATTTTAGGCTTAATTCCTTTTAGTGGTTGGGCGAGTTCTTTAAAAGATTCTGTAAAGGATGCTATTAAGAAAAACCAACTAGATCAATATATTGCGCATAAACAGCAAGTATTAAAATCGAAGACTCAGATAGATAACGCTGGAAATGCCATTGAGGTGACTGGAGGCGTCGGAAATGCAGCTGTTGGATCCTATAACGGTTCTTATAGTGAGTACGAATTATCTTATGAATTTGAACTTAGTGGAGAAAAAGCATCAAGAAAAAGCAAGTTGTTGCCCATTCAACTGCAGATTCTTGACACGGAATCTATCGCAGAATTAAATCAGCAAAAACTAATACTTATCAAGGTACTGCTGAGTTACAAAACTATTTTAAGTAAAAGTGAGCATGCTAAAGAGCGTAAGCAAAGATTAAATAAACTTACGCAGTATTTGACTCATTATAAAATTAAATCACCTCAGGCCAAAATGAATAAAGAGTTATTGCAACTTAAAATGGAAGAACTGGCCATGGAAATTCAGAAGTTGAACAGTGAATTAAAATACTTTAGCATTTTATTGGATGAATTGTTTGGTGAGAATTTAAAGCAGAAACTAGGTTCTGATCTTCTTAGTAATAAATTTTATCAAATGACCTATCATAAAATTCAAAATCTTCCTTCACATTATAAAGAGATTAATAAACTTAAATTGGAAGCTTTAAAAGTAGAAAGGGAAATTGCTGAGCGTTCCTGGGCCCCCGATTTAGGTGTTTATGCTGGTCAAAATACACAAGCACAGCCTGATATGAAACCACAGGTGACTTCTTATATCGGCATTGGCATTAAAATTCCTTTGGATGTTTTATTTTCTAAGAAAACAAAAATGGCCCATAGTGCACAAGCGCTAGAAAAAATAAGACAGGTTAGTCGCGATTTCGGCAATAAAGATAAGATCAAAAATCTTTATGTACAGATTGAAAGTAAGCTTCATTATTTAGAGGCCCATAATGCTAAAAAGTTAAAGCAAATTGATCGCAGTTTAATTGAATTTGGAAAAAGTCTATCTAAAGGGCTGATATCAATTCAATCCTATCTGGAATTGGAAGATCAAATTCATGAAAGGCTTAATACTATTTTAAATTATAAGTTAAATCTATTTGATGATTTTTATGCTCTTTTGGCCCTGAAAAAATCTAATTTTGATATCGTAGAGGAACTAGAATGAAAAATTTTATACAATCAATTTTAAAAAATAAGTTAATGGTTATATTGGTTGTTGCTCTATTTAGTATATGGAGTGTGGTAGGACTAAAGGAACTGAAAATTGATGCTGTTCCCGATATAACTAACGTTCAAGTTGTGGTGAATACCAAAACAGGTTCTTTATCACCTGACCAAATAGAAAAGCTGGTTACTTTTCCGATAGAGGTTGAACTTTCCGGGATGCCAGGGCTGGATGAACTGCGCTCTATTTCTAAATACGGTTTGTCGCAAATTGTCTTAGTCTTTAAGGAAGGAACCGATTTATATTTTGTCCGGCAATTAGTGGCAAATAAAATTCAAACCATCAGTTTGCCGGATGAAATTCGCCCCGAATTGGCACCGGTAACAACCGGACTGGGTGAGATATTTATGTGGACCTTGAATGTCAAACCAGGCAGTTCAATGAGTCAAGCCCCAAAAAAAACACAACTGCAATATTTAAAACGGGTACAAGAATATGTGATTCGCCCTGAGATGAAGCGGGTTGCAGGAGTCGCTGAAGTTGATACGAATGGGGGATTTTCTTCTGAGATTCATATTAATTATGTTCCTGAAAAACTAACCAATTATGGACTCAATTTACGTGATCTTTTGACTGCCGTTAATTCGGTGGGGCTTGTTTATAGTGGCTCTTATATAAAGAAAGGTGAAAGTCAGATAACTGTTTCTAGTCGTACCAATGTTAGGGATATTGAATCATTAAAGAACTATATTATAAAGATTTTGCCTTCTGGACAGAGAGTTAGTCTTAAAGATATTTCAGATATTAGAGTGGATAGTAAGCTAAGAGTAGGTGCCGCCACTTATAACGGTGATGAAACGGTTTTAGGTACTGTACTTATGCGTATTGGAGAGAACTCAAGAAAAGTTTCTTTAGAGTCTAGTCAAAGAATTAAAAAGATAAAATTACCAGAAGATGTAGATTTACATGTGGTTTATAACCGAGAAAAATTAGTTGATAGAACCATTAATACGGTTATCTATAACCTTCTTGAAGGGGCAGGACTTGTTATTATTGTTTTGTTTTTTCTTTTAGGAAATGTTCGCGCGTCCCTTATTGTCTCTACAGCGATTCCCTTATCCATGCTTTTTGCTCTTAAATGGATGAATATATTAGATATCTCAGCAAATTTAATGAGTTTAGGAGCAATTGACTTTGGTCTATTGGTAGATGCCTCAGTCGTTATGATAGAAAACTATTTGGCAAAATTAGAAGATACTGGAGAGCTAAGCTACAAGGATCGCTTTAGGCTGATTGTACAGTCTTGTGGTGATGTGGCATCTCCGGTTATTAACGGACTAATGATTATTATAGTGGTTTATATTCCAATCCTGGCGCTTGAAGGTGTGGAAGGAAAGATGTTTGAGCCCATGGCCAAAACTGTTATCCTGGCCCTGCTTGGAAGTTTGATCGTAGGGATTGTTGTCATGCCTTTATTTATCTTATTTTTCATAAAAAAGGTGACACATAAAGAGCCCCTGATATTTCGCCTTATCAAAGCTACTTATGATTGGACTTTAGATTTTGTGGTGAATAAAAAAATACTGGTTTTAGTTATGAGTATTTGTTTTTTCATCTTATCTTTATTTACCGCGAGGTTTATGGGAATGGACTTTATGCCACAACTTGATGAAGGCGATTTAGTTATTGGTCTGGTTCGTGATAGTTCCCAAAATATTGAGGATTCCACAAGATATCAAGTAAAAGCGGAGCAAATAATTAAAGAGGTTCCTGAAGTTGATTATGTCTTTTCTCGTATCGGAACACCTGAAAGTGCAACAGACCCTATGAGTCCCAATTTTGCGGATACCTTTGTCATTCTTAAAAAAGATCATACTAGCTGGCGCACCGTAAATGGTAAAACCATTAGTAAAGAAGAAATCTTTGAAGAAATAAAGGCTGAATTAGAAAAGAAACAACCGGAGCAAGATATCTCGGCGACTCAACCCATCGAGATGCGCTTTAATGAAATTCTAGAGGGAAGTCGTGCAGATGTTACCATTAGAATCTTTGGAAATGATCTCGAAATATTACTAGAGCAAGCCCAAAAAATTAAAGCTATTATCGGGCCAATAGCTGGTGTCCAGGCCGTTGAGTTTGATGCCTTAACAGGCCTAACTAAAAGTAAAACGCTTAAAATAGATGTGGATCCTCTCACAACTTCTCTTTATGGGAAAAGTGCTGAAGATGTTATGCGAGAAGTAGAAACCTCATTGGCCGGGACAGAGGTGGGTAATATTTTTAAAGATGGAATTAAATATCCTATTAAAGTTCATTTAGATGAAAAACTAAGAAATGATACCGAAAAGATTAAAGACATTCCGATCTCCTTGGATGAGGGTTCTTCATTGCCTTTATCCACCTTTGCCAAGCTAAATAATCAAGAAGAAGTGACTACCATCGCTCGTATGTGGGCCAAACGTTATTCTGCTGTTTCTGTATATTTAGCGGGAAGGGATGTGACTAGCTTTGTTCAGGAAGCAAAAGCAAAAATAGGCCAATCGATACAGCTGCCTGCAGGATATAGTCTGGATTGGGGAGGACAGTTTAAAAATATTGAAAAAGCGATGAATAAGCTTATGATTATCATTCCTATAACCTTATTACTGGTACTTTTTCTTATTTTAAATACAACACGCTCGGTACTGCAGTCAGTTATTATTTTTATGGCCATTCCGCTAGGGCTCGCTGGGGGCATCTTTACCCTGTATATTCGGGGAATGAATTTTAGTATTCCTGCGATTATTGGTTTTATAGCCTTATCGGGGATTGTTGTGCTTAATAGCCTGGTGCTGGTAAGTTTTATCAATAATCTGCATGCCAACGGCCTTGAACCGCTGAAAGCAATTATGGAAGGGGCAAAGTCTCGTTTAAGACCGGTTGCAATGACGGCCCTTGTAGCTTGTTTAGGCTTTATTCCTATGGCGTTTAATACGGGGGCAGGCGCCGAAGTGCAAAGACCACTGGCCACTGTAGTTATTGGTGGGCTATTGACCTCAACCATGCTGACCATGATTGTGATCCCAATTTTGCTTATTTTGTTTAGAAATAGGCTATTTAAGCCAAAAAGCTAGTAAAAATAGCGATACTTTTTTTGGCGCGCTGGTTCACAAGCAATCTAAATGTAATGTTTGTAAAGATTTTAGTTTACACGGTAGGTTAAGTTACATTATGCTAGGGACGTATTAGAATTTCTATGGCCCAATTCCTAATCAGTTTTGACTATTTTAATCCTAATACATTAATTTTTTATTTTTTTTTTACAAGGAACACGAGTATGGCCACAGGCAAAGTAAAGTTTTTTAACACTGAAAAAGGTTTTGGATTTATCACTCCGGATGACGGAAGTAAGGATCTTTTTGTACACATCTCAGGTATAGAAGGTGAGTCACTAAAAGATAACGATACAGTTGAATACGAAGTTGGTGAAGGTCGCAAAGGACCTTGCGCTATCGACGTAAAAGTTATTTCTTAATTTTAAATCGAACAATTCTAAGTATGTTCACTCTGTACGTAAGTGCAGAGTGAATGTCCTTTCTCTGACGTGAATTATAATCACTTTCAATTTTTTAATTCTTTGTCATATTTGCACCCTAGGTCTCTAAAGGATCTATCGGGCCATGTTTTAGTTCTCCTTGAAACCAAGTTATGGGCCAAAGTTTTATTTGGTATGTTTCTGGGAATTGTCTTTGGAATTATTCTTTCTCCTTCAGGACCTTTTACTGATTTTGTAGCTAGCTACGAAGCGAATATTCATTCCTTTATGGCCTGGCTCGTATTACCGGCCAAGCTATTTTTAAAAATTATTAAAATGGTTATTATACCGCTCATCTTTTCTAGTGTGATTAGAGGACTTGCTTCCACTTCTGATGTCGCGCAAATGCAGAAGCTAGGAGTTCGTTTCACTCTCTTTGTTGTGATCAATACAATATTAGCAGCAATACTGGGTCTTTTTATTACCAGCTTTCTACGGCCAGGAAGAGGGTTAAGTTTGGGATCAGGTTTATCAAATACCAATGCAGGTTCTGTTGAGACCATGTTTGAGTTTGGCCCGGATACTTTATTAAATATTTTACCGGTTAATCCACTACTATCCTTAGTCGAGGGACAAATGCTGGATGTGGTGATTCTTTCGTTAATTGCGGGTGTTGCGTTTCTTTCTATTCACAAGGATCAAGCAAAATCGGTGATGGATATATTAGAGATCGTGCAACAGATTTCTATGAAAGTCATCTCATGGGCCATGCGTATTGCTCCTCTGGCCGTATTTGGCATGATGGCGCATGTAAGTTCTAGTACAGGGATAAAATCATTACAAAATATGGCACTTTATGTGGCCACTTGTTTTGTTGGTTTCCTTTTTTTAGTTATTTTTTATGCCTTACTTTTAAAAATATTTAAAAAAGTGAGTATTAAATACTTTTTCAAGAAGGCAGCAGCTCCCTTATTATTAGCTTTCTCTACTTCTTCTAGTGCTGCAACTATGCCTGTTACAATGAAAACAGCGGAAGAGGACTTACAAGTTGAACCTGCCTTAGCTAG
>JBFEUX010000069.1:0-12407 GCA_041547255.1 Bacteriovoracaceae bacterium
ATTTCGAGAGAGGGATGTTTGTTTCAAGTGCCTTTTGCCAAAGGATCGATGGAGCACTTTAAGAATAAATCAGAAGTAACTGTGCGAATTTATTTCACTAAAGATGATTTTTTGCCCCTTGCAATAACTCTTAAGCATATTAATGAATATGTTGATGAAAGAGGAGATGCCTATCTACGCTTTGGGGGAGAATTTGATCGCTCTTTGCCGAGTTTTAAAGCATTTGAGCCTTTTATCGAGTTTATTTATAAATTTGCAGAGTATTCTTGTGTCGACAAGGGAGAGTCTAAAGTTTATTTTCTTTAGATTTTCTTAATGCTTTAAGTCTTTTCACTTCTTTTCACTCTAGTAGAATTAGCAGGATAATAAATTTTACCTAAGGTAATCGTTTGAGATCTTTGTGTTATATAATTCTTATTGGATTAAGTATTGCTTGCGCTTCTAAGCAACAAGTTGATTTAGGGGAAAGCACTTCAAATATTTATATTTCAGGAGGAGCGGAAAAATATTTTTTACCAAACCTTCCACTGTGGGCCAATTTTTCGTCAGCTGGAAACTGTTTTCGTAAAACGCCTATTCGCTATTTAAATTTTGAAAATATTAGTGCCAGTTACGATCTTTCATACAGAAAAATGCTTCATATGCAACATATGATAAATCGTAAATTGTATGCCTATAAGAGTTCAACTGGCTCTGAGCAACTTTCACCCCGGGATGAAGCCTATATCTTTAACAATGCTTATCAACAAGCCTTAGGTGGAAGCTATGATTTTAGAGTACCTCAGTTTAAAAAGATTAGTGTGTTATGGATCGATACTTATCTAAACAATCCCGGTCGAGTCAAGGGGCTACTAAGTAGAGCGGATATATCTCAAGGCTTTCCTATTTTACTTAGTCATTGTCTAAGCGCCTATGAACTTGAGGAGTTGGCCGTGAAATATAAATGGGATGAATTAGGTGTAAAGTATCTATCGGCAGACATGTTGAGTATCTATGATACTAAAAGCAAACGAGTTCCTAGTTTCTCTATGCATTTAAATTCGATCTTACCTCATAAGGATATTACCGTTTTTGGAGTTTACCAATCTGCGGAAATTCGTGGAAAGTTTAAATTTGTAAAAATAAAATAAAGGAAAAAACATGTTTGGAATGAATGAAGTAAAATTTGATAGAGTTGAACACAGAGAAGATGTCAATCGTCTAACCGCCAAATTCGAAACGACATTAGGTGATTTTGAATTGGAGTTATTTCACGATAAAGCACCACTTGCCGTTTGGAACTTTGTGAATCTGGCAGAAGGTCGCCAAGAGAATGTTAAAAATGGGCCTTATTATGATGGTCTTATCTTTCATCGGATAATCGATGGATTTATGATTCAAGGTGGATGTCCTAATGGAATGGGGACCGGAGGCCCTGGTTATGAATTTGCAAATGAAGATCATGAGCAAGGACATGATAGTGAAGGAATCCTGGCCATGGCCAACCGTGGTAGAGACACTAATGGTTCTCAGTTTTATATTACACTTGCCCCTCAGCCAGCTCTTGATGGTGGATATACTGTGTTTGGAAAAATCATTGAAGGCATGGATACTGTAAAGAGCATTGGTGGAGTTGCGACCAACCCATATAATGATAAGCCTGAAGAAGACGTCGTGATAAAAAAAGTAACGATTATTCGTCACTAAGTTCATTTTGAATGAGGTGCAGACCGGAGGCGGGAGCGATAAATGTAAGCTCCTGGCCTTCTCCCTTTTTTAAAGCACTTTTTACCTCATCTAAACTAATATGTCCCATTCCAAGCTTTAGCAGACAGCCCATCATCATCCTTACTTGGTGATGTAAAAATCCGTTTCCAATAATTTTTAGGTAGTAGGAATTTTCTGGAAAAAATGAGGCCGTAAGCACATCATTTTTTAGAATGCGGCAGGTGTCTATGCTACGTTCAAAAGTTTTATTTTCATTAGGACGATAACAAAAACTTTTGAAATTATGAGTACCTTCGAAAGCTTGCGCTCCCAACTGCATGAGTTCAATATTTAATGGTTCAAAGTAATTAATAAGAAAAGGAGCACAAAAAGGGTGAACCTTTTCGCCATAGCTAAAATAATAGTGGTATTCTTTTTTTTTCTCACTAGCAATAATTTTAAAATCTTTATCCACTTCTTCAACTTTTAAGGCCTTAATATCTGCAGGTAAGTTTAAATTGAGTTCACGATAAAGTTGATTTACATCTAATTTTTCATAGCTAAAAACTTCACTTAGATGATGATGGGCCGAAACCATGGAGTCTGTGCGACTCGCCCCCAAAGTTCTAAAATTATCATGTCCCAGGATAAAGCATAGAGTACGCTCTAGCATATATTGTACGGTCTTTACCTCTGGTTGTTTTTGCCAACCGTGGTAGCGGAATCCTAGATATTGCAGATGAATAAGATAATAGTATTTCTTTTTTAGCATTCGCCTATAAACACTTTCTCTACCATGAGTTGGATAATTTCATTGCCACGAAAGCGGTTAATGCCAACTTGAAACTGAACCGTCAAACCTTCTCCATCCTGAGCTTTAAAGAGCTCATCCGGAAGGGGAGTATTCCATTTACCGATAAAGTTAAAACTAATACCGCTAATTTTCATCTTTGGAAAATCCTTGTGAACGAAAGTCCACTTGACATGAATATCCTTTAGAATTGTGTAAGATTCGATGCGACAATCTTTCATACGGAAGATAGGACGTGTATTGCCCATTCCAAAAGGTTCCATCTGTTCGAGTTCTTTTACCAACTGACGATTGATATCATTAAAAGAAATCTCAATATCATATTGGTTTTGCACCGTTCTTTGTATTTCTGGAATGGTCTGTAGATATTGCTGCATTTTTTGCTTAAATGCTTCTAGATTCTCTTTGGGCATTGAAAGTCCTGCCGCTGCTTTATGGCCCCCAAATTTAGTAAATAATTCTTCACTTTGTTTTAGAGCGCTAAAGAGATCTAGCTCACCAGCACTACGACAGCTGGCCTTAATTAAGCCCCCATTTTCTGCGTCAGTAAAGACAATGGCCGGCACTTCAAAGGTTTCAACTAGCTTAGAGGCCACGATACCAATAACCCCCTCATGCCAATGCGGCTGATAAACAATATTAATGAGAGGGCTTTCACTTTTCATTGATTTTATAACTTGCATTTTCGCTTCGGAGAAAACTTCATTTTGGATGATTTTTCTTTCTCGATTAGAAATTTCTAAATGAGAATAATTCTCATAGGCTTCTTTGTGATTTTCTGCGATAAGCAGATTGAGTGCTTTCTCTGGATGATCTAGTCTTCCTTTAGAGTTTATGAGTGGACCAACATAAAAAGAAATTTTTTCGGAGCTAATAAAAGGAGCATTGCGATCTTCATCATTAAAAAAACAATTAACCCCCGCATAATGTGTTGTCGTAATTTGCTTTAGTCCATGTCGGGTGAGCTTCATATTCATAGGGTTAAGCACGGCCAAATCACAGATCGTTCCTATCGCTACATATTGTAATAAAGGATAAATACTTGGAGATTCATTACCTGCTTGATCCAAAAGTGTTTTTACTTGCAGGCAAACAGCAAAGGCAACTCCGACACCGGCCAAAGCGCGTAAGGGGCTATCTTTTGGTTCATCCCTGCGATTGGGATTAACTACTGCGTATGCCGCTGGCATGGTTTCTCTTATGTCTTTATGGTGATCAGTGATGATTAAATCCAGGTTGCGTTCTTTAGCGTAGTCAGCAGTTTCGTTATTAGTGATTCCACAATCGACTGTAATAAGTAGGGTAATATGCTTCTCAAGCGCATTTACAATAGAGCTAGGATGAATTCCATATCCTTCTACAAAACGACTGGGTTGAAATAGCTCAACTTCTACGCCTAACATTTTGAAGTACTGATAGAAAAGAGCACAGCTTGTGGTTCCATCCACATCATAATCACCATAAATTCCAATTTTTTCATTATTGTTGATGGCCAATATAATTCGTTGGGCTGCTTTTTCCAGATCTAACATATTCAGTAAGTTTGGAAGATCTCTTAGGTTCCAGGAAAAGTATTCGTCGAAATTATTTGCTGAGATACCGCGATTTAAAAGCACGCGCTCAACGACTGGGTGTAGCTTCGGTGGGTGAAGCTGTGGCTTTGGCTTTTCAGTTGTTGTAGTCATGCCGCTAGCTTAGCATAAGGCTTACAAGCTGGCAGTAAGATTTAAGAAAATGTAATTACCAAATGACGTAAAGGCCTTTAATTAGGTCATCTTCGTGCAGTTCTTGACACTCTGCAAATAAGTTTTTGTATTCCGTTTGCTCGTGATTGTGAACTTTTTCGAAATAATTTAGTGGTAAAAAAGATTTTCCACAACTAAGACATTTTTCTAATTCATTGTGGGACTCTGCTAATTGGCCACAGACATGACATTTTTTGACCAATAATCTCGGCTCTTTTCTCGTGTTAATTTCTTTTCTCATATATAACCCCTTAGACGAATTCTTCATCTAAAAAACCTTTCGTTGGCTTAGTAAAAATGTTTAGGAAAAAATTGCCGCTTTAGGTTTTTGTCGGAGTTAAATACTTTGGTAATGTCGTGTTTTCGATGATATAAAAGGCCCTCTTTTGAGGGCCTGGAGAAATTATTCTTGAATTATATTATCACTTGAAGTGGGAGTACGTGTCGCTGGTGCTTGTTGTTGCATTGCCGGAGCTTGTTGCATCACCATTGGATTATTTGGCCATAAACTTTGGCTTTGATTCATGCGCATTATATTTTGCCCTATTAAGCTTCTTTGGGCAGGGGAGCTTTGAGCATCCATGGTAAACCTAGCATTATTCATAACTGCTTCATTGCCAAAGGTGAAGGCAAATGGACGGTTCATGTTTACACCATAAGAGTTACCAAGTAGTGCTCTAGAGTTAAGTGTCGAGTTTGCTAGCATTCCATTCATAGGATGTTGGCCCATAGAAGTTGTCATATTTCCACCAACATAATCACCACCAATATTGTAAACGTTGTAGTTTAACCCTTCTAATCCAAGACTACGTTTCATAAGTAGGTCAGATAGTGATAACTGCTGAAGTCCAAAAGTATTATTTCTAGCGTCGGCCATTGGCCCATATATTCTTTTAGCATCTTCATAATCAAAGCCACGGTTAATTTTTGGTCCCATGTTTGATTGCAGTTGTAAGGCCATCAGTTGCGTTACTAGCGCCAAGTTTTTATTGATGTCATCCATTTGAGTTTTGTAAGCAGCAAACTGCTTAGTTAGCTCATCAAGTTGATTTTTTTGCTTACAAACAACTTGGTTTAAAAAATCATCGCGATTTACTAGATCAGCATAAATTTCATTGCTTTCTTCTTGAACTGCTTCTACTTTTACAACTTCCTCTTGAGTTTCTTCTTCTTCTTCCTTAGCAACTTCCTCTTGAGCTTTTTCATCTTTAGTAACTTCTTTTTGAGATTTTTCTTCGCTTGCAGAAGCTAATTTAGCTTTCATACTGGCGAGTTTTTCTTTAAGTAGATTAATTTGGCTTACCACACGTACTCTTTCAGTGATATCTTCAACCTTATCCAGCTTTACTCTTAGCTCATCAAGTTCCGCTAAAGAGTTTTCGATTTGGATCATTTGATTTTGTTTTTGCTTAGCTGATAACGTCGATAAAGCTTTTGGCTTAGAAAGCAGTGCTCGTGATCGTTCTAAAGTTTGATCAATTTCTTTTTCAAGACTAACATCTTCAGCAAGCTCGCGGGAAACATTAGCATTAACTTTCTCTACTTTCGCAGCAACTAATTGATCATTGGTATTGGCCAGTTTTTCTTTAAGTAGATTAATTTGGCTTACTACACGTACTCTTTCAGTGATATCTTCAACGTTATCTAGTTTAACTCTTAACTCGTCAAGTTGCGCTAAAGAGTTTGCGATTTGAACTCCTTGAGCTTGTCTTTGCTTAGCTGTTAAAGTTGATAAATCTTTTTGCTCGGAAACAAGTGCTTGTGATCTTTTTAAAGTTTGATCAATTTCTTTTTCAAGACTAGTATCTTCAGCAACTTCACGGGAAACGTTAGCATTAACTTTCTTTATTTTCGCAGCAACTAATTGATCATTGGTATTGCTTAGTTTTTCTTTAAGTAGGTTAACTTGACTTACCAGACGTACTCTTTCAGATATTACTTCAATTTTATCTAGTTTTACTCTTAGTTCATCAAGTTCCTGTAAAGAATTTCCGATTTTATCCATTTGATCTTGTTTTTGCTTCGCAGTTAAAGATGATAAATCTTTAGGCTGAGAAACCAGTGTGCGCGATCTATTTAAAGTCTCATCAATTTCTTTTTCAAAACTAATATCTTCAGCAATTTCGCGGGAATCTTCAAGAATAACTTCTTCTTTATCACTCACAGTTGAGCGTTCTTGTTGAACAATCTGTTCAACAATAGGAGCGATATCTTTTGATGGTTCTTCTTGAACATCGCTTGTTTGTTTTTCTTCCTTTTTTACTGGAGTCAAATCTGCACTTTTAGTGATCTTTCCGTCTTGATGGATAGTAAGCATGAATCCATTGGAAGATGCCTTAGGCAAATCAATTTCCAATTCAGCTGTTGCTTCTTCTGCTGCTACAGTTCGTGTTTCCGCTATAGGGGTAGGTAGATCTTTTCCTGAGATTTCTCTACTTGGCTTTTGTACTCTTGTAACCTCCATAGAAGAAGGCGAGCTGATAACCGCATTGTCCTTCGCCAAGGTATTTACCGAAAAAATGCTGGCAAAAACCATTGGGGATAGCACGGCCATAACCCTAAATAGTTTAATTGTTTTCATGTACTCTCTCCTTTACGATAATTTCGTAAGCATAAAAATATATAGCTTGTTAGATACAAGTTTTATGCCAAAGTGATGCATTGCAGGATTTGAAAGGAAAGTATAAATAAAACAAGAACTTAGAAGAGTTACAATTTAAGAGCTGGCAAAATGGAAGTGTCTAGGCTTTGAGCAGCCTTGAAGCTGGCCGTATAAAAAATAGACAGTACTGTGTAAAAAGTAAATTAACTAGAGACGCTAGCTGTAACAGCTTTTTTTGTTTTAGATGCTGTCTCTTTGGCCTTAGAGCTGGCTTCGATAGAAGATTTTATCACTTCTAATTGTTTGCTGGAAAGTTTACTGTTTGTATCTTGTCCGCTGAACTCCACTGGCTCTGCAGCAAAAGCTTTTATACTAAAAATTACGAGTAAAGCGATGATAACTTTAAAAAACAATCTAGTATTCCTTGGTTGAGAAGATTAAATTTATAATAGAACTCGTGAAATAAAGTGTCAACTTATTAAAATTACTATGATAAATTTTTGATATACCTAATCAGAGAGAGGATTTACATGACCAAACAACCGGCTTTATCTGTGGCCTTAACTCCGGCCATCATTTTGATCGTGCTATTAAGTTTTAATGTCTATGTATTTAAAGACAACTCATCCTATGGGCCTAATCAATTGGCCTTACTTTTTTCGGCAGTTATCACGGCCATGATTGGTGTTTTTCATTTAAAATTAAATTATGCAGAAATAGAAAAAAAAGCGATTGACTCTATCGGAGTTGCTTTACAGGCGATGCTTATCCTTTTGGTTGTAGGAGCATTGATTGCTATTTGGATTCTTAATGGAGTTGTGCCGACAATGATCTTCTATGGAGTAAAACTCATTTCGCCGGCGGTTTTTTTACCTGTTGCCTTAGTAATATGTTCTATCGTTTCCTTAGCAACTGGAAGTTCCTGGTCAACAGTGGGGACGGTGGGGATTGCCCTTATTGGTATTGGGCAGGCCCTAGGCATACCTGAGGGGATGGTGGCAGGGGCCATTGTCAGTGGAGCTTATTTTGGAGATAAGATGTCTCCCTTATCCGATACCACAAACCTTGCGCCTGCGATGGCCGGCACGGGACTTTTCACTCATATCCGCCACATGGTTTATACTACTGTGCCTTCGATTACGATTGCTTTTATTATTTTTGTCATTTTGGGGATTTTTTATTCTGGCGATAAAATAGACTCCCAAGATATTAACACTCTGACGACGGTAATAGATAGCAATTTTAATATTAGTCTATGGCTTTTTTCTCTACCTTTAATTGTTTTTATTCTGGTGAAAAAGAAAGTGCCCGCTTTGCCGGCGTTGTTAGCAGGGACGATTCTAGGAATTGTATATGCTCTTTTTTTTCAGCAGGAATTATTGGCAAGATTAGTGGGAGAGCAGTTGAGTTTTACTAAACTATATGAAGTTGTCTTGAGAATATCCTTTGATGGTTTTACTTCCACCACAGGTAATCAACTCGTGGATAAATTATTCACTCGGGGCGGCATGAGTGGCATGTTGAATACCATTTGGCTTATTCTAATGGCGATGATTTTTGGTGGAATGATGGAAGTTACTGGCATGCTAGCACGAATCGCTGAAGCCATTTTACGGATGGTTTCTGGTGTCACCAGTTTAGTGGCCTCTACCATAGGTACTTCTATCTTTTTAAATCTGACCACTTCTGATCAATATATTTCTATCGTTGTCACAGGTAGAATGTTTAAAGGCGCCTATCGCGACCAAGGACTTCATCCTAAAAATCTTTCCCGTGCAGTGGAAGATGGGGGAACAGTAACCTCAGTATTAGTTCCGTGGAATACTTGCGGGGCATATTTTAGCTCAGTTATGGGAGTGGCCACCTTAACTTATTTACCTTTTGCCTTTTTTAATCTAATTAGCCCTATTATGTCTATTATCGTTGCGGCCAGTGGAAAAACTATGGAAGCGCTTCCGGTGGATGAGGAATAGGCTAGCGCGTGTATTTTTCTAAGAGCGGCCCAGTGATGGCAATCACTGTTGGCTTAGGCATTTTTCCTGTTGGCCAGGTACTGGTCGGTTTGTTTTTATCTTTTGTTAACTCGCCTGGATGTTGAACAGAGACAAAGAGAGTTTCACCTGCTGGGTCAAAACATAAACCAGTGAACTCCGCTTCAACGGGAGCAGAACCTACTTGAATGGCCTTGCCGGCATCAGGGCCTTTGGCAGGAATGATAAAGAGCCCATTATTTCCAAAGGCAGTGTACGGCGCTTTACCTATCGCATTTCCAGTAATATCGTTTACCAGCCATAAATTACCATTTTTATCAAAGACCATGTTGTCAGGGCAAGAAAAGCCAGAATTCTCACCACCAGCGATAAAAGTTTCGTGTTTAAAAGTAAGTGAGCTGTGATTGGCATCTGTTTCAGAAATTTTTAAAATACTTCCGTGAAAGTCCCCCTTTTTCTTCTGATTAGTAAGGGAGATAAACACATCTTTAGTGATAGGGTTAATTTCAATATCTTCTGGACGATGCAGCTTGGTTGCCCCTAAGATTTCTCCCGCTTTACGGGCATAGGTGAGCACATCTATTTGGCTTTTGAAGTACGTTTTAAGTTTAGGCGATTTCTCAAGATCTAAAGGCAGCCATTTACCTGTTTCCAATTGGGCCACATAAAGTGTTCCTTTTTTTAGATTCTTGTGCGACTCAGAAATAAACTTATAAATAAACTGATCATTTTTATCATCCCCGGAATACACCACGCATTTATTATCTTTTGAAATGATTGTCGTGGCACTTTCGTGAGCAAAACGTCCAAGATTGGTATGCTTTTGCGCTTTGCCGCTGAAAGGATCAATCTCAACCACCCATCCATAATGTTCCGGAAGGTTTTGCGGATAAATGCTTTCCCATTTTAAATAAGATACTTTTGTATTAACTTCGCCAGTTTGTAGATCTCTTTCTCCGTAGAAACTATCATAATTCTCTTCCCCCGAAAGAAAGGTGCCCCATGGAGTCTTACCGCCAGCACAATTTCCCAGAGTTCCTTCAACGATCTGGCTACCCTTAATTTTTACCCCGTTTGCAAAAGGTATTTTGGTATGAGCGCGCACTCCTCGGTTAAACGTTGATTTTTGAACAAATTTCCACTTCCCATCTTGTTTTCTTAACTCTAGCAGGGATCCACCAACCAAAGATTTTTCAATGTCTATATTCGCCTTAGTTCTTTCCATCCCAGAAGCAAAAACAGGATTCACATATTCATGATTAACCCACATGATGAGTTTATCCGCAGAGAGGGAGTGAAGGGCAATAAAATCGTTATTGAATCCAAACACCTCTTTTTTATTTATTTGATCTCCCCAGCTTATAATCGGATAATAACTGAGACCATCGGCCAGTACAACATCATCCTGGGTGTTGGGGAATTTATTTTCTTTTTTAGTTTTAGGGGTACAAGACGGTAATAGGCTGATTTGACTGAGGGTGAGGGAGCTATAGCCTAAAAACCGAATAAAGTCGCGTCGTGTCTTAATTGAATTTTCCATATATCTAAAATTACCATGAATTCTTATGGCATGCTATTTCCTTAAAAATGGGGAAGAATTTCTAACAGTTTTTTAACATTGACAGAGTAGTTCCCTGAAATTATTATACGATCTCCGAATAAGCGGTAGTAGCTCAATTGGTAGAGCACCACCTTGCCATGGTGGGGGTTGAGAGTTCGAGTCTCTTCTACCGCTCCATTTTCCTAAACATTTTTACCCCATCATTTTCGTCGCTCTAGCGCCTCCTTTTCAGTCATGTACTTAATGTACACTCCCTCAGCGTCGCTTATCGCTCCTAAAGCATGGGGTAAAACTGTTTGGAAAAGTGAAATTATTGGGTTGGTAAGAGACTCGAAGGGGAGAAATCCGGCATGCAAAGCATGCTGAAGGAGCTGGATGCGACTGAAAGGATTTCGAGGGAAGCCTACGTTAGCGAGAAGGAGCGAGCGCTAAGTAGGCGAGTCTCTTCTACCGCTCCATTCAATCAGCTGCTTAAAAGCTCACCTTTGAGGCATGAGATGGTGGAGCAGTGTCACCTTCTTATCAATGGAATGGATGAGAACCAATTGAGAGTCGTTTTGCCTATGCTTCAAAGTATATGTTCAAGTGGCTAGTCGGAGTTATTTTTTAATAGTTTCTCAAGCCATTCACACTGGTTGTACTGAGATTTAGTGTGGTTAGTTACTTTTGAGCAATGGTCAGCAATACAAAACTCAGGAGTTGAGTAATCAAACCATTCTTTGTCTTTCTTCGTTCCTGGAATCCAAAAAGAAACAAGGGTTGGTGCTTGCTTATACGAATTTACCAGTACGCTGATACCCTTGCTATTATCTATCAGGTAACACATTGTAGGCATTGCGTGTGGATTTCTAACAGGTTCTTTAATTACCTTAAAGTCAGCTTTTAGCTTAATTAGTAATGACTTTAAATTAAACTCCGAATCGTTTTCAAATATGTCATAGGAAATTGACTGAAGCTTTTCCTTTGAAAAAGTCAAATGTAGGCGTGTGAAACCTCTTTTTTTGTACCCCCAATATTCCACAGGTACCTTATGAGTAGTTTTTTTAGGCGATAAGATTTCTCTTTCATCAGGAGGTCCAAATTTAGCTTGGATCCTATTTCTATTAGCAATATTCGGTTTTACTGAAATTATCTTGTCAAAAGTAAATTCATCTTTAGTTGATAATCCTGAACAAGATAAAAGGAATGTTAACATAAAAAAATAAAACAACTTTTTCATTGGGCCTCTTTTAGAGTAAAACTCTTACTAAACTTGTTCTCAATCCAATCATAAGCAGACGGAGATTTCTTTTTTAAAAGATTGGGTTTAAATAGAAACATTTCAATATGATTTGTAAAATCCTCTTCTGGGGAGTCTGTACTATCGGCTTTGATATTAACTTTATCCTTCCTTTGGATATAATATTCTCTGTTAAAAACAACTTTACTCTTCCATCCTGCTTTTATGGCGAAGTCGATTCTTTCCTCCGTCGTCCACTTTTTTGATTTCTCATTCGAGTATCCCCACACCTTTGGCCTATGATTTGATAATCTTTGACTCCAGACTTTATAACCTCTCGGATTTTTACGACAATGCCCTTGAACTTGAGTAGCTTTAACTCGAACACCGTCATGTCTAATATAAGAGTTTCTATAATGAGAATTCACCCAGTATTGATTATTTCCACATTTAATTTTTGCTTCTGAAATGACAGGAACTAACAGGATAATAAAAGCAAGGTATAGTGTTTGTCTGCTCATTAAAAAAAGCCTTCTATAAATATCCCACAGGAAGTTGAATAATATTAGGGGATAACTTTTCTACTCTTTTTGCATTATTAACTAAAATCCCATAAGAAGAACCGGTATCTTTGATAAAGTTTTTTAAGGACCAAAGGGATTTTTTATTGAACGAAGAACCTAATTTGACTTCAATAGGGATATAACCATTAGGCCCATCAATGATTAAGTCAACTTCTGATTTATCTATTGTTCTATAATAATTAAAATCGAGATTAGTTTCCATTGTGGC
>JBFEUX010000319.1:0-2777 GCA_041547255.1 Bacteriovoracaceae bacterium
GGCGCTGGCTCTTTATATGTTTATACAGATGGAACATTTATAGTAGACAGCGTCTTTATTGAGTACCTAAAATATCCAAATAGACTTTGGATTGGAACGTACGATCTTACGAGCAACCTATTACCTAAAGATGGAAGTAATATGTTAAAGGCTGCTCCTTACGTTAAGTAAGTAGCAATTAATAATTTAAGCAATTGTAGGGCCCTAAGTGAAGCAATTCCCCCTGCTGTTCACCACTTTGTTAGGAGATAAAAATGGCAAGAGTAAAACGTGGTTTTAAAGCAAGAAGAAGAAGAAATAAGATCTTAAAACTTGCAAAAGGTTTTCACTTCGACAGAAGAAGAAAATACAAGCACACAGCTGAAACTGTAAAACGTGCACTTCACAACATGTACAAAGGAAGAAGAATTCTCAAAAGAGATATGAGAAGACTTTGGATTGTACGTATTAATGCTGCATCAAAAAGCTTGGGTACTTCTTATTCAAGATTTATGAATAACTTGAAGACTAAAAATATCGAGCTTAACCGTAAGATGCTTGCAGAAATCGCTGCTAGAGATTTCGAAGGCTTCAAAGCTATACACGAAGCGTCAAAATAAGCCAAATTTAATTAATTTCTAATAAGCTCCCGTTTTTTTTATAAAAAACGGGAGTTTTTTTTTGCACAAAATTTAGTTGTCTGTTAACCTAATAATAAGAACTTAGAACTTTAGATGTCTTGATCATGGAGGATATAAATGAGCATTACTAAAGCAGACATTGTCGAGCGAGTTTATAAGGAAGCAGGATTTTCTAAGAAGGAAGCTGCAGACTTGGTTGACCTCATTTTTAAAGTAATCAAAGAAACTCTTTCTCGTGGGGAAAAAGTGAAAATCTCTGGATTTGGTAATTTCTCGATTAGAGATAAGGCAACTCGTATGGGGAGAAATCCGCAGACAGGTGAGGCGATGCCTATATCAGCGAGAAGAGTTTTAACCTTTAAGCCTTCTCAGATTTTAAGAGACGATATTACAGAAAAATATAAACACAGAATTGATCAGCAAGGAAACGAAGATACTTCTATTCCTCCTAAAGAGGGTAAGCCTAGAGCTTTGAGTTCTTTTCTGGACACTGAAGAAATTGATTCATAGGGAAACGTAAATGCATTTTGAAAACGCATCTGATACGAGAGAAACATATCGATTTAATGAAGTAACATCTGTGACAGGAGTTAAGCCTTATGTTTTGCGATTTTGGGAAAGTGAATTTGAACAAATTTCACCAAATTTATCAGAAGGTGGGCACAAGATATATTCTAATGAAGATATTTACAGCATCCAAAAAATAAAAAAGCTTCTATTTGAAGATAAACTATCAATTCCACAGGCCAAAGCTTATTTAGATAATGAAGCCTTAGAAGTAGTACAGAGTGAGAATGAATCTCAAGTGACTCTTGAGGAGAATTACGCACCATCCTCCTGCGTAACTTTCCAGCAAAGTACTTTGGATATGGTTAAATCAGCACTTGCTAATGATTTAAAACAAGTCGCTCCAGAGGTTCAACAGCAGGTAGTGGTTAAGCCATTTAATGATATCGATGTTGTAAATCTAGTACAGGCGAAGAAAAAACTTAGTATTGTTTTAAATAAGATAAATCAAATTAGTTCAGCTAGAGGCTGGTAATATCTTTTAATTTTTCAGGATTTAATTTTATATAATTATAGATAGGCTCGAAATTGTTTTCGAGCTTTTCTTTTATTTCAGTGAGATAAGCTTCAATATACTCACGAATTGTATTTAGTTGATGTTCTTGGCATATATTTGTAATCCTCTTGTTATTATTAGAGATAATCGCAAGTATTTCTTCACTAGGATAGTGTATGAATGGGTTGATTTCTTTTTCATGATGCCCGAGATCTTTAGTGAGTTCACACAAATCGTCTAATAATTGAAAATTTACACCGATGGCCTTTCCCAGTTCTTTATATTTTTCTAGGTGTTCTTGCTTATCATTAATAATAGCAGCACCAATAAAGGCCAGTTGGATAAGTCTTGCTGTTTTAAGTTCATGTAAACGCAGTATTTCGTCGAGGTTTTTGTTTTCATCATTAAGGTCTAGCACTTGTCCAAAAATTAATCCTTGGGGCCCAGTAAAGCTGGAAAAATATTTCAATAGTTTGTTGAGATAAAGACTTGGAAGTTCGGCCAGTATTTCATAGCTTAGATTTATCAGTGCATCTCCTGCTAAGATGGCCTCCCATTCTGAAAATTTTTTATGGGATGAGAGTCTGCCACGACGGTAGTCATCATCATCCATCGCCGGTAGGTCATCATGGATTAGGGTGTAGGTATGATGAAGTTCTATGGCCACGGCAAATAGAGTGTGATTTTTATTTATTTCACCTAAGTCTTGGGCCAGAGCATAAACGAGAAGGGGGCGAAAAAGTTTTCCTGTAGGGAAAACAGAATAATTAATCACTTCTTTAAATTTGTGATCAGGTAAGAGTTCATCGAGTTTATGTGAGAGCTCTCGTGAGATTTCAAGCTTCCAATTTTCAAAGGACATTAACTACCTAGCTTTCGTAAATTTAGGTCCTCCCAAAGTACCGTTGATTTGAATTTGATAGTATTTGTCCTTTTTGTCAAATTGTTTCAGGTAAAGACCTACAATGCTGTATTTTTCTAAAAATTTATCGTTGATAAATAGCTCGCCTCGTAAATTTAGTGCGGACTTTTTCATATTTCTGTTATTAAGATTAATACTGCCTGACAAATCAGCCTTGATAGGTGAACGCTCA
>JBFEUX010000231.1:0-4359 GCA_041547255.1 Bacteriovoracaceae bacterium
AAGCTGTCTTTATAACGTCGCGGCTGATACATGCGGTACTACAGGTCTGCACAGGCTTCGGCGTACTTTTCATCTCTCTAATGGGCAAGAAGTATGGGACTTTGCTGGAAACTACTCAGAATGGGTTGATTGGATTGGAGAGGATACAGCTTTTACTACTGGGCCTACTGTTGATCCAGTTGCTTGGTATCCTCTTACAACGTTGGCGGGCAGTGTAACGGCAGATGATCTTCAGTCTCTTGGTGGCTATGATATTTCCCAAGCAGCAGGGAACTGGAGTATAGGTCCTAGTGGTGTAGCCTGCCGTGGCGGTATGCGTAATCACGGACAAGCTGCTGGTGTATACTATATGAGCCTTAATGCTGTTGCTTCGCCGACGACTCCACATTCGAATATTACCTTTCGTTGTGTTTGGCGCCCAACTCCTCTGGTTTATTTAGGTGTCACAACTCCTACTGATGGTGCCTATATAAATGCCTCTGATAATATTGCAAGCTATGCTGTTAGCGGAACTTGTTCAGAGGAAGGGGTAGATGTTGTTATAAGTGGTGACGTCTCAGCAACTACTACTTGTTCTTCAGGAAATTTCTCCACCACACTAAATTTAACTGCTGTAAGTGATGGAGCAGTCAGTCTCATCTTTGACCATAGTAGTGCAACGACTGTGACTCTGAATCTGACTAAAGATACAGTGCTCCCTGGGCTTACCCAAACAACTATCAGCTCAGGCATAAATACTACGGCCGATAATGTGACTTTTGGTGGCGCTTGTGAAGATGGTCTTAATGTTAATATCACTGGTACTGATACGACGAGTGTTGCTTGTGCTGGAAGTACTTGGAGTTATACAACTGCTAATCAAACTAGTGATGGAAATTATAATTATACCTTTTCCCAAACGGATAGTGCAGGCAATACGGCCAGCATCGCACAATCCTGGGTACGTGATACAGTAGCACCCGTGCTCACTTCTTTTTCCATTGCTGATGGTTCCGTCAATGTTGGGACGCTTTTTACTACGGTCAAAGCGGTTGTGCTGGATGCGAATACAGTAACTCATATTAGAACGTCTAATGCTAATAACGTTACCGGTAATTGTCAGAGCGAGTATGCTGATGATTTATGGGAAGTGTATACAGATGCTTTTACTAACCATTCAGTGGAATTGTATCCTGGCGATGGAACGAAACGTATTTGTGTTTGGGCAAAAGATGCGGCAGGAAATATTTCAGCTATTACTGCAAATGCAGGAATCGGTATTTCCGGTATTGATATGGATGAAGTTCAATATGAAATTGGTAATGTGCCAGTCATAACTGCTTTTACAGTTGTAAATACAAGTAATGGCTCCAGAACTTATGCTGTAAATGATCCAGTAACCATTAGTTGGTCGGTTACGGATGTTGAGGGATTGGATAATAATCCCGTCAGTATCTATTACACTACGGATAATATTAGCTGGACGCCAATTATTACCGATTACGGAAGTCTTAGTGGCAACCCAACTTCGTACAACGATTCTTATACTAGCTTTACCGCCCCTTCAGCAGCTTATTTTATTTTGAAACTTATGGTGAGAGATACAAGTGGGAATACTTCTTATACCGCTTATTCTAACTCACAAAACACAGGCAATTGGAGCATCTATGCTGGTAATGTTGATAATGGGGTTGACACTAGCGCAACGGTGGCAAGACTATGGCAATATGGTGATGGTGTACTTATGCCTGCTGCCATTGATCCTAATACCAATGATGCTTATCTCATTAGTGAGGGCGAAGGGATTTATAAACTAACGGCAAAGACAGGTATTGTAACTAAGTGGTTAGGCTACGATCCTGTTACAACCTTGAGTGCGTCTGGGGGAACAATAACACCTACTTTGGGAATCGATACTAAATTAAGTGCACTTGCTTTTGGGCGAGACGGATATCTCTATCTAAATACCGAAACGGAAGGTTCAACTGGGCGAGGTACGGTGTTCAAAATCGATGTAACAGACAATTCTTACACTAAGTATATGGGGGGAGGGACTGAACAGACCACGGGGGCGAATCCTGCTGCTGCGAATATTTTTGCTATAAGCTTCACATTTGATGAAGATAATACTCTTTACTACTTTGCAAAGTGTAATCCAACCTCTTCATGGAGTTCTAGCTCAAGTGCCGATGCTGATTTGCGTTTAATGAAACTTACTCAGAATCCAGATGGCAGTGCTGGTAACATTACACACGTCGCTGGTAATTGTAGTGGTTTTGCTACTCCGACTTATGCGGGGTCCGACCCGAAAACCCAACCTTTACTTACGCAATATCATTATCGACTACTAAGTGTTGCCGCTTGGGATAGTGGCAACAAAATTGTGGTAGCAAGCTATGGAGGTGCGGCCTATTTAAAAAAGATTATTAATGGTGCACTCTATAAATCTAATTATATTGGCCATGGAATTTTCTACCACCATAAAAATCAAAAACTTTACTCAATGATCTATGGACTACAAGAATTAACTTTGAATACATTAGGTGATGATGGAGATACAAAGGTAGAAATCGTCAGTGATTCCGGTACAGATAATGATTGTCGCGCAGACGGTAAGCCTATTGCTAATGCCTGTATTAAGGGAACCTATCCAGCACTCGAAGGTCCCGGGAAAACGCTTGCCTTTCTCGATAATGCAAAAAATAACGCTTCAACACCATATATTGTTCGTTACGCCTCATCTCTTGGAACCTTGGAAACCTATGTGGGATCTCTGCCATTTTACGGAGATGGTAAAAATAAACTTTTTATGCGAGGAGATATTACAGGTATCTATTATAAGAAAGCTACAGAATCAAATCTTACTGCATTTCCCGAGGGGCTTTATTTTCAGGAAAGAACTGGGCCAGTCTTTGGTTATATTAATGACACTACTGGTATGGTAACTAATCTTTGGGGAACTCAAGATGAAAGAACTTGGATTACTAATAATGTTTCTATTTCATCTTCCCTATCCATGGGGCCTACTTACTATTCAAATGGACGCCCGCTTACCTTTGACACCGATGGCTTGCCTTGGATGCGTGCTGATCATGCTGTTGTAAATATTACCAGTGGAAATTTAACTAATATCAAGACAGCACAATCAACTCCTTCCTCTGCTTATGTAGATAAAAGAAATACGGGAGATTCTGTTAGTGGAACCAATATGTATCCATACGGAGGGGTAAATAATTTTACCATGAAAGGAACAGAAGGTCTTTTCGTATTACAGGGGTATCAAGTATCATCTCCTGCAATTAAGTACCTAAACTTTACTACGGATCAAGTTCTGCATGTGATGGGTGATATAAATCAAACAGCTGCTTCTAGTGCTGACGATGCAACTGGTGGAAACGTTGGCAGTAAAACAATTCATGGGACTTGTGCTAGTCAGGGCAATCGTTGTTTCCTCAATTATCGCGCAAGTGAAGATCGCCTGTATTTTTCTGAGAACAATGCCCTTCGCTATATTACCACCCCTACAAATCCTGCAACTTCAACGCTAGGTACGCTTTTTACAACTTCCTCACAATTGACTAATTACATTTTCTCTTTAGATGGCAGTATGGTTTTCTATATCAAGACAGATTTAAGACTGCGTTGTCATAATATTAGCAGTGGAAATGCCTGGTGTGATGATAGTGATCTCGGTCCAACTACTGGGCTAGCAGAAATTATGTGGGGTTCAAATCAATTCACTTGGAAGGATTCAACGACTCTTTTAATTAGTAATTATCAAGGTTTAGTCTACGAATTCAAACTACCGTAATCACCACAGTTCCTTTTGCCATGTGTGGGGACCATAGACATTATAATGATATTGTTAATTAAGTTTTCTTAAGCGCTTTTTCGATATTTTACCCCAAAAAATGGTCAGTTTAGTTTTCTTAAGCAGATGAATGTGTATTTTTAGTGCTAATTTAAGTGTTCGTATTTACTCATTTATTCAAGTTGCCCCTAATAAAATCCGATACTCAGATATAATTTATGCATGGACTCATAAAAAGTAGTTCAATCAAGGAATTTTATGCGGCCATTGGGCTTATTTTTTCTATTAATTTTTATCATAGCTTCCTGTTCCAAGGATATTGTAAATATCAGTGGGCTTAGGGGATCTGAGCTTGCTTCACCTAAGGCCGATGTCATTTCCATAGATGTGGTAGATAATAAAATAATCGTTAATGGATCAAATTTTAATAATATTCAAACCATTCAAATCAGTGATGCCAATGGGTATCATGACTTTAATATTGAATCACAAACAAGTTCACAAATAGTTTTAACAGCTAAAAGCTCCTTTGCTTTCCTAATGGAAGGGGCAATGAATATGATCTTTGC
>JBFEUX010000106.1:0-9453 GCA_041547255.1 Bacteriovoracaceae bacterium
CTCCGATAATAGGGGTTTTCGAATGATAAAAAAACAGCTGTTTAATCCTGCCCAACTTACTTTTTGAAGATACTTCTTGACTTATATCTGCAGGCCGTTCCCAAACAAAGTGCTCAGGTCGCACAGATACCGGACAAAGTGCACGAAAATGTGCCTGATGCAAGCCCTTAAACATCATATTTAAACCAAAATGCCCAGCGTATCCAAATGTTTCGATTTCTTCGCTGTACTCTTCCAAGTGCCTTCTGATTGACTCTTCACGATCATCAATACACATGACCACCTGTAACTTCACCTCAGAAGCCGCTGGTTTTTCCTTATGCTGATCCAACACGGCCACGGTCTTTTTAATGACATTCCATTCATAGGCTTCGTGCCAAATTTCAAAAATAAGATCTTCAGTTAATTGCAAATACTTTTCATAGTCTTGAGTCTTGAGACCCACATGTTTAAAAAAGTATTCATAATATAAGTGATGATCAGCAAGGTTAACAAACTTATAATCAAACTCTGAAACAATTTGCTTTGCTTGCAAATATTCATAGCAGGAAACTTCAAAAAGCATTTGAATAACGGTGAATTCGGCCAAACTAGAATTTATTTTAGTTGGATTATTTAAGTCATTTTGCTCTAATGTTTTAACTAAAGCGGCCCAGCCTTTGCTTTTCAATAAAATTTTAACAAACAGATTATGAGCAAATTGAGAAGGTACATTAAACCTTCTAAATAAAACCTCTATCCTTTGCTCAAGTGAGCTTCCTTTTAAGGCCTTTAGTTTATGCACTTCATTTTTTAAGACTTTTCTGATACCGCTATTTGGAAGATAATCTACATAACGGATAAATGACTCCAAAAGCCCCAGTTCTCTATTTTCCATATTCCAGTAGGCCACACCTTTATCAAAATAGGCCGAATAAAACTTAGTGCGTAGCCAAGAAACTTCATTAATAAGTTTGTCTTTCTGGTGATGTTTTTTAATATAATCCCAGAATGTGTTAACCTCTCTGAATTTTTCAGGTACTTGAGCTAAGTTTGAAGAAACTTCTTTAATAAACATTTCAAGCTTTAAATTACTAGTAGTCGCGCGGTAATGCCGATTAAAAAAAAGTAACTCTTGAACAAATTTGTCATCAAAGTCCAATCCTTGGGTTTTAACGGCCAAAACCCGTTTAAGATCTTCATCCTGAATTCTTCCTTCTTTATAACGCTCCTGATACCAAAAGAGTGACTTTTTGGTTTTTGCACCATAAATAGAACTAGCATTCTTAAGAGCATCGTAAAAATTGAACTCTTCGTAGGCATGCAAGGTATTATGGTGAACAAAGTATTCCAGTGGACCTTGAGTAGGAAGATATTCATTGGCAAATTCCAATAAATCCTTCACATTAAATTGATACAAATCGGTGCTTATTTTCATAGTTACATTATCTGCATTTTTGATATAATATAAAACAGAATTAACATAACTTAACATTCGGAAAAACAGTACATGATCAACTCACTAAACTTTAAACATATTTTTTATTTTTGGATGGTCGCCAGGGAATCAAGTATTCGCAAAGCATCTGATATACTTAACGTTTCCCCATCCTCTATCTCAGAGCAAATCAAGACGCTAGAGTTCCGCATAGGTGTCCACTTATTTGACAGAGGCCAGAAAAAAATGAGTTTAACCTCACAGGGAAAGGTACTTTATGCCACCCTCAACGAATTTTTTCCTCGTGTAGAAGAATTATTTGAAGGTTTGGCGAACCACAAATCTACAGATGTTAAATTTTTACGAGTAGGTCTCACTCCTGCCCTTTCTACCGATCTCAGGTATAAACTTTGCTTTCCTTTTATCGAAGATATTCATTATACCGTAAAGATTCTGCAAGGAGAAAATCAATTTCTTACTGAAGCATTTAATCAAGATGATATTGATATCTTATTTACCACCAACTCCAACCTTTCTCCTCGTGGTAAGTATGAAAGGTTTAAAATCGCCAATAAAGAGTTCGTTATTACCACCAATAAGAATGTTTATGACAGACTACCTGCTAAAAATAAAGTCAAAGCCCTAGGTAAGGAAAAATACATCAATTATACTCCCGACTCGGATCTGCATTTTAAAGTGTTTAATTATCTTCACCAACAGCAAATTTCGCCCATCAGGATTGCGGAAATTGATGATATTAGACTCGTCAAAAATACCATGCAACAGCTGGACTGCTTTTCTTTTCTACCTATGAACTCGGTAAAAAATGATATTAAACAAGGAAGGCTATTTCAGGTTGGTAGGCCAATTAAGATGTTAACTAGTCAAATTACTGCCATTTATAAACCGCAGTTTCATTCAACCCGCTTTAAAGAACACTTAGATCAACTGGCAAAAAACCTTAAACTTTCACTATGATAAAAAAAAGTCGCAAACAGAGTTTGCGACTTAAGCTCCTTGTTGTTTCAGATGCAACGTCGTGTGCGAGGTAACATTTTGCTCTGCCAAGGTCGCTGTAATTTGTCCGTTAACCTTTTTCGCTAATTCTGTCGGATTATCTAAATAAGGGCCAATTATTTGCTTAAATTTATCTGCCCCCATAGAAATGTGAACGCGTACCAATTGCTCAAAAGTTGCTCGATCCAGATGTTGATACGCTTCTAAAAAATAATAAAATTCATCTGGGGTGACATGCAAGCACTTCAATAGAACAAATAATTCAGAAGTACCTGGTTCTAGTAGACCGTTTTCAATTTTTGATAAAGTACCTTGAGAGATTCCAAGTGCTTTAGAAATGTCAGCTTGTCGCATATTAGGTCTCTTCGCCTTTGACTGAAACGTTCTTAGTAAGTAAATAATTTTTCCAATACTTTCTCTTGAATATAACATAGTTATTCCCACCTTTGGTTAAGAGTGATATCTAATTTTAAGGTTTCTTAAGGTTTGAGTAAAGAAAAATTAAGGTTTTTTTAAGAAAATAATTATTATTGAAACATAATAAAAATAATAAGATAGCATTGTTTATTGATAAAGATCATAAAAATAATTAGAACAATATTAATTTGTCAAGTATATTTCAGAAAAAGACTTTCAATCCCAGAGCATTGGAAATTGCATCCTTGCCAGAAGGGTTAGGCAGCAAAGTTTGATCATAATAAATTTGCATTTTTGAGACAGTCAAACCAAGGCCCCAGCCAAAATAATTGCCATATTCTTCTTCTTTTACGAACTCTATATCGGCAAAAGGAGTTCCAGTACTAGTAAAATGCGGATCATACTCTTTCTTTATCCCGCCAAATCGAATATTAAAAAATTCATACCAGTACCATCGCATGCCAATCGTAACAGCGCTAAAGCTTCCATCTACTTTTGCTGTGTAATTACTGGGAGTATTACCTTGGATTTCATAGCTCTTAAATTTACTGGCCATAAAGCCCAACTCTAAAGCTGCTGAGTTAGTAAGAAAAAAACCAAACTCTGCACCAAAGCCAATAGCATTCTCGCGCTGAAATTCGGCATTTAAGTTTTCATCAAAATGCAAATTCTCCATACGCATTGAAAGGTTATTTACTGCAAAATAGCCAGCCGCGCTCACTTGCTCGATAAGTAAAAAAGAGATTAGAAAAAATAAAAAAAAGAGTCTCATGCCATTATTATTTTAGCATAAGGTATTTGAATTCCAAATGTAGTATGTTTACCAGGAATATATTCTAAACGAAGGCCTAATTTTTCTAATTCAAGTGTACAAAAACTAAGCCCAAAACCTGACCCTTCTCCTTCGGGTTTGGTGGTAAACAGTGGTTCAAAGACCTTGTCCGCAACTTGATCATCAATTCCTTTTCCAGAATCTACAATAAGCAAAGAAACTGTATCTACGGTGGTTTGTACTTTAATCTTGATCCATTTTTCTGGCAGATCCTTTATAGCATAAATTGCATTAGAAATAATATTCACTAAAGACTGCACAAAAACGATTTCATCTGTCTCTATCTTAATCTGATGGCCCACTTCGACAATTGTTTGAATATTGTGTCTATTGAGATCAGTATCTAAAAACTCTAAGGCATCGTTTATAATTGCTTGCAGCGAAGATATATGCAACTCATTAAATTTTTTACTCTTTAAAAAACGCCTATAGCGAGTCGTTAACGCCTTTAACATCAGTGAGCCTTTAAGCCCTTTATCCACTAAAAATTCAATTTGTTCATTTTTAATATCTTTATTATTTATACCCCGGATGGCCTCAAGAGAAGACATAGTAATTGTGGTGAGATTATTTAAGTCATGAACCAAAGAACCAACATAATTTCCCAAGGCAATAACCGATTGTTGGTTTTCTATTTTTTCCTGTGAATCCTGTAAAGATTGTTCCATTTGGTCTTTCATACTACAATAACGTACCAGCGAGCGAACATCATTGGCAGCAAGAGGAAGAACTAAATGATCTTCCAAATCAAAATCAGTCTCAATTTTATCACCATCGGAATAACTAAAAACAAAATACCTTAACTTGATTTTATCTTCAAAAACAGATGGTTCCAAATTAGGCAGCATTTGTTGCTGGATAAGTAATAAATAGCGCTTTTCACTGCGATTCAACTGAGTAACATCTAAAGCATTTGCCTTTATGCCAAGTGAGCTAAATTGTGACTCAAGCTCCTGCAAGTCTTTTTTCTTTTTAGTTAAAATAAAAACTTTACTCGAGTCAAAGGGCCGATATTGAATTGTTGATTGTTCCTGCATAAAAGCCTATTTTTTTAAGGCAAACTTTAGTTGCATGCCACCTAAAAATAATATTGGTTTTTAAAAAAAATAGCAAGAAAGAAGGAAGAAAACTCAATAATTATTCTAACTTAGCGATGTCATCATCACCATCATTATTACCATCACTGCCGTCGATATTTTTAATCAAAAATTTCCGAGTCATTTTATCCATTATCTCATCCACAGTCGCTTTAGGATCCGCTTCTGCTTTTAAAAAACGAATGGATTTAAGCAATAACTGACGGGCCGTAAAAGGTTTTACAATAATATGCTTAACTCCTCTCTTTACACATTTAAGAGTTAAGTCAGCAGTCATACAACCTGAAACAACCATTACTTTTTGCTTATAGAACTTTGGAATCTTTCTTATGGTATCCAAAAAGGTCATACCATCTCTTTTGGGCAAGATCAGATCAGTGATAATTAAATCAAATTCCTGATTATGTATTTTTTGCATGGCCTCCACTCCATCTCTGGCCCATACAATCCGATTGAACTTGGGATAAAGCTCCAGGTAGGTCATCAGAATCTTGGCTATTTTTTCTTCATCCTCAACAAGTAAAATTGAGTAAGAATCAGTTGAGCGATTAACTGCCACTAATCACCTCCTCAATCTTATTTATATAGTCATCTAAGCTCTTACTTTCAAAATTAAAAATTTTGCAGTTATCATTTAAAGGAGCTCCTAAGAGATGCACAACATAGTCTGCCATATAGGATTCACAAATTTCTGAGACACGGTTTTTTTCACTAGTAAGAATTAAAACAATAGGCTTGCCCAAAAAATGCTGATAGACCGTATTTAAATAATCAATATTTTCTGCATAAACTACAAATTTTAAATCTTCAACTTCTACTTCACCGGTAAAATACCTATTACTGCTTGTAAAACTTTCTAATTCTAACTTAGGAAATTCTATAATAAAATGCGCTCCCACTTTGGAGTCAGCTATCGATATTGAGCCATGAAAAGATTCAACTATTTTTTGACTAATGGTGAGACCAAGCCCTGTGCCTTCCCCCAATTCTTTGGTGCTATAAAACATGTCAAAAATCTTATCAGCATCCTGAATCCCGACCCCATTATCGATCAAGTGAACAAGTACACTCTCTTCTGTACTCTCCAAACGAACTTCAATTTTTTTCTCTTTGCTATCTGCAAGAGCATCAACAGCATTTTTCAAAAAGTTAATAAAAACCTGTTGTAACTTACCTTCGTTGGCCAAAATTAAAGCAGTATTTAATTGTAAATCTAATTCAATATCAGTAAGGATGCCTAATTCTTTTATGAAATCAACTGATTTTTCCAGCACAATTTGCAAATCGATGACAGCGAGATCTTCGTCCTTATTACGGGACATAGAGTGCATATTGGCAACAATTTGTTTAATGCGTCTAAATTCTTGCTCTAACTCTTGCAGGTCTTTGCTTGCGGCCTCATAATTTTTAAGCTGTAAGTTTTGAGACATGACATATAAGGTATCACCCGCCACCGTAAGAGGAGAACTTATTTCATGAGAGATACCGGCAATCAGCTCCCCTAGCGATGTTAATTTCTCAGATTTTACAATCTGCTCGTGAGTTGATTGCAATTCTAGAATCTGCTCTTTATATTTTTCATGCAGTTGTTTTTCTATAGAAAAATCCTGGATGTGAACCAGAACTTTATCTTCAAACGGTATAAACTTTAAAATTGAAGTGTAAGTATTTTCCCCAGCAGCAAAACTAAGCTCAGGGCTGACAAGTGGATTACCCGAGATCAAAACTTTTTGAATATTTTCCACTAAGTCATAGTTATCAGTTTGTACCAGTTCGGTAAATTTCAAGATGGCCTTTAATTTACGTGGCGACATCTTAAAAAAAGTGGAGCAAACAAAGTTGAAATACTCAAGCCCGCCTTGCTTATTAACTAGCAAGATCGGATTTTGTAAATGATCAAATGCTTTAGTATCCAAATTTACCTCATTATTTATTTAAAAAATTAAAATATTGCGCTTCAATTTCATCAAACTCCAGTTCCCTATCTTCCGCATCTTTTTTTACAGGGGCCTTTCCATCAACAACTTCTTGAGGAGTTAATAAAATTTTTACTTCTTCGTCCGTGAACTCATTAAAGTAGGGAGCATAAAAGCTTTTAATCTTACCATTCTTATGTATAAAACCTGCCACAATATTCATTTGCTCGATAATAACCTGTGGGCAATTTTCATATATCACTTGCTCAAAATCAAAGTGTTGATTTTGAAACTCTACCCACTCGCGAATCCCGCAAGAGTTAATCAAGCTAACCTCTTTCAAGTCGAGAATTAATGTTTTGGCCGTAATATTTTCCAAGGCGGATAAATCGGAATCTTCGTTTATTTGTCCAATTAACTTTGCGAGGGCCTGATCACCAGAGATCTCCACTTTAATTTCCAAACTAGACATAAATTACCTTTTACCAAAAAAAATGGCAGTTTCCTTTTCTTTAAAATGTTTTAAACGTTTATATTTATTCATATGACAAATGACTTCTGTTTTCTTCCCACTCTCAACATTAAATTGAATGCTATCAACGGAGTTAACAACCATAAAAATCCCAATACCTGCCCCATACTCTTTACGCTCATATTCACCTTTAATGGCAATTGCTTTTAAGCGGGAAGTGATATCTTCGCAATTTAAATTGCCAAAACCATCGGTCACGCGAATAAGTACATCCTCATCAGTTTCTAGAATATCCAAACTGATTATTTCGGATTTGTTGTGTTGAAGATTTTGGATAATTCCATTACGTATAAGCTCTACACAGACAGTCAAAATATAGCGTTTGAGATCGCCAAAACTGTGACTGAAATTAACTCCCTCAAGAGCATCTCTAACTCGCTCCGTGACCTGCTCAGTATTTTCTAATTTAAAACGCAAAGATACGGTAGGCTTACCCAAAAAATCGATGGTCTTAAATTGTTTATGCTCATAATAAGAAAGAGGCACAAAATTTTTAATACAGTTTGGAATGTTTTTCAAATGCTCTATCAACGAACCTTTATACAGCCAATTAGGGGCATTCTTACTGGATACAAAATCCAAACAATCAATGGATCGAATATCTTCATCTGATATGTTTTTGGTTTTGTATACTTCCATTATTTAAACTCTAATCCAACAAGGGTTATATCATCTTTTAATGGAGCGTTCTGTGTGAACTGATAGAAATTCTCCACTATATCATTTATTATAACATCAACTGCTTTATTTTGCTCACTTAGCAGTAATTTCAAAAACTTCCTCTGCCCATAAGGCTTATCTTCTGGATTAACTCCTTCTAAAAGGCCATCCGTATAAAAAATAACTTTGTCTTTAGCATTTAACTTACTCATCACTGAATGATATGTATGGTCAGGTTTTTCTCCTAAACGAGCTCCAATATTTTCCAGCCATGGCACAATATCTTCCTTGCTTACCTCGCCTTTATGAATTGGTAAATAGAAGGGAGGATTATGTGAGGCATTACAATAATTGGTCTCATTAGTTTGTTGGTTAAGACACAAGACAAAGGCCGTGGCATTTAAGCTAGTGGTAGAACTACAGAAACTTTTGTTTAAAAAATCCATAACCTTGGCACTATCACTTAAAAAAGCGGGATCTGTTTTTGCGAGAAAACGCAAAGAATTTAAACTACTGTGTAAGACCGCTGTCATCAAGGCAGCAGGAGTTCCATGCCCGGTAACATCGGCCATAATCAAAACATTCCAGGCTTCTCCTTCCAGAACGCCCCACCAGTCCCCACCACATTCTGTGGCCGAAGTATAATAACCATGAATATCCAATTTATCACTGCTATATGTTTTCTTGGGAAAAAACTGCGATTGCACTAGATTTGCAGTTTTTAATTCCTCTTCCAATCTAAGTTTTTCTTCCATCTCTAACATATACTTATTGATATCGTTGGCCATCTGGTTAAAGGAGCTGGCCAAGAAGCCAATCTCGTCTTTGGTCTTTACCTTGGATCTGGCCTTAAAATCAGAAGTTAAAAACTCGGCCACTGTTTTGCTTAATTTATTAATTGGACGAGAAAAAACCTGAGAGAAAACCAGAGCAAAAATAATAACAAGGCCCGCGACCAGCACGCCAAAATAAAGAGAGCGCTTTCTTAATACAGCAGAGGCAAACAATGCTTTATTATAATCAGTCTCAGTGATAAGCACTACTTGCTCGTTTATCTTCCTCGCACTTACCACATATTCTTTATCATCCTCATATAAAAAGGATTGGCCATAACGGTTCTCATTCTCTAGGAGCTCGACCAGTTGTTGGGAAACATTCTCAGCTGCAGTATTTGTGAAAACATAAGTGTTTTTAAATAATGCACTTTCTTCCATAGCAAACACATTGGAAAAGCCCATCATCAGCCCTAGCCACTGGCCATTTACTTTTTTTAGCAAGAAAAGCTTATCTTCAATCCGCAGCCATTTTTTATCCTGATACAAAGAAGGGTCAAAATTATATAAGATGGCCATTTTTTCTTTACTAGCAAAACTTACCAGTTTCTGTATCTTTTGATTACTGTATTCAAAATATGCTTCGATCAGTTCGTTTTGCTTTAAGATGGTCGTAATAAATTTAGTATTGGAGTTTAACAAAGCAATTTGATTGAGTTGCTTTTCCAGATCGATTAATTGATCTTTTAGACGAGTCGAACTTTTGGCATTATAATCATCAACTGCCTCAAA
>JBFEUX010000086.1:0-10981 GCA_041547255.1 Bacteriovoracaceae bacterium
AATATCTTAATATTATGACATTGTGAGTGTTAATTGGACAAGGAGTACACTATGCGTCATTTAAAGTATTTATTAGTTCTCACCTGTAGCCTAGGCTTTAGTATCGGATTTGCGATGGATGGGAATGGCAACAATATGATTAATGAGCGATACGTTAATGAGATTAAACCTATTTTTAAAAGGGCCTGCTTTGATTGCCATAGTGATCAAACAAAATATCCTTGGTACTACAAAATTCCGGGTGTGAAACAACTAATGGATAATCATATTGAGGAGGCACGGGAACATTTAGATTTTAGTAATGACTTTCCTTTCCAAAGCAAAAAACAGAAGCCTCAACTTAAACTTGTACACGAAATCTGGGAAGAAATAGAAGAAGGTGAAATGCCTTTATGGAGTTATACTATCATGCATTCCGAGGCCAAACTCGCAAAAGATGAATTACAAATGATCAAAGACTGGGTTGATTATTCACAGGAAGTCTTAAAAACTGAAAATCCTAACGCGCAAGAAGCGAATATGGAAGAAGATGATCACGACCACTAATTAACGCAGCGTCGCTACCAAAAGGCCAAAGAGTGCCTTTACACTCTTCGGTGGCACCTTTATTATCTCCCCATGATAAATAATGGGTATATACTAACTTCGCACTTTAGAGACACGGCGACAGGACTGGAATTAAGTTTTTTTGGTACCAGTGATTCTGGAGCATTCAAGCTAGTTTTCCCTGCTCAAAAGCTTGTCTTCTTTATAAAAAAAGATGCTGAGTTTAATCCTTCTCATTTTTCTTATGAACGCAAGTCGGGTGGACTAAAAAACTTTTCCCATGAAGACGTTGATACCGTTTATTTAAATAAGTATAAAGATCTCTCACTTGCTAGGGACTATTGCACTCAAAAAGGCATTCGAACTTTTGAGATGGATATCCTACCTACCGAACGTTTTCTCATGGAACGCTTTATTAATGCCCAAGTTGAATTTACAGGTGAATGTAATAAGCAAAAAGGACTAAACGTTTTTATCTCCCCGCAGATCCGTCCCAGTAGAGCACATACACGATTAAGCTCCCTATCTTTAGATATTGAAACTGGTGTTGGCGGGGAACTTTATTCAATTGGTCTGTATTTTGAAAAAGATCATTCTATTAAGCAACAAGTCCTAATGCTGGCCGAAGAAAATAAAGTTGTCTCCGAGACTCTCACCTATTACCAATCAGAACGGGCAATCCTGTTAGAGTTTCTTAAATTAGTACAAGAATGGGACCCCGATTTAATCATAGGCTGGCATGTTATTGGTTTTGATCTTAAATTTTTAGAAAAAAAATGTCTGGAAAATAAGATTGAATTTAACCTAGGAAGACAGAACCTGCCCATCAATTTAGACGAAAAAAAAGGTATTGGTTTCTTTGCTGAGACCTACGGGCGTGTCGTGTTAGATGGACCTCCTGTATTAAGAGGAGCATTTTATAATTATAAAAACTTCAAATTAGAAACCGTGGCCAGTGCTGTGCTGGGAACAGGAAAAGATATCGCTTCTGATAGCGGCAAAGTTTCTGAAATTGAACGACGTTTTCGTGAAGATAAACCAGCACTAGCAAAATACAATTTATTAGACTGTAAACTAGTCACCGATATCTTTAACAAATTGGGTATTTTTAAGCTCTTAGTCACACGTACTAAAATTTCAGGACTTCTATTAGAACGTTTACCTGTTTCAACTGCGGCCTTTGATCACGTATTTCTACCGAAACTGCATCGGAAAGGATATGTGGCGCCAAACCGTATAGATATCACTCGAGATGATGCCAGTACGGGAGGAATGGTCATTGAACCCAAAGTCGGCAGACATCATAATGTCGCAGTTTTTGATTTTAAAAGCCTTTATCCTTCTATCATTATGACCTTTCATATTGATCCCTATTCCAGGATTATGGCCGGACAAGATTATATTAGCACCCCCAAACAATATCATTTCGCAAAAGAGGAACATATACTCCCAGAGATTATCGCACGTCTTATGCAGGCCAGAGCAAAGGCCAAAGAATTAAAAGATACAGCTCTTTCGCAAGCGGTAAAAATTCTGATGAATAGTTTTTATGGTGTCATGGGTTCCTCGCGATGCCGCTTCTATCATGCAGACTTACCTTCTGCGATTACTACAACGGGCCATTGGATTTTAAAAACAGCTATGGAGTTTTTTGAGAATCGAGGTTTCACAGTTCTATATGGCGATACCGATTCTATCTTTGTAAAAATGCCTAATTCTGATGAAGAGGTTTGTAGGCAACTGGCAAATGACCTTAATGACTTTCTTGAAAGTATGTTAAACGATGAATTTAAAGTGCAATCTAAATTAGAATGTGAATTTGAAAAATTTTATGATCAGATTTATTTCTCTCCTGCCCGCAGTGGTGAAGGTACGGCGAAAAAACGTTATGCTGGTATGGCGAACGGCCAATTAGAATTCAAAGGCATGGAATTTGTGCGTTCAGACTGGACCCAACTGGCCAAACAATTTCAAGCAGAACTGTATGAGAAGTTTTTTGCAGGAGAAGCGCTTGAAGACTTTATCAAAAGCTATATAAAAAACTTAGAGGCTGGTCTATACGACGACTCACTTGTCTACACCAAAAGGCTTTCTAAGGCCCCCGAAGAATATACAAAAAATATTCCCGTACATGTTAAGGCCGCATTAAAAGTCAATCATACTGGCCCCTATCGGCTGAAAGAAGTCAGTTATGTAATCACCAAAGATGGCCCTGAGCCCATCAACAATTCACCTCGCAATTTCGACTACCAACATTATATAGAAAAACAGCTTAAACCTATCGCTGACGATATCTTGACCACACAGAATATGAGCTTTGACTCATTTATCCTGGGTGACCAACTTTCCTTTTTCTAAAGGTGCCAGGCACCTTTTGGTAACGGCACTGCAGCATCATAACGCGCTGTCGCCACCAAAAAGCTTCGACGTACCTTTACACACTTGGGTGGCACGTTTAGAATCTTGCAAAAAATATAAAAAGGATTGATCTATGTTGATAAAAAAAATGACAACTCTGCTTTTAAGTATCATTGCTTTAAGCATACTAAGTTGTGCTAGTGGCCCTAAAAGACCAAGTCTCAAGCAAACCGATGCAGCTGTCCTAACTAAGGAAGAGGCGATATTTCGTGCCAAACGTGTGAGTAAGGTACGCTACAATCTCTACTTTGATCTTTCCGAAAAAGCAGAAAGCTATAAGGGTATCTCAACCATTCAATTCGATTTGAAAGATAATAAAGCCGATTTACGAATTGATTTTCACGACGGGAAAATTGATTCTTTGACTGTTAATAATCATATTCAAAAGGCCAATTATAACCATCACTATCTTTTGATAAATAAAAACGATCTAAAAGTTGGTGATAATAAAATTGAAATCGCATTTACTCAAAAATTTAGTCGCCATGGAAGTGGTTTTTATCGTTTTGTAGATGAAGAAGATGGCAGAATTTATACCTACACTGATCTAGAACCATATGATGCCAATAAAGTTTTTCCTTGTTTTGATCAACCTAACTTGAAAGCAACTTATACTATGCAAGTGCTGGCACCTAAGTCTTGGAAGGTAGTCACTTCAACGTACGAAAATAAAACAACTAAAAAAGGTAATCATATTCTTTGGAACTTCCCTACAAGTGCTTATTTTAGTACCTATATTTGGTCCTTACATGCTGGGCCTTACCATGTATTCACGGACAAAACGGCCAAATACCCAAGTCGTTTATTTGTAAGACAGACTCTAAAGAAATACGTTAAGGTTAAGGATTGGTTTACTTTTACTCGCCAGAGTTTTGAGTTTATGGATGAGTACTTTGCCTATCCCTACCCCTACAAAAAGTATGACCAATTAATTGTACCTGATTTTAATGCTGGTGCGATGGAGAATGTGGCCGCAGTTACCTTCCAGGAAGGTTATGTCAGACGAGGAATCAAGCCACGCTCCCAAAGACGAAGACTGGCCAATGTTATCTTTCACGAAATGGCCCATATGTGGTTTGGAAATCTAGTGACGATGAATTGGTGGAATGACCTTTGGCTGAACGAAAGTTTTGCGACCTATATTGCCAACCTGGGCCTAAGCCGCAACACTGAGTTCAAGAATGAAGCTTGGCAATCTTTTAACGGCACAAAACGCTGGGCCTATTGGGAGGATCAGTTAGTCACCACTCACCCTATTGAAGCAGTCGTGCCTGATACCACTCAAGCTTTTGCTAATTTTGATGGGATTACCTACGGAAAAGGAGCTTCAAGCTTAAAACAAATTCATTATAAATTGGGAGATGCCGGCTTTAAAAAAGGTTTACAGATTTACTTTCAAAGACATGCCAATACCAATACTGAATTGAAAGACTTTATGGGTGCTTTAGAAGAAGGTTCAGGACAAAAGCTTGGGACTTGGCAGAAAAAATGGTTACAGACTACGGGAGTAAATACCATCGCCGCCAATTTCACCTGTGATATGGGAAAAATAAAAACTTTTACTGTTAGCCAAACGGCTCCTAAAGATAGTTATCACATTAGACCCCATAGTTTTGAAGTTGCCTTGGTTAACAGAAAAGGTGGTAATTTTGTCACAACGAAAACTCAGAAGGTAAACTTAAACGGAGAAACGACACAAGTTCCTGAGCTCGTGGGTGCCAACTGTCCAGATGTTGTTTATCCTAACTATGAAGATCATGACTACGTTATGGTTCAATTGGATAAAAAGACCTTAAACACCCTTGAAAGCTATATCGGAAAAATCTCAGATGACTTCCTACGGCAACTTGCTTGGGGAAGCTTATGGGATATGGTCTACTACGGACAATATAGTTATAGAAAATATGCAGACATACTCAGAAAGTCACTTCCAAGAGAGAAAAACTTTATCATCTTAGAAAACTTACTTGCAACTATATACGGAAGAGGCTCGAACTCACCTAGTATCCTCTTTTATGCTTATTATGACCAAATCTCGCCAAAGCAGAGAGAAAAACTTTATTTACAATTTGAAAATTTAATTTGGAAACTTCTCGTTAGGGCCAAAGGCGGATCTGAGCTGCAAAAAATTCTTTATAAAGGGTTTGTGAATACGGCCACAACAAAATCAGCATTAGATAGACTTGTAAGCATACTAGCTGGGAAAACTAAATTTGCTAAATTTAAAATTGATCAAGATAAGCGTTGGGGTCTCATCATCACGCTCAATTCGTTTAGTTATCCAGGGGCCAAGAAGCTGGCCGATGCCGAGGCAAAAAAAGATAAATCTAGCTTAGGTAAAAAGATGTATATTGCCGCAACAGCTGCAATGCCAGAGTGGTCTACCAAACAAAACTGGATTAAAGAGTACTTAAAAGCAAAAAGCCAATACTCATACTCGCAATTGCGGACGGCTTTATACAGTCTATTCCCAAGACATCAAGCTGAGCTTAGGAAAAAGTATAGTGATCGTTTCTTCGATGATATGAAATATGCCAACTCACATAAGGACAGCCATGTGGCCGCGACTTTTGCTGTTATTGGGCCAAAGTTTTGTTCTAAAGATAAGCAAAGCGAATTACATGACTTTATTGATGACGAGGATTTGCTCCCTGGAGTGCTTAAGAAATTACGTATTATTGAGCAGGAAAATACTCGCTGTCAGCAAGTTTTAAGTAAAGCACAAAGCGGTAAATAAATACCTTCTATAGACAATGAAATGCCCTCATTTAGAGGGCATTTAAGACGATACCTTTTGAAGTCTAAAGATTGAAACTGACGTATTTAACGCAAGTTTAGTTAACTAGATTATAAATCCAATCATATAAAGCTCCTAATAGAGCAACAACCCCTCGAAATCTCAAAGTATCATTTTGCTTGTATTTAAAAACTTTGGCATTTCTGCCATAAGAATTTGTCACTAAAACCTTTAGTTTATTTAACTAATGATTATGCTTATGCTAAAATTTTTCTAAAGACAAAAGAGTGCAAACATTTGAAGGGAAATATAATATTAATTAATTTTATCTATGCGGGCAGAACAAATCATTCAACATTTGAAGATGCAAAAGCACCCCGAAGGGGGCGCCTTTGTGGAGACTTATCGCAGCTCCCTTAGTGCAGAATTTATCAGTTTTACGGGAAAGCGCTCTAGCTCAACTGGCATTTATTTTTTATTACAACAAGGAGAGATTTCAGCTTTCCATCGCATTAAATCCGATGAAATGTGGCATTTTTATCATGGTGACCCCCTTGAGGTTGTTGAAATTACCCCTGAAGGAAAGATAATAAGAACCACACTGGGAAGAGATCTTATCAGCGGAGAGAGCTTTCAATACACGGTTAAGGCTGGCCATTGGTTCGCCTCGCACTCCTTAGGCGATTTTTCTCTGGTTGGTTGTACTGTGGCCCCTGGGTTTGATTTTCAAGACTTTGAGTTGGCGGAACGTGGAAGCTTGGCGAATGCCTTTCCAGAGCACCAAGAACTTATCACTAAATTTACTTATTAAAACACCCAGATTTTTTGTTCAAATTAAAGTTGATTGGAAGAACAAGAAATGTGTGTGGTGTGTCGGTCGGGAGATTCAATGTATTCACAGTGAATCGGGGGTATGATTTGAGATAGGAATAAGAATCCTTCCAATCAACTTGAATACTAGTAATGCAGGAGCCGTGCCAAGTTTGGATATTTATAAGTCTATGAAATCTCGAAGAAGTTTACTGGGGCCAAAAAAGAAACGGGGCATTTTGCCCCTATCAAGATATGGCCTTTTGTCCCTATATAATTTATTCTCACGCATCGCAACGCAAATTAGAGGGTATTTACGAGCTAATAATAGCTATCGTCTCAATTGCGACTCTTCTCTGATATTAATAAATACGAAATAGAAAAAACTTCAAATAGCGCATTTCTGTAAGCGCCAAAGGAAATGGATGATCAGTCCCCTGACCTCCAATATAGAGAACTCTGGCTCGTCTACGGGCCTTGGAAATGGCATTTTGACAGATCTCTAACAGCATTTCATGAGTGATATGGCTAGAACATGAAGAAGCAGCAAAGTAGCCTTCCTTACTCACCAGTCTTAAGCTTTCTGTGAAAACCTTCTCATAACTATTAACTGCTTTATCCAAGGTTTTTTGTGAAGGTGCAAATGAAGGAGGGTCAACGATAACCATATCCCATTTTTTCTTTTGGTCCATGGCCTTTTGAATAAAATCAAAGCAGTTTTCCGCTACTGCCTCATGTACAGCAGGTAAATCATTAAGTTTCCAATTTAATTCGGCATTTTCAGATGCTGGTTTGGAAATATCCACACTGGTGACCATCTTTGCTCCACCAATACCGGCATTAATCGAAAACCCACCTGTATAGCTAAACATATTTAACACCGAAAGATCTTTAGCATACTTTCTAATTAAAAAACGATTATCCCTTTGATCCAAAAAGAAGCCCGTCTTTTGTCCCTTTATTACATCACAGGAAAAGCTCGCTCCATTTTCAAGAAACTCAACTTGTTGCGATTTGAGCTCGCCAATCAGTAACTCACTTTCCTGCTCCGAATTGTGACGTGCTTTAAAAAATACACATTCTAAATTTAGAATCTCATAAAGAAACTCTGCAATCTTTTTTCGATCATAAAATCCCATGGGACCTGGCCCATCCAATTGCAAGACCGCTACTTTATTAAAAACATCTACCACAAGGCCAGGAAGTAAATCTCCTTCCCCATTGATCAGACGGCAGGAATTAGAATCAGCAGTCAAGAGCGGGCGTCTAATGGATATCGCATTTTCAATACGCTCTCTAACCAGCTCTTCATTGGGAACTTTGTCCCTCACATCCAAAATACGGAAACATAATTGACTTTGAGGGTAAATATAACCAAATGCCACAACCTTATTTTTTTTGTCCAATAGCTTACAAATACTCCCTGCTGGAGCATCTGGAATATCGACAAGAGCATCCTCGAATATCCAGGGATTACCTTGGTTAATTTTACGAACAAGGTCTCTTTTAAGTTTTACCTTATAAATTTTGGACTTATGAATCATGGGAAGTGTTTTAAGCGCTAAGTTCCAGATTGGCAATAAGTATGGGTAATTATTGCATTATAGCTCTTCTTTGCTATTTAATATATTTTCGCTAAAATGGCCTAAACTTTTGAAACCAAAGAGGAAGATATGATCTTAAAAGATAAAGTCAGTGAAGAAATCAAGGCGGCCATGAAGGCCAAAGATAAAACTCGTTTAAATGTCGTCCGTTACCTAAAAAAACTATTTATTGAGAACGATACCAGTAAAAAACCAGTCGCTGAAGAAGATATTGTTATTTCCCATGCTAAGAAAACCAAAGACTCACTCAGTATGTATCCTGAAGGAAGTGAGCAATACAATGAAATCCTTGCGGAAGTAAAGGTTTTAGAGGATTTTCTTCCCAAGCAAATGGAAGAAGCTGAGGTTGTTGCCATCATCAATGAAATCAAAGCAAAGTTAGATTCTCCTAATATGGGTGGGGTTATGAAAGAATTATCTCCACAAATAAAAGGTAAGTTTGATGGCAAGCGTGCATCTCAATTAGTACAAGAAGCTCTTAAATAATATTTTTGCACAAAAGGAAAAGTATGCAATTCATCGATCCTAAAATAGAAGAATATGCGATCTCAAAAAGCAATGTTCCTTCAAGCCTACTCGATGAATTAGAGAAATTCACCAATGAGAATGTAGAGCTACCACAAATGCTCATTGGAAAAATGGAAGCTTCATTCTTAGGTTTTTTAATTAGATCGATTGAAGCGAAAACAATCGTAGAATTTGGTACTTTTACAGGTTACAGCGCTCTTGCTATGGCCGAAAATCTTTCTCAAGGTGGAAAAATATATACCTTGGATATAAGTACTGAAACGACTAAAATTGCAAAATCATTTTGGAATCGCTCGAGTCATAAAGATAAAATCATCTCACTCATCGGCCCAGCATTAGATACTATCCACCAAATCGATGAACAAATAGATCTTGCGTTTATTGATGCAGATAAAGAAAATTATCTCAATTACCTAAAAATTTGCCTAGATAGACTTTCTTCCAATGGCATTATCGTTATTGATAATGTTTTATGGAGCGGAAAAGTTTTAGAAGCAGCTCAAGATAGCTCTACCCAAAGCATTCAACAATTAAATGACTTTATAGCAAGTCGTGATAATCTCTATGGAACGTTATTACCAGTTCGTGACGGCATATTCTTAGTCAAAAAGCTATGAGCCTCTTTCCACGCCGGCGCGCTTCATTTTCTTAAGACCAAATACTTTTATCCCCTCTCTAAGATTGCAATTTCTACAAAGTATCCGCATGTTTTCAAGCTTACTTTGACCTCCTTTCGCATATGGCCTTATATGATCAAATTGTAATTTTTCTCTAGAACCACAATTTTGGCATTTTCCATTAGACCGCTTCAAAGCAGTAAGCTTGACCGACTTTGGGATATATCGTTTTTTTCCAACTGCTCTTCCTTTTTTTACTTTTTCTGTAATTATTTTTCTTTTTTCATTGAATTCTAATAACAGCTTTAATGCACCTTCAGCATCAACTCCATAATCTTCCATAACAACAGATAATTTTTCATATAATTCTATCGATACTCTAATGGAAACAGATTTAGGTTTAGACCTTCTAGGCAAGAGTTCATCCAGAATCATACTACAATCTCTCTTTGAAGTATTTGTGATGGCCTCTACAACCTTTTCTTGTTGTTTCTCAGTAATGTCATTATCTTTTAAATGAGCACTAAGCATATTAATATTACTTAAACTTAATTCGCCCTGTTGTAACTTTTTCCTAACCAATGGAATATTTCTAGAGAGTCTCATGGCATTAATTCTTCGGTAAGCTTGGTCATGAGAATATCCAAGTTCTTTCATACAATAATCAAATAAGTTTTTATATTTTAACTCACTATAAAGTTTCCTTCGTTCCACTTCTTCCAAGTGCTCAATAACAAGAGCAATGATCTTCTTTTCGTCTTCGACACATTTTTTAAGACTAATAATCAACTGACAATCATTCAAATCTTTTAAATTCATCTTCACCTCCAGAGTTTATAAATGCAAAGACGTATTTAATGAATGAATACTTAAACTTTTGTTTTTAAAAGAGTGTAATGCACTTTGTAGAAATAATTTGCACTGTTCGTGCGAAATATATTGCACATGATTATGTTTTTTCGCGCCGGCGCGAAATTACTTTTTGCCTTTAACTGCTTTATTCATATTTTCTTGGTATTGCTTAAGGATTTCAGGATCAATTTCGGAAGGATCCATTTTTCGGTAAGAGTCTCTAGCTTTCTTATAGTTCTCACATTCATGCTTACTCCCGTCTGCTTCGACGGGAATGTTTTTACGACCTTCTTTTAACCAGGTGATCTCTGTATTACAGTATTTACAACGTGCCATAGATTAAGCTGCTTTTTTTCTTGTGCTCTTCGCTACTTTTTTAGCTACTTTTTTCTTTGCTACTTTCTTAGCTACCTTTTTCTTTGCTACTTTCTTAGCAACCTTTTTAGCGACCTTTTTCTTGGCAACCTTTTTAGCTACTTTTTTCTTAGCAACCTTTTTAGCTACTTTTTTCTTAGCAACCTTTTTAGCTACTTTTTTCTTAGCAACCTTTTTAGCTACTTTTTTAGCGGGTTTTTTATCTTCTTTTTTCGCAAGTTTTTTCTTTTCTTCTTTTTTTGCCTTTGCTTTCTCTACTTTCTTAGGTTTCTCTTGCTTTGGCTCTTTATTCTTAACAATTGGTTGAGTTGGTCTCAATTGCACCACATTGTCTTGTTTAAGTTTTTCACCTTTATAGAAGGCAACTAGCTTTTCAAAAAATGCATAAGAGTTCTCATCTGACACATTAGAAAATTCTTGCTTGAACTGAAGCCAGGCTTTTGGATCTTTCATTTTAATAAGCATAAGCATATAAGCACATTGACTCTTATAGC